>NZ_LNBE01000003.1:1571277-1885533 GCF_001445655.1 Streptomyces roseifaciens
GCTTGTTCCGGTGCATCGCTGGCGCTTCGATCCGTCGGCCGACACGGAGCGCCCGCAAGGAGACGATCCGGGAAGCGAGCTTGAGAAGCTGCTCTACGGAATGGTGTGCCGCCTTCGCTGAGTCGGGCCCCGTCGTCCGGGTCAGGCCCCGTCGTCCTGCGAGCGGTCGGCGGCCGTCGGCCTGCTGGTCGTCAGCCAGGACTGTGCGGGTCCGGCGGGATGCGTGGTGTCCACGGTGAGGTGGAGCCGGGTGCCGCCTTCGCGGCCGGCCGGGTAGCTGCGTTGCTCGGTGGAGTCGAAGCAGTGCCGGAGGACTTCCGCGACACGGCGGGCGGTCTCGGGGGACGCGGCGACGACGCGAACGTCGGCGCACCCCACCGGCGGCACCGGATTCGCCGGTGTGGGGGTGGGTGTGGGTGCCGGGCGTGCGGACGTCATCGTCACCGCCCCCGGCCGGAGAAGAACCGGGGTCGCCGGCGCTCCCCGTGCGGTTGCTCGCGGCGGATGCGGGCGAGGAGAGGTCCGGCGGGGTCGACCGGCGACCGGGGGCGGTTGCGGCTGCTGCCGTCGCGCCACGGCAGGACGCCGCTGTAGCGGAAGCTCGCGATCCTTTCGTCGTGCTGGGCGTTGAGCCGGTGGATCAGGCGGGCTCCGACGGCGATCACGATGAGGATCACGGCCAGGGTGACGGCAGCCTCCACGGTTCTCACATCCCTCGGGCGGAGAGGGAGGCTCCGACCGGGCTTCCGGCCGGTGACGGCGCGGTCCCGCCGTCCGTCTCCCACCTCTCTACGCTGTCCTGTGCATCCACCGCGTCGTCCACCGCTGGTGCGGGGAGTTCGCGGGAGAGGCCGCGCGAGCGGGGCCACCAGGCGCCGTCCAGCAGGACCGGCGTCGTTCCCGGTGTCGGGGACAGGCGGGCGGGTGGCGAAGGGGCACGCTCGTCAGCGGCCGTACGGTCGATGGTCACGGTCATGATGCCGACCTGCCCCCGGGCTCGTCGTCGACTGCCCGGCACGATGGCTCGCCGGGAACGACACCTGCTTGGAAGCCGGTGTACGAAGTGCTCCCGGTCTTCCCACCCTACTCCGGTCGGCGCTTCCGAGAGCATCTGCGACCAGGCGTTTCTCCGGGGAGTGCGGGCGTGTACCCGGCCCGGTCGGCGAGCCTGCCGCCGGGCCCGCGGAGTACGGTGGGGATATCGCGAGCGCTTCGCCCGGTCACTGCGACGCACCCCGGACGACGAATGGATGCGCCGAATTCCCGGAGACAGGCGAGCACACCATGGCCGATCCCGACACCCCACGCCTTCACAGGCTGCTGCCGGACGCAATTCACCAAGCCGTGAAACCCGGGACGGCGCTCCTGCGCCTGGAGACCACGCAGGAGCGCGGAGGAATCCTGGACGGCGCGTGGTGGCCGCGCTCCCGCGACATCGGCGCCGAGCTTCCCGGCCTGATCACCGCCCTCACCGAGCACCTCGGCCCCATCACGCGCGTCGGTCTGGACACGAGCGCCTGGGAGGAGCTCCCCGCACGGCTGACCGTCGACGACCAGGTCGTCCACCTCGATTCCTTTCCCGTCGGTGACGACACGGTCCTCATCACCCGGGGCGACAACGATCACTTCGCCCTGCTGGTGGTCCCGCCCGAAGCGACACCCGACGCGGCACAGGCCGCCATGGCCAGAGCCGTACGGGCCGACAACGTCACCCAAGCCGAGCAGATCCTCATCGACACCGGCAGCACCCCGCAGACCTGAAAGTCAGGGCAGCGCGTGGCGCGGGGTCCGAAGTGCCCCCGCCGCCCGGCACGGCTCAAGGGCCGTTCCGTGCAGCCCTGTTCGTGACGTGCGGGCAGGACTAGGCTGCGCGGTGAGGCCCCAGCCCTCGGCAGCATCGAGATGTGATCCGCTCCGAGGAGGCACGTGGTGCCCGTAGAGCGCACGACCGTCCCCGCCCCCGCAGAAGTTCCCCGAGGGGCAGGCGGGCGAGTGTCCGCTTCGCACTGGCACTCCCCGCCCTCCGGCGGCCCACGGGACCGCGTGCTCGTGGTCCGTGGAAGGCTGGACCTCTCCGGGGTCCCGAGGCTGCGCGAGCGCCTCCTGCACGTGTCCCACAGGCCCGGAAGCCGGCTGGTCCTCGACCTGTCCGGCGTCACCTCCTGTGATGCCCTGGGCCTCGGGCTGCTCGTCGCCACCGCCCGCTGCGCCCGGTACTCCGGCGGCGACCTCTGCCTCGTCGCACCGTGCCCCGCCGTCGCCCGGGCGCTGAAGGCCAGCGGGCTGAGCAGGATCCTCCCGGTCTTTCCCGGCTTCGACGGGCAGCCCGGCGCCGGGACGGACGGCCGCCCCGACCTGCGCCTGGGCGGTCACGGGCAGGAGAGCGGCCGCATCAGCGGCGTTCGCGCCACCAGGCCACCGTCGCCTTGATCTGCTCGTCGAGCGGTGTGGCCCGTACCGTGAATCCGGCTTCGTACGCGCTCGAGTCCACCACGAACGGGCGGTCGAACTGGTAGCGGATCTCTTTCAGTTCGCGGAGGAGCGGGGAGAAGAGGGACGCGACGCCCAGCACCGCCGGTGAGAGCCCGCGCACCACGACCGGGCCCGATCCCGCCTGGGCGGCCAGGCGGGCGGTCATCTCGCGGGTGGACAGGGCGGGTTCCGTCGGGGCGTGCCAGGCCTTTCCCCAGGCCCGTTCCTCGCTCGCGACCTCGGCCAGGGCCCGGGCCACATCGGGCAGATAGGTCCAGCTGTGCGGGGCGTCCGGGTCCCCGAGGACGGAGACCGGCTTGCCGCGCAGCAGGCGGGGCACGACCCGCGCGGCCAGGTGCCCGCCGTCGGTCACGCCGGGGCCGAAGAAGTCCGAGGCCCGCACCTCGACCGCCTTGATGCGGCCCTGCTCGTGCAGGGTCCGGGCCTGCTCCCAGACGGCGGCGCGCGCCTTCCCCTTGGGGCCGGTCGCGGCGAGCGGCAGCTGCTCGGTCAGGGGACCCGCCACCGGGCCGTAGCCGTAGAGGTTGCCCAGCAGGACCAGGACCGCCCCGGTGGCCTCGGCCGCCGCGCAGAGCGACGAGGCCAGCGGTGGCCAGTCGCCCGCCCAGCGGTGGTACGGCGGCGCGGCACAGCCGAAGACGGCGCTCGCGCCCTGCGCCGCCTCGGCCAGCCGCTCGCCGTCCGTGGCGTCGAGCGCGACGTGCTCGATGCCGGGTTCCGGGCTCCGCCCCGACTTGGTGACGACCCGTACCGCATGGCCCTGCCCGGCCAGCAGCCGGGCTGTGGCCGCCCCGGCGGGCCCGAATCCCACGACTACATAAAGACTCACATGCGCACACTAGCGCGAGTGCATGCGTCTACCGGTTGGTGAACTCCGGCGGGCGCTTGTCCACGAAGGCGGCCATGCCCTCCTTCTGGTCCGCGGTCGCGAAGACCGCGTGGAACAGCCGGCGTTCGAAGCGGACGCCCTCGGCGAGCGTGGTCTCGAAGGCCCGGTTGACGGCTTCCTTGGCCATCATCGCGACGGGAGCCGACATGCCCGCCACGGTCTCGGCGACCGCCAGCGCTTCGGAGAGGAGCTCGCCGGCGGGCACGACCCTCGACACGAGGCCGGCGCGCTCGGCCTCGTCGGCGTCCATGGTGCGGCCGGTCAGGCACAGCTCCATGGCCTTGGCCTTGCCGACGGCGCGGGTCAGCCGCTGCGAGCCGCCGATGCCCGGGATGACGCCGAGCTTGATCTCCGGCTGGCCGAAGACCGCGGTGTCGGCGGCGAGCAGGATGTCGCACAGCATCGCCAGCTCGCAGCCGCCGCCGAGGGCGTAGCCGGAGACGGCTGCAACGGTGGGGGTACGGAGCTGTGCGAGCCGGTCCCAGGCGGTGAACCAGTCGCTGAGGTACATGTCCATGTAGCTCTGCGGGCGCATCTCCTTGATGTCGGCGCCCGCGGCGAAGGCCTTCTCGGAGCCGGTGAGGACGATGCAGCCCACGTCCGGGTCGCGGTCGAGGGCCTCGGTCGCGGCCACGACCTCGTTCATCACCTGCAGATTGAGGGCGTTGAGGGCCTTCGGGCGGTTGAGGGTGAGGAGGGCGGTGCGGCCTTTGCGTTCGACCAGGACGGTCTCGTAGGAGTGGTCGGTGGTGTTGGTCATTCCGGGGTTCCGTTCTGCGTCATGGACGGTTCCGAGCGGCGGCGTATCGCTCGCACGATTCCGGAGAAGTCCTGGCCCTCTCCCTCGCCCTCCGCGAATTCCGCGTACGTCCGTGCTGCCCGCAGGCCCAGCTCCGCGTCGACGCCGCCCGCGCGGGCCGCGTTCGCCGCGAGCCCGAGGTCCTTCGCCATCAGCGGGGCGGCGAACCCGGGCGCGTAGTCGCGATTGGCAGGGCTGCCCGGGACCGGGCCCGGCACGGGGCAGTTCACCGTCAGCGCCCAGCACTGGCCGGACGCGGTGGAGGCCACGTCGAACAGGGCCCGATGGCTCAGGCCCAGGCTCTCGCCCAGGACGAACGCCTCGCTCACCGCGATCATCGAGATGCCCAGGATCATGTTGTTGCAGATCTTGGCGGCCTGCCCCGCACCCGCGCCTCCGCAGTGCACGGCCTTCTTCCCCATCGCCAGCAGCAGTGGTTCCGCGCGGGCGAAGTCGGCCGCCTCCCCGCCGGCCATGAAGGTGAGGGTGCCGGCCTCGGCGCCCACGACGCCCCCGGAGACCGGGGCGTCCAGCGGCCGGTGACCGGCGGCGAGCACGGCCTCGTGCGCGGCCCGGGCGTCGGCGACGTCGATGGTGGAGCAGTCGGCGAACAGCGTGCCGGGCCTCGCCGCGGCGAGGAGCCCCTCGCTCCCGTAGAGGGCGAGGACGTGACGGCCGGCGGGCAGCATGGTGATCACCACGTCAGCGCCCGCGGCGGCCTCCGCGGCCGACGCGGCGGTCTCGACGCCCGCGTCCGCCGCCGCGGCACGCAGGCCGGGCACCAGGTCGTAGCCGATGACGCGGTGACCGGCCTTGACGAGGTTGGCGGCCATGGGCCCGCCCATGTGACCGAGTCCGATGAAACCGACGACGCTGCTGCTCACCAGGGCACCTCCTGCGGGGAGTCACCGGCGGCGAGGCGGAGCTCCCGCCCGCCGAGCGGTGCGAAGAACCGGGCCACGTCCGCTGCGCTCACCTCGGCGAGCGTGGCGGGGGACCACCGGGGGCTGCGGTCCTTGTCGATCACCTGGGCCCGGATGCCCTCGACGAGGTCCGGCGAGACCAGCGCGGCGCAGGAGACGCGGTACTCCTGCTCCAGGACCCGCTCCAGGGGCCCGAGCTCCCGTGCACGGCGCAGGGCGGCCAGGGTGACCTTCAGGGCGGTGGGCGACTTGGCGGCGAGCGTGCCGGCGGCTTCCCGGGCTTCGGGGACGCCGCTGCCCTGCAGCCGGTCCACGATCTCCTCCACCGTGTCGGCCGCGTAGCAGCGGTCGATCCACTGCCTCTGGGCGTCCAGCACGCCGGGCGGCGCCTGACGGACGTGCGCGGCGAGGACGTCGTGCACGGGGGCCTGAGCCAGGCCTGCGACCAGTTCGGGCAGCAGCTCCGACGGGACGTAGTGGTCCGCAAGCCCGCACAACAAGGCGTCCGCCGCACCCACCACCGCACCGGTCAGGGCCAGATGGGTGCCCAGCTCGCCGGGGGCCAGCCCGAGCAGGTACGTGCCGCCGACGTCGGGGACGAAGCCGATGCCCGTCTCGGGCATGGCCACGCGCGAGCGCTCGGTGACGATCCGCACGCTGCCGTGCGCGGAGACGCCGACCCCGCCGCCCATGACGATGCCGTCCATGACGGCCACGTACGGCTTGGGGTAGCGGGCGATCAGGGCGTTGAGCCGGTACTCGTCCCGCCAGAAGTCCGCCGACGCCGACCCTCCGGTACGCGCGTCCTCGTGGATGGACCGGATGTCGCCGCCCGCGCACAGCCCCCGCTCGCCCGCCCCGGTGACGACCACCGTCTCGACGGCGGGGTCCTTCTCCCATTCGGCCAGGGCCTCGTCGATGCAGCGCACCATGGAGTGGGTGAGGGCGTTGAGGGCCTTCGGGCGGTTGAGGGTGACGTACGCCGCGCGCCCCTCGGTGCGCAGCAGGACGCTGTCGGTGCCGTCCGCCGTCATCGCACGGCCTCCGTGAGTCCGCGGGCCACGATCAGGCGCATGATCTCGTTCGTTCCTTCCAGGATCCGGTGCACCCTGAGATCGCGGACGATCTTCTCGATGCCGTATTCGCTGAGGTAGCCGTAGCCGCCGTGCAGCTGGAGGGCGCTGTCGGCCACCGCGTAGCCGGTGTCGGTGGCGAACCGCTTGGCCATCGCGCACAGCTGTGCGGCCTGCGGGAGGCCCTGGTCCAGGGCGTCCGCCGCCTGGCGGACGAGCGCCCTGGCGGCCGCCAGCTCGGTCGCCATGTCGGCGAGCCTGAACTGCAGGGCCTGCGCGTCGAGCAGCGGGGCCCCGAACGCCTCGCGGTCCGCGAGGTACGCCAGGCTGCGGTGGAGCGCGCTCTGCGCCCCGCCGAGGGAGCAGGCGGCGATGCCGAGCCGGCCGCCGTTGAGCCCGTGCATGGCGATGCGGAAGCCGTCGCCCTCGGCGCCGAGCCGGCGGCCGGCCGGGATGCGCACGCCGTCGAGGACCACCTGGCGGGTGGGCTGGGCGTTCCAGCCCATCTTCTTCTCGTCGGGGCCGAAGGACAGCCCGGGGTCGTCGCGTTCGACGACGAAGGCCGTGACGCCCCGGGGCCCGGGCTCGCCGGTGCGGGCCATGACGATGTAGACCTGCGAGGTGCCGGCGCCGGAGATGAACTGCTTGACGCCCGTGAGGACGTAGTGGTCGCCGTCGCGCCGGGCGCGCGTGCGCAGTGCGGCCGCGTCGGATCCGGCGCCCGGTTCGGTGAGGCAGTAGCTGCCCAGGAAGTCCATGGAGCACAACGCCGGGAGCAGGCGGGCGCGCTGGGCCTCGTCGCCGTAGCGGTCGATCATCCAGGCGACCATGTTGTGGATGGAGAGGTAGCCGGCGATCGAGGGGCAGCCGGTGGCCAGGGTCTCGAAGACGACGACGCCGTCGGAGCGGGTCAGTCCGGAGCCCCCGGAGGACTCGCGGACGTAGACGCCGCCGAGCCCCAGGTCCGCGCCCTTGCGCAGGACGTCGACGGGGAAGTGCTTGCCCTGGTCCCAGGCGACGGCGTGCGGGGCGAGGTGTTCCTCGGCGAAGTCGAGCGTCGTCTCGGCGATCGCGAGCTGCTCGCCGGAGAGCATGGTGCCGGTCATCGCCGTCATCGCATCGTGGGGATGGTGAAGCTCGCGCCCTCCTTGACCCCGGAGGGCCAGCGCGAGGTGACGGTCTTGGTACGGGTGTAGAAGCGGATCGCGTCCGGCCCGTGCTGGTTGAGGTCGCCGAAGCCGGAGCGCTTCCAGCCGCCGAAGGTGTGGTACGCCACCGGTACGGGGATGGGCACGTTGACGCCGACCATGCCGGTGTTCACCC
Source organism: Streptomyces roseifaciens (assembly GCF_001445655.1). Lineage (NCBI taxonomy): Bacteria > Bacillati > Actinomycetota > Actinomycetes > Kitasatosporales > Streptomycetaceae > Streptomyces > Streptomyces roseifaciens. The sequence continues at coordinate 1,578,778 of NZ_LNBE01000003.1, forward strand.
GCCGGGTGAAGTCCCGGGCGGTGTCCCCGTCCCGGGTGAAGATCGCCACGCCGTTGCCGTACGGGTGCTCGCTGGGCAGCCGCAGGGCCTCCTCGTAGCCGGCGGCGCGGACGACGCAGAGCACCGGTCCGAAGATCTCCTCCCGGTAGATCCGCATGCCGGTGGAGACGCGGTCGAAGAGCGTGGCCCCGGCGAAGAAGCCGTTCTCGTGGCCGGGCAGGACGAAGCCGCGCCCGTCGACGACCAGTTCGGCGCCCTCCGTGGTGCCGATGTCCACGTAGCGGCGCACGCGGTCGAGGGCGTCCCGGCTCACCAGCGGGCCGAAGTCGGCGTCCGGGTCGTCGGAGCGGCCGATGCGCAGCGCGCCGATGCGCTCCTTGAGCTTGGCGACCAGGGCGTCGGCGGTCTCCTCGCCGACGGGGACGGCCACGGAGATCGCCATGCAGCGCTCGCCCGCCGACCCGTACCCGGCGCCGATCAGGGCGTCCGCGGCCTGGTCGAGGTCGGCGTCCGGCATCACGATCATGTGGTTCTTGGCACCGCCGAAGCACTGGGCGCGCTTGCCGCGGGCGGCCGCGGTGGCGTAGATGTGCGCCGCGATCGGCGTGGATCCGACGAAGCCGACGGCCTGGACCCTGGGGTCCTCCAGCAGGGTCTCGACGGCCTCCTTGCCGCCGTTGACCACGTTGAACACGCCCGGGGGCAGGCCCGCTTCGAGGAAGAGCTCCGCGAGCCGCAGCGGTACGGACGGGTCGCGCTCGGAGGGCTTGAGGACGAAGGCGTTCCCGCAGGCGATCGCGGGCGCGGCCTTCCACAGCGGGATCATCGCGGGGAAGTTGAAGGGGGTGATGCCGGCGGTGACGCCGAGGGGGCCGCGCAGCGAGTGGACGTCGATGCCCGTGCCCGCGTTGTCCGTGAACTCGCCCTTGAGCAGGTGCGGGATTCCGGCGGCGAACTCGACGACCTCCAGGCCGCGCTGGATGTCGCCGTGGGCGTCGGCGATCGTCTTGCCGTGCTCGGCCGACAACAGGCGGGCGAGGGTCTCCCGTTCGCCCTCGACCAGCTGCAGGAACCTCAGCAGGACGCGGGCCCGGCGCTGCGGGTTCCACTCGCCCCACTCCGGCTGCGAGGCCGCCGCGTCGGCGATCGCGGCCGCGGTGTCCTCGCGCCCGGCCAGGGGCACCCGGGCCTGCACGGCGCCGGTGTTGGGGTCGTACACGTCGGCGAAGAGCCCCGACGTTCCGGGGGTGTGCTTGCCGCCGATGAAATGTGTCAGTTCACGGACCATGGAAGCCTGCTCTCGTCAGGTCAGGTGAGATCCGGGGATGGGCATGGGGCTTCGCGGCTCCGCCGGGAGCTACGGGTGCGCGGACAGGTGTGCGCGCTCCGCCGGATCACCAGGGTCGTGAGTACGGACCGGTGCCATGCGTGTCTGCTCCATCCTCGTGGACAACACGGAACACCCCGCGGCCGGTATCCTGACTCCCGGATCACCGCGCGCCGCCAGCCTTCCCGACGAATGACGCATCTCGTCAGTGGCGTGCTGTCGACGGCACACTCCCCGGTCACAGTGGCGGGACCGTGCCGGAATCACACCGGCTTCCCTGCACCGCGGGCCTTGGTCACGAACATATAGTTGGACGTCCTAGTAAGTCCACCCCCGGCGTGATCACTTGTCCGCCACCGGGTACGGCACGAACGTGCTGCTGTTCTCGTCGATCGCCAGGGGGCGGCCGAGCGGGGGTACGGCCCGCTGCGGGCAGTCGAGGCGTTCGCAGATGCGGCAGCCCATGCCGATGGGCGTGGCGGCGGAGGCGTTGCCGAGGTCGAGGCCGTCGGAGTAGACGAGCCGGGAGGCGTGCCGGATCTCGCAGCCGAGCCCGATGGCGAAGGTCTTGCCGGGCTCGCCCCAGCCGCCGCGCTGGCGGGTGACGGTGCGGGCGGTCCACAAGTAGCGCTGCCCGTCCGGCATGGCGGCGATCTGCACGTGGATGCGGCCCGGGGCGGCGAAGGCCTCGTAGACGTTCCACAGCGGGCAGGTGCCGCCCGCGCGGGAGAAGTGGAAGCCGGTCGCGGACTGGCGCTTGGACATGTTGCCGGCGCGGTCGACCCGGACGAACGAGAAGGGCACGCCCCGCAGCCGCGGCCGCTGGAGCGTGCTGAGCCGGTGGCAGACGGTCTCGTAGCCGACGCCGAAGTGGTCGGTGAGCCGTTCGACGTCGTAGCGCAGCTCCTCGGCCGTCGCGTGGAAGGTGCCGTACGGCAGGATCAGCGCGGCGGCCACGTAGTTGGCGATGCCGATCCGCGCGAGCGACCACGTGGTGGAGCCCTCGTCGTAGTCCTGCGAGGCGAGCGCGGACAGCTCCCCGGCGAACTCCAGCAGGGCCAGCTGCGTGGCCATCCGGAAGGCCCGCTGGCCGGGGCGGAGCCGGCCGGAGAGGTGCAGGGTCCGGCGCTGCGGATCGTAGTGGTGCAGGCGGCCGGAGTCCGCGACGAGCTGTACGGCGTGCCGCTGCGTGAGGCGCGCGGTCAGGGCCGGGAGCACTCCGCCGGGGCGGACGCCGAGGCCGGCGGCCAGCTCCTCGGCGGCGATGTCGAGGTCGTGGAGGTAGTTCTGGCGGCGGTAGAAGAACTCCCGGATCTCCTCGTGGGGGGAGCGGGGTGAGGCCGGGCCGGTGCCGCCGCTCCCGCCCCGGCCGTCCGCGGCCTCCGCCAGGCGCTCGGTCAGGGCCTGGTTGCGGCGGCCGAGATCGATCAGGACGGCGGCGACCGCGGGCAGGCGGGAGGCGAGTTCGGACAGGTCCGACGGGGAGACCCGGGCGCCGGCGATCTCGTCGGCGAGTGCTTCCCGCAGGTCGGCGAGGACGCGGGTGGTGCCGGTCTCGGAGAAGAAGGCGGGGTCGATGCCGAACGCCTCGGTCAGGCGCAGCAGGACGGGGACGGTCAGCGGCCGGGAGTCGTGCTCCATCTGGTTCAGGTAGCTCGGGGATATGGCCAGGACGCGGGCGAACTCGGCCTGGCTGAGCCGCCGTTCCTCGCGCAGCCTGCGCAGCCGGGCTCCCGCATACGTCTTGCTCACCGTCGACTCCTGTCCGCGTTCCGATGGGATGCGATGGGAATTGAACCTTGGGAATTGAACCTTCGCAGACTTGGCGGAACGTGCGGAGAAGATTCGCAACACTTGGCAGAAGGCCACGCTTGATGGCACGCAGTGCCACTGCCAGAGTCGTGATGCGGCCCGACGGAACCCAGCCGGAGCCAAGGCGGAACTCAGCCGGAACCACGGCGGGCAAGCCTTTGCGCACCCGGGCGAGGCACGGCGGGCCATGACGTTCCAGGGGGAGCGGCTTCCCTTCGCAGGATTGACAGAACTTCGCAGTATCGACAGAACTTCGACGCGGTCCAGGACACGGTCCGGAGCGCGACACCGGGAGACGATCATGGCGCAGGCACAGACGGCGGCGGAAGCACTCGCACAGCGGTGGGCAACGGACCCCCGCTGGAAGGGCATCGAGCGCACCTACAGCGCGGAGGACGTCGTCCAGCTGTCCGGCAGCGTCCGCGAGGAGCACACGCTGGCCCGCCGCGGCGCCGAGCGCCTGTGGCGGCAGCTGCACGAGCGCGACTACATCCACGCGCTCGGCGCCCTCACGGGCGGCCAGGCCGTGCAGATGGTGCGGGCCGGCCTGCAGGCGATCTACCTGTCCGGCTGGCAGGTCGCCGCCGACGCCAACCAGGCCGGGCACACCTACCCCGACCAGAGCCTCTACCCCGCCAACTCGGTGCCGCAGGTGGTGCGGCGCATCAACAACGCCCTGCTGCGCGCCGACCAGATAGCCACCGCCGAGGGCACCGACACGGCCGTCGACTGGCTCGCGCCGGTCGTCGCCGACGCCGAGGCCGGCTTCGGCGGCCCCCTGAACGCCTTCGAGCTCACCAAGGCGATGATCGCGGCCGGTGCGGCCGGCATCCACTACGAGGACCAGCTCGCCTCCGAGAAGAAGTGCGGCCACCTCGGCGGCAAGGTCCTCGTCCCCACCGCCCAGCACATCCGCACCCTCAACGCGGCCCGCCTCGCCGCCGACATCGCCGACGTCCCCACCCTGATCGTGGCCCGCACCGACGCCCTCGCCGCCACCCTCCTCACCAGCGACGTCGACGAGCTCGACGCACGGTTCTGCACGGGCGAGCGCACGGCGGAGGGCTTCCACCGGGTCGAGAACGGCATGGCGCCCGTGATCGCCCGCGGCCTGGCCTACGCCCCCTACGCCGACCTCATCTGGGTCGAGACCGGCACCCCGGACCTGGCCCAGGCCCGCGAGTTCGCCGAGGCCCTCCACGCCCGCTTCCCCGGCAAGATGCTGGCCTACAACTGCTCGCCCTCGTTCAACTGGAAGGCGGCCCTGGACGACGACCAGATCGCCAAGTTCCAGCGCGAGCTCGGGGCGATGGGCTACCGCTTCCAGTTCATCACCCTGGCCGGCTTCCACTCCCTCAACCACGGCATGTTCGACCTCGCCCGCGGCTACGCGGAGCACGGCATGACCGCCTACGTCGACCTGCAGGAGCGCGAGTTCGCGGCCCAGGCCGACGGCTTCACCGCGGTCAGGCACCAGCGCGAGGTCGGCACCGGCTACTTCGACCTGGTCTCGACCGCCGTCAACCCCGCCTCCTCCACCACCGCGCTGACCGGCTCCACCGAGGAGGAGCAGTTCCACTAGGAGCGCCCCGGCCCGCCCCGTGCCGGGTGCGGGCCGGCCCCACCCGGCCCGGTCCCGGGCCGGACCACGGCGTCACGCGCGTGCGCACGCCGGTTCACGTCCAGGCGGGGGCCGGACGACCGTCCTCGCCCGGCCCCCGCCGCTCCGCCGATGGAGACCCCGCATGCCCACCACCGAACTGACCGCCCGCGTCGAGGTCCTCGGCCCGCCCGGCCACCGCCACGACGAGATCCTCACGCCCGAGGCGCTGGACTTCACCGGCCGCCTCGTCACGGCCTTCGCCGGCCGGCGCACCGAACTGCTCCGGGAGCGCCGCCGCCGCGCCCTGCTCCTCGCCTCCGGCGCGGCCCTCGACTTCCCCCTCGTCACCTCCGCCGTCCGCACCGACCCGGTCTGGCGCGTCGCACCGCCCGCGCCGGGCCTGACCGACCGCCGGGTGGAGATCACCGGACCGCCCGAGCGGCGCATGACCGTCAACGCGCTCAACTCCGGCGCTCAGGTGTGGATGGCCGACTTCGAGGACGCCACCTCGCCCACCTGGGACAACGTCGTCACCGGCCAGCTGAACCTGCTCGACGCCGTCGAGCGGCGCATCGACTTCACCGCGCCCGGGGGCAAGCGGTACGAGCTGGGCGACCGGCTCGCGACCATCATGGTGCGCCCGCGCGGCTGGCACCTCACGGAGGAGCACCTCACCGTCGGCGGCCGCCCCGCCCCCGCCGCGCTCGTGGACTTCGGCCTGTACTTCTTCCACTGCGCACAGCGGCAGATCGACGCCGGGGGCGGGCCCTACTTCTACCTGCCCAAGCTCGAGAACCGCTACGAAGCCCGCCTGTGGAACGACGTGTTCGTCCTCGCCCAGGACCTGCTGGGCATCCCGCGAGGCACGGTCCGCGCGACCGTCCTCATCGAGACGATCACCGCGGCCTTCGAGATGGAGGAGATCCTCCACGAGCTGCGCGAGCACAGCGCCGGGCTCAACGCGGGCCGCTGGGACTACCTCTTCAGCGTCATCAAGAACTTCGCGCACCGCCCCGACTTCGTCCTCCCCGACCGGGCCAAGGTCACCATGACGGCCCCCTTCCTGCGCGCCTACACCGAGCTGCTGGTGCGCACCTGCCACCGGCGGGGCGCCCACGCGATCGGCGGGATGGCCGCGCACGTGCCGAGCCGGGACAAGGAGGCCGACGCGGCGGCGCTCGCCAAGGTGCGGCTGGACAAGGAGCGCGAGGCCGAGGACGGCTTCGACGGCTCCTGGGTCGCCCACCCCGGCCTCGTCCCCGTCTGCCGCGACGTCTTCGGCGCCGTCCTGGCCGGCCGGCCGCACCAGATCGACCGCACCCGCGACGACGTCGACGTCAGCGCCGCCGACCTGCTCGCCGTCCGCCGCATCAGCGGCCCGCCGACGGGGGAGGGTGTCCGCGCGAACGTCGCCGTCGCCCTGCGGTACTTCGACGCCTGGCTGCGCGGCAGCGGAGCCGTCGCGCTCCACGGGCTGATGGAGGACGCCGCCACCGCCGAGATCGCCCGCTGCCAGATATGGCAGTGGATACGCCACGGCGCCGTCGACCGCGCCACGGTGCTCGCCCACCTCGACGCGGAGACCGCGGCCCTGGCCGGGGAGCTGCCGCACGCACGCGCCGCGCAGGCCCGCGATGTCTTCGAACGCACCGCACTGGCGAAGGAACTGCCGGCGTTCTTCACCGCCGACGCCTACAGCCGCCACCTCGTCCGGCACGTCGCCCCTCGGCCGGAGGTGCGGTCGTGAACGCATCCCTCCGACGGGTCGGCGTGGTCGGCGGCGGCCAGATGGGCGCCGGCATCGCCGAGGTATGCGCCCGCGCCGGGCTCGACACCGTGGTCTGCGAGGCGGACGCGACCGCCGCACACGCCGCACGCGACCGCGTCACGGCGTCCCTCGCCCGCGCCGTGGAGAAGGGCAAGCTGGACCGGGCCGCCGCCGAGGACGCCCTGGCCCGCCTCGTCTTCACCGGCAGTCTCGACGACCTGGCCGACCGCCACCTCGTCATCGAGGCCGTGGTCGAGAACCCGGACGTGAAGACCGAGGTCTTCGCCGCCCTGGACAAGATCGTCGAGGACCCCGGGGCGATCCTCGCCACCAACACCTCCTCCATCCCCGTCATGCGCCTCGGCATGGCGACCCGGCGCGCCGACCGCGTCGTAGGCCTGCACTTCTTCAACCCCGTGCCCGTTCTCCCCCTGGTGGAGGTGGTCGCGTCCCTGCACACCGCGCCGGAGGCCGTCACCGCCGTCGAGGACTTCGCCGCAGCCCTGGGCAAGTCGGTCGTCCGCTCGCAGGACCGGGCGGGCTTCGTCGTCAACGCGCTGCTCATCCCGTACCTCCTCTCGGCCGTCCGCATGGCCGAATCGGGGTTCGCCACCGCCGCCGACGTGGACGCCGGCATGGAGCTGGGCTGCGCCCACCCGATGGGCCCGCTCAAGCTCGCCGACCTCATCGGCCTGGACACCGTCGCCTCCATCGCGGAATCCCTCTACGAGGAGTTCAAGGAGCCCCTGTACGCACCGCCGCCGCTGCTGCAGCGGATGGTCCAGGCGGGCCTCCTCGGCCGCAAGACCGGCAGGGGGTTCCACGTGTACGGCAAGGGCTGAGGATCCCGGGCGGCCGGCGCCGGGCCCGAGGGGGCCCGGCGCCGCTTGCACGTGCCCCGAGAACTGCCGCGTCCGGTCAGCCGCCGGCCGGGACCGGCCGCCCTCTCGGCCCGCCGCGCCCGTTGTCAGTGGTCCCGTGCATGATCGCCCCATGACACAGAACACCACCGGCGCCCTGCACGCGGTCGCCCGCGAACACCTGCCCGCCGAGATCGCCGAGCGGTGGATCGGCCTGCTGCGGCCGGCCCTGGGCCTGGTGAAGGCCGCGGACGAGGGGGCCGGTCCGGGGGCGGACGCGGGGACGGACGTCGTCGTCGGCCGGCTCGGCGGGCTGCCGGAGCTCCCCGAGAACGAGGAGTGGCCCGTATGGGAGGGGCACGGCCCCCTCACCTTCATAGCCTCCCTCGACTGCGCCGCGCTCCCCTCCGAGGCCCTCGACATCGACCTGCCGGAGGACGGCACCCTGTCCTTCTTCTACTTCGACGGGCAGCTGGACGACGGCCGTGCGTGGGTATCGCCCGATGAGCCCGGCACCTGGGCGGGAGCGCGCGTGCTGTACGTACCGGCGGGCGTCCCCCTCGTCGAGCGTCCGGCACCCGAGGGAATCCGGCCCTACGCCGAGGTACGGCTGACGGCGCGCGTGGAGGTGACCGCTCCCTATTCCTGGCATCCGGTGGTCTACCGGGAGTTCGCGCCGATGCCCGACGAGCACCCGCTGTGGGACGAGGAGTTCCAGGAGGCCCTGTGGGACGTCCCGGGTGCGGGACACCTCGTCGGAGGCCACGCCGACCCGGTGCAGGACGACGTGGAGTCCGAGGTCGCCCGCGCCGCCCTGGGCAACCCGCCGAACGACGACCCCCGCATCGACGAGGAGGCGCTGCGCTGGACGCTGCTCGCCCAGATCGACTCGGACGACGTCGCCGGGATGATGTGGGGCGACTGCGGCGCCCTGTACTGGCTCATACGCCCCGAGGACCTGGCCGCCCGCCGCTTCGACCGCGCCGTGTTCACCTGGCAGTGCAGCTGACGGACGGGGTGCAGGGGTCGTGGCGCAGGGCCCCGGTCCTGCGCCACGACCGGCTATTGACCGGCCGGTGCCGGGACGAGCCCGTCCGCGATCAGGCCCGCGAGCACCGCCTGGCCGAGGGCATGGACGGCGGACTGAGGCCGGACCATGACCGTGAACTCCTTGATCCGACCGTCATCGCCGAAGTGCAGCAGGTCGATGCCGTGGATCTCCTTGCCGCCCGCCGTCGCGCGGAACAGCAGGACCGCCGACGGAGCGGGGGCGCCGTCGCTGCTGGTCTGCGCGGTGCCCGTGTAGTCGCCTGTGTAGCGGAAGTCCTCGAATGTGCGCAGGAGGACCCCGAAGAGGCCCAGCACCTCCGGCTTGCCCTCGAACGGCGTGAACTTCACCGGGCTGTAGAGGCGGACGTCCTCGGTGAACAGGTCGTCGAGAGCCGCGAGGTCACGGTTGTCGACGGCGGCGCGGAAGCGGTCTGCGGTGGTCATGGCCATCCCCTCAGGTGGTAGTCATGAATATGACTAGTCATATTCATGACTACCACGAGGTGTGCGTCCGACGACAGGGCCTGGAGGCGGGGTTCCCGGACGCGGTCGCCGCGCGCGCAACTCTTCGGCGATGTACGTTGAGCACGGTCGCCAACGTCTTCAACACTCGTACGAGTTACCGAAGGTATTGACGTTTACCGTTCACAAAATTATGGTCGCGGGACTCTCGCAGGAGATCAAAACGACGGAGCACAATGACGTACTCTCCCGGCGCGCGGCCGCGTCCCGTCCGCCTGTCCGCACTGCTGCTCGCAGGCGCGCTCGTCGCCTCGGCGGCGCCCGCGGCCGCCGCCCCGGCGGCACAGCCCCCCACCGACCGTCCCCCCACCTCCGTCTCCCCGTCCTCCGGCAACTGCCGGACGGACGACGGCTGGACCCTCGAGAACACCCGCCTCGACCCCGACGACACCCACCACGCCTACGTGGGCAACGGCTACCTGGGCCAGCGCGTCGCGCCCAACGGGGCCGGCTACACCGACAGCAGCGCCAAGACCGGCTGGCCGCTCTTCACCCCGAGCTACGACGGCTCCTTCGTCTCCGGTCTCTACGCGCACAACAAGCAGACCGCCGGGGACCGGCAGGCCGCAGCAGCCCTGCCCACCTGGACCACGCTCAGCGTCGGAACCGGCGGCGAACACGGCGACACCTTCAACTCTTCGACGAATCCGGGTCGTATCTCCGGATACCGGCAGACCCTCTTCCTGCACTGCGGCATCGTCCGGACGTCCCTGACGTGGACCGCCGCCGACGGACGGAAGACCGACCTGGTCTACGAAGTGCTTGCCGACCGCAACGACCCGCACGCGGGCGCCGTACGGCTGAGCATGACGCCGCGCTGGAGCGGCGAGGCCACCGTGACCGACCGGATCGACGGGCGCGGCGCCCGGCGCATCCGGCAGACCGGCGGCGGCGACCGGACCGCGGGGTCCGGCCGCGGCGACCAGGGCGACCGGAACGGCCGGACCATGGACGTCGCCTTCCGCACCGACGGAACGGACACCGACGGCGCGGTCGCCTCCACCCTGCGCGCCGGCCACGGCGTGCGCCCGGCGAAGGCCCGGCAGGCGGACGCCGCCGAGGACCTGAGCGCACAGCAGTCCCTCACCTTCCCCGTCCGCAAGGGCCGGGCGTACGAACTCACCAAGTACGTGGGCGTCGACACCGCCCTGACCTCGCGCGCGCCCCGCCAGGACGCCACGAACGCCTCGCAGCGCGCCGCCCGGCGCGGATGGGACGGTCTGGCGCGCGCCCACACCGCCGCCTGGGCCCGGCTGTGGCGTTCCGACATCGAGGTGCCCGGCCGGCGCGACCTGCAGGCATGGGTGCGCTCCGCACGCTACGGGCTGCTGTCCAGCACCCGGGAGGGCGCCGCCAACAGCATCGCCCCGGCCGGGCTGACCAGCGACAACTACGCTGGCCTGGTGTTCTGGGACGCCGAGACCTGGATGTACCCGGCCCTGCTCGCCACCTCGCCCGAACTGGCCAGGACCGTCGTCGAGTACCGCTACCGGACCCTGCCCGGAGCGCGCGAGAACGCCCGCAAGCTCGGCTACCAGGGGCTCTTCTACCCCTGGAACAGCGGCAGCAAGGGCGATCTGGCCCGGGAGTGCCACAGTGTGGACCCGCCGCACTGCCGCACCCAGATCCACCTCCAGTCCGACATCTCCCTCGCCACCTGGCAGTACTACCTCGCCACCGGCGACACCGCCTGGCTGCGCGAGCGCGGCTGGCCGGTGATGAAGGGCATCGCCGAGTTCTGGGCCGGGAGGGTGCACCGCAACGCGGACGGCAGCTACTCCATCAAGGACACCGCCGGCCCCGACGAGTACAGCAACGGCGTCGACGACGCGGTCTTCACCAACGCCGGAGCCGTCACCGCGCTGCGCAACGCCGCCCGCGCCGCCCAGCTGCTCGGCGAGCGCGCGCCGGGGGAGTGGAAGACGATCGCCGACCGCATCCGGATCCCCTACGACGCGCAGCGCAAGGTCTTCCAGCAGTACGACGGCTACCAGGGCAGCAAGATCAAACAGGCCGACACGGTGCTGCTGATGTACCCCCTGGAGTGGCCGATGCCCGAGGGCGCCGCGACGAGCACCCTCGACTACTACGCACAGCGGACCGACCCCGACGGCCCCGCCATGACGGACTCGGTCCACGCCATCGCCGCCGCCGGAACGGGCGAACCGGGCTGCTCGGCGTACACCTACCTGCAGCGCTCCATCAGGCCGTTCGTCCGCGGCCCCTTCGCCCAATTCTCCGAGGCGCGCGGCGCCAAGGCGGGCGCCGAGGACCCGCTGGCCGGCTCGCCCGCGCACGACTTCCTCACCGGCAAGGGCGGCTTCCTGCAGACGTTCACCAACGGCCTGACCGGCATGCGCATGCGCGAGGACCGGCTCCGCCTCGACCCGATGCTGCCCCCGCAGCTCGGCCGCGGAGTCACGCTGCGCGGTCTGCACTGGCAGGGACGCACGTACGACATCGAGCTCGGCGCCCACGACACCACCGTGCGGCTCACCGACGGTGCGCCCATGACCCTGGACACCCCGCAGGGCGAACAGGTCCTCACCGAGGCCGCCCCGGCCGTCCTCAAGACGCGCCGCCCCGACCTCGTCCCGACCGGCAACCTGGCCCGCTGCACCGCGGTCACCGCCTCCTCCGAGGAGCCCGGCATGTACGCGGCCGCCGCCGTCGACGGCAACGCGGCCACGGCATGGGTCCCGGACGGGCCGTCCGGCACCCTCACCACCGACCTCGGCAAGCCCGTACGCGTCACCAAGGTCACCCCCGCCTGGAACGGCCCGGCACCGGCCTCGTACGACGTCCAGCTGTCCGCCGACGGGCGGCAGTGGCGCACCGTCGCCACCGGTGGCGGGGCGGCATCCGCGCGGTACGTACGGGTGGTGGTACGCAGTGATGCCAAGGCCGAGTCCCGAACGGGCATTGCGGAGCTGACGGTCTCGTAGGGCCGTCAGGGCAGGCTCGGCTCCAGAGACTCCAGAGGCTCCTGAGGCATTCCCGGTCCGTCCGCCGTGGGCGCGGGCCGGGAAAGCACGGCGGGCGGACCGCTCGGCGGCTCGCTCAGCCGACGACGATCTCCAGCTCCCCGGCCTCGTCGACCCGGGCGGACACGGCGGTCAGATCGGCGACCGTGGCGTCCGCGTCGAGTTCGTCCGGGCGGTGCGTCGTCGTCAAGGCGATCGTCGCCATGCCGGCCGCCCGCCCGGCGGCCAGGCCGGCGGGCGCGTCCTCGACGACGATGCACCGGGACGGGTCGACACCGAGCCGCTCGGCCGCCAGGAGGAAGGGCTCCGGGTGGGGCTTGTAGTGGGTGAGGTCGTCGTCCGAGGTGATGAGGAACTTGGGGTGGATCCCCACCTGGCCGAGGCGGGTCTCGGCCACGCGCCGGCTGCTGGACGTCACCACGGCCCAGCGGTCCTGGGGCAGCGAGGCCAGCAGCGCGACGGCACCGGGCACGGGCACCACGCCACCGGCGAGCGCGTCGGCCACCTCTGCGTCGGCCAGGCGCCGGAGCCCTTCGGCGACCTGACCGGCGGGCAGGAGGGCGGCGGCGATCTCGGCGGCCGGCCGGCCGTGCACCTCGACGCGGGCCATGGCCTCCTCCAGCGTCATGCCGTACGACTCGACCCAGCTGCTCCAGACGCGCTTGACCGACTGCAGGGAGGAGACCAGCGTTTCATCGCTGTCGAAGAGGAGGGCACTCGCCGAAAATCGCATGGCTGGGAGCGTACATGGCGTGTCCATGCATCCGTTCCGGGCGGGTGGTGGGGCCTACGGTGCGGAGTCCGCCGTCATGCGGCGACGGTCAGGACGATCTTTCCCGTGGTGCGGCCGTTGTCGCCGATCCCGTTGCCTTGGCGGCCCGTTCGAGGGCAGCACCGTGTCGATCAGCGGGCGCAGCCGGCCGGCGCCGGCCGGCGCCGCGATCTCCTGCCTGCCCGGAGACGTCTCCCGCCCGAAGCGGTGCCCCGCCGATCAGGAGGCGGGAAGCGCCGGTCGGCCGACGCGCGAGCCGGCCACCTGTCCGGGACCGCCGCCGTCCGCCGCGCGGCAGGGCGCCAGCCCGGCGAGGGAGCGCCGGACGTCCTGCTCGCGCGGATCCGCCAGCGCTTCGTAGACCGCCCACGCCCGCAGCCAGGCCCGCCGCGCCTGCTGCGCCCGGCCCTGCAGGCTCAGGCAGATGCCGAGCTGGTGCAGGGCCTGCGCGGTGCCGGCGAGCATTCCGGTGCGGCCGTGGAGCTCCAGCGCCGCGCGGTAGCAGTCCTCCGCGCTCGTGTGCTCGCCCAGGTCCCGGTAGGCGGTCCCGGTGAGCGTCCAGGACGACGCCTGCAGCCACAGCGAGCCGTGCGTGCGGTGCAGCTCGCGCGCCCGGGACAGCGGTGCGAGCGCCGCCCGCGGCCGGCCCTGGGCCAGCAGGGCCTCGCCCAGTGCGAAGAGCGCCATCGCCGTGCCCCAGGCGCTGCCGGCCGCCGTGAACAGCTCCAGGGCCCGCTCGACATGCCCGTTCGCCTCGGCGACGCGGCCCTGCCGCATGCAGGACAGGGCGTAGCCGAGGAGCACGCCCCCTTCGCCGGTGTGATCCCCCGCCGCGGCGAACCGCTCGATCGCCCGGCGGTAGTGCCCGTCCGCCGTCGCGTGCCGGCGAAGGCCCGCGCAAGCGCTGGCCAGGACCAGCTCCGCACATGCCTCGGCCAGTGCCGCCCCCGGGGCGGCGGCGCCGCGGGCGATGCGCCCGGCCTCCAGCTGGTCGTGATGGTGGTGGCGCAGGAACGAGAAGCTCCAGAGCGCGTGGGGCAGCTGCCAGGCCACCGTGCTGCCCGCCGCGCGGGCGGCCCGCGCGCAGGCCAGCAGGTTCACGCGCTCGTGCTCGTACCATTCCAGCGCCTCGGTGACGGACGCGAAGCGCCGCGGGCGGCACCCCTCGGGAAGCGGATCGAGCGGCACGCGGTGGCGCCCGAGCCCGAGCAACTGGTCGGCAGCGGCCTCGGCGGTGTGCAGGTACCAGCCGAGCACCCGCCCGGTGGAGGCCGCCAGCGCCTCCGGGGACTCCTCGGCCTCGGCGCGTTCCCCCGCGTACTCCCGCAGCAGGTCGTGCATCCGGTACCGGCCCGGCGCGACCTCCGCCACCAGATGGGCGGCGTGCAATTCGCCGAGCAGGCGTAAGGCGACGGCGGGCGGCTCGCCCAGGAGGGCCGCCACGGCATCCACCCCCGCCACGACGCCCGGGTGACGTGCCAGCAGCCGGAACGCCCGCGCCTGTTTCTCCGGCAGCGTCCGGTACGAGCAGGCGAACACCGGCCGCACCGCCGTCTCGGCCTCTCCCGGCACCGCCAGGGCGTCCAGCCGCGAACTCGCCCCGCCCAGCTCCTCGGCCAGCGCGGCGGCGAAGACCGGGCCCCGTTCGGCCACCCGCTCGGCGGCTATGCGCAGCGCCAGCGGAAGGTACGCGCAGCGGTGCGCGATGGCGGCCAGCACGACGTCGCCGGCGGGGGAGCCGGCCGGAACGGCCTCATGAGGCACCGGTTCCGGAAGCGCTGCCGCCGGGGACACCGCGCGCCGGTCGAGCGCTCGCCGCAGCAGCAGCACGGCCTCGTCGGCGGACATCGGCTCCAGGCTCAGGCGCATCGCGTCGTGCCGGACGCTCAGGCCCGTCAGCCGCCGTCTGCTGGTGACCAGGACGAGGCTGTGGCCGGTGCCGGGCAGCAGCGGCGCGACCTGCGAGGCCGAGTCCGCGTCGTCGAGGACCATGACCACCCGGCGCTCCGCCAGGACGCTGCGCAGCAGTGCCGCACGCTCGGCCGGCTCGACGGCGATGTCCTCCGGCGCCGCTCCGAGAGCGCGCAGCAGCCCCGCGGCCACGTCGCCCGGCACCGCGGGGCTGCCGTCCGGGCCGTGGGCCCGCAGGTCGGTGAAGAGCGCCCCGTCTGGGTACGACGGGCCCAGGCGCCGGGCCAGCGAGACGGCGAACGTGGTCTTGCCCGCGCCGCCCATCCCGTCCACCACGAGCACCGACGGTCCGGGGTGCCGCGCGAGGAGCGCCTCCGCACGGGCCAGTTCGCCGTCCCGGCCCCACATCTCCCCGGCGGCGGGCAACTGCGCGGGGAGGGGACGCCTGCGGCCCTCCGCCGCCCGGGCCTCCTCGGTACGGGCCCCCGCCGTCCGGGCCTCCGCCGTCCGTGCCTCCGGCTCGCGGCAGCCCAGCGCGGGCGGGCCCGCCGCCGTGACCAGCCGCGTCAACTCGCCGTCCGCGTCCATCACGCGGTCGCACAGCCGGGCGAGTTCGGGGGAGACCGCACGGGTGCCGTTCTCGACCCGGCTCAGATAGCTCTTGCTGTAGTTGACGAGCTGCGACAGCTGCGACAGCGACCACCCGCGCTCCATGCGCAGGGCCCGGATCCGCTCCCCGATCAGCACCTGTTTCCCCCCGGCACTCCTGTCGGCCGCCCTGCCGTGCGCGCCGCCCCGTTTCTCACCCTACGTCAGCTCAGCCGACGGTGTCCGTGCAGGTGAGAGGCGTGTTGCGGCCCGGAGTGCCCCATCCGGCGCGGCCGTTGTCAGCCGTTGCCCAATCGCTCGGACAACAGGCAACGCCTTGAACACCGGTGGCATCGCGCCACAGGCTGGCCGCAGGAAAGGACGGAACCCGCTTCCACGGTTCCTTCCGAACCCCCCTTTCCGAACCCCCCTTTCCACCCCCCGAATTCCCCCCTTTCCACGCTCCTTTCCCCATTCGTTTTCACGGCGCGAAAGACAGGATCACAGTGCTGTCAGCGGAGAAGAACCGGACCTTGACGGAAGTGGGTCCCGGCACGCCCATGGGTGAACTACTGCGCCGGTATTGGCACCCGGTCGCTCCGGCCATGGAGCTGCGCGAACGGCGGGTCAAGCCGGTCAGGCTGCTGGGCGAGGACCTCCTGTTGTTCCGCAAGCAGGACGGCGGCCACGGCCTGATCTCCCGCCACTGTCCCCACCGGCGTGCCGATCTCGCCCTCGGCTGGGTCGACGGCGACGACATGCGGTGCGCCTACCACGGGTGGGCGTTCGACGCGAGCGGCCGCTGTGTCAGCCAGCCGTTCGAGGAGGCGGGCCCGGCCGGAGGGTTCCGCGACAAGGTCCGCGTGGCCTCGTACCCCACCGCGACGCTCGGCGGTCTCGTCTGGGCCTACCTGGGCCCGGACCCCGCGCCGCTGCTGCCGGACTTCGAACCCTTCAGCTGGAGCCACGGCTTCGTCGAAGTCATCATGACGGAACTCCCCTGCAACTGGTTCCAGTGCCACGAGAACGGCGTCGACCCGGTCCATTTCGAATGGCTGCATTCGAACGGAAACGTGGTGCGCGGCAACCCCGACGCCCGCGACTACGTCGCGACCCACCTGGACATCGAATTCCTGGAGTTCGAGTACGGATTCGTCAACGGCCGGGTCGTCGACACGGTCGATGCCCCGAAGGGCGAGTACGCGCGCACCAGCAACGTGGCCGACGGAGGAATCCTCTGCCTGTGGCCGTACACCCTGGTCTCCGGCAGCACGATCGAGTTCCGCGTGCCGATGGACGACCGGCGCACCCTCAACATCACCTGGCAGTACTCCGTGCTCCCGGAGGACGTGTCCACCGGCGAGCAGGACTCCGACACCGTCCCGTACTGGTACGGCCCGTACACCGACCCCGAGACCGGCGACGTCATCATGTCGCACACCCTGAACCAGGACTTCGCGACCTGGGCGGGCCAGGGAGCCGTCACGGACCGGACCAGTGAGCAGCTGGGGCGCAGCGACGCGGGCATCACCATGCTGCGCCGCCGGTACTTCGAGGCGATCCAGCAGGTCGCCAGGGGCGAGGACCCGCCGGGAACGGTGCGCGATCCCGGGGCCAACGTGAGGATCCAGCTGCCGATCCACAGCAAGTCCTACTACACCGAAGGAATGCCTCGCGCCGTCTTCGAGGAGAAGCTCGCCGCCCGCAAGCGCAGCGGGCTGTTCGGGATCGGCGGATTCCACGCCGTCCAGGCCGGCCGCCCGGAGCACCTCCAGGCGAGGTACGAAGAGATCGCAGGTATCGCGGAGTGATACGGAATTCTGTCGTCAAAAGCGTCCTGATCGTCGGGGGCATGCGTACGGAGGTGCTGGAGGCGGCCCGGAACGCGGGCCTGCACATCACCTACCTGGGCCCCGAGTCCTCGGTGACCGGGCGCCACCACGACCTCGCCGATTCCCTGACCGCGCTGCCCGGGCTCACGCCGGAGCAGGCCGTCCGTACCGCGATCGCGCTGCACCGGGAGGCGCCGTTCGACCTGGCCCTGACGGCGGGGGACACGTACCTCCAGGCCGTCGCGCAGATCAACCACGAACTCGGGCTCGGCGCGAACCCCCTCCGGACGACCTCGGCCGTCAACGACAAGGCGCTCATGCGGGACGTCCTGCGGGGCACGGCAGTGCGCCAGGTGGCCGCCGCGAAGGTGCGGAACCGGGACGACCTGCGGGAATTCGCCGCAGCCCACGGATTCCCGGTGATCCTCAAGCCGGCCCGGGGGACCGGGAGCACGGGCATCCACGTCGTCACCGGCCTGCCGGAGCTCGAAAGCGCGGCGGAGGAGCTGGACTCCAGCGGTGCCGGCGACGGGGAAGGCGCGGCGCCGTGGGTGGTCGAAGAGTTCCTCGTGGGACGGGAATTCAGCGTCGAGACCCACAGCACCGCCGGCGAGCACCACCTCCTGGCCGTCACCGAGAAGTTCACGAACGACAACCGCGTCGAGATCGGCCACGTGGTGCCCGCGCGCATCACGCCCTCGGAGCGTGCCGCGCTCGCCGACGAGACGAAGGCGGTGCTGACCGCCCTCGGCGTGCAGGAGGGCCCGGGGCACACCGAGATGATCCTCACCGGACGGGGGCCCCGTCTCATCGAGACGCACACCCGCCCGGGAGGCGACGCGATCGTCGAGCTGGTCCGGCTCGCCACGGGCTTCGACATCCACCAGCTCACGTTCTCGTGGCTGTCGGGGGAGCCGGTGGACATGGTGCGGGAGCCGTTCGCCGGTGCTGCCGCCATCTGGTTCTGCACGCCTCCGGAGGGCCGGGTGACGGCCGTCGGCGGCGTGGCGGAGGCCCTGGCCCGCGAGGGGGTGGAGGACGCCGTCCTCACGGCGGCCGTGGGCGACGTGATCCCTCCGGTCCGGAACTCGGAGGACCGGGCGGGCTTCGCCTTCGCCACCGGAGCGGACGCGGACACCGCCCTGGCCCGCGCGAAGGAGTCCGTCGCGCAATTCGTCGTGGAGCTCGCCGACGCCGCGGACGCGACACCCGCCGCGGACGTCATGCCTGCCGCGGAGGTCATGCCTGCCGTGGACGTCACGCCTGCCGTGGCCGCCGCCGAAAGGCCGCTGCTGCTGCTGATCGGCAGCGGCGGGCAGGTCTGGCGCGAATACATGCTCCGGTCCATGGCGACCGAATACCGGGTGCACCTGTTCTGCCCGGAGCCTCCGACCTGGGAGCTTCCCCACATCGAGGGCCACAGCGTGGTGGACACGCTGGACGTCGAAGCGATGACGGCTCTCGCCCGGGCCACGGCGGAGCGGTTCTCCGGTGTGCTGACCTACGAGGAGACGCGGGTGGAGGCCACCGCCGGGCTGGCCACCGCGCTGGGCCTGCGCACCAGCCCGCCCGGGGCGGTCCGCGCCTGCCGAGACAAGTACACGGGGCGCGAGGCGCTGAGGCGCGCCGGGGTGCCGCAGGCCGCGTCGATCGCCGTCGCCGGCCTCGAGGAGGCCCGGGAGGCCGCCGACCGGATCGGCTACCCGGTGGTCGTCAAACCACGTGCCCTCTCGGCCAGCTGCGGCGTGACCCTGGCGGCCGGTCCGGAGCAGCTGGAGCAGGCCTTCGAGGAGGCCGGCCGGATCTGGTTCGACGAGGTCGCCCCGTACGAGCGCCCGATCCTGGTCGAGGAGTTCCTCGACGGGCCGGAGATCAGCGTGGAGGCCGTGTGCCGCGACGGACGCGTCACCGCGCTGTTCGTGGCCCACAAGTCGCTCGGATACGCCCCCGGCTTCGAGGAGACCGGCCACCTGGTCATGGCCGGAGACCCGCTGCTGGACGACCCGCGCCTGCTGAAGGTCCTCCAGGACGCGCACACCGCGGTCGGGCTCACCGACACCGTCACCCACACGGAACTGCGGCTGACCGGCGACGGACCGCGGGTCGTGGAGATCAACGCCCGGGTCGGCGGAGACCGCATCCCCTACCTGGGCGGGCTCGCCACCGGCGTGGACATCGGCCTGATCGCGGCAGACCTGGCCGTCGGCGCGGAGCCCGGCACCGAGCCCACACGGTCGGCCGTCGCGGCCATCCGCTTCCTCTACCCCGATCAGGACCTGACGACCGCCTCCGTCGAGGTGGACCGCGACCGGCTCCCGGACGGGACCCACGAGGTCCGGATCCTGGCGGGCCCGGGCAAGGAGCTCCGGCTGCCGCCCAAGGACCCCGTCCGCTCCCGGTACGCCTTCGTCATCGCGGTGGCCGGGACGGAGAAGAGCTGCACGGCGGCGCTGGACGAGGCGGCCGCGGCCGTGACCGTCCACGGCACCCCGCTCGCCTGACGACCCCGTCGCCCGGCCCACCCGCCGGCCCAGCCCGGCTCACCCATCAGCAAGGACGCTCATGTCGAAGATCATCGCCATCGTCTCCGGGGGCATGGACTCCGTGACCATGGCCCACCGGCTCAAGGAGCAGGGGAACGACGTACACCTGCTGTCGGTCGACTACGGCCAGCGGCACCGCAAGGAACACGACTTCGCGGCCGCCGCGGCCGAGCGGCTCGGCGCCGTTCACCAGGTCGCCGACCTGCGCGCCGTCGGCGCCATGTTCCGCGGCTCCTCCCTCACCGACCCCTCGGTCGACGTGCCCGAACAGACCTGGAGCGGTTACGGGGAGAGCCCGAACATCGTCCCGAACCGCAATGCCCTGCTGCTCGCCGTCGCCTTCGCGATCGCCGTCGTGGAGAAGGCCGAGGCCGTCGCCATCGGCGTCATAGCGGGCGACGTCACCTCGGTTCCCGACAGCACCCCCGCGTTCCTCGAATCCTTCATCGCCATGGAGAGGATCGCGACCCGGGGATACGCACACCCGGACCTCGGCCTGCTGGCGCCCCTGTCCGGGATGGAGAAGAGCGGCGTCGTCCTGCTGGGCGAGGAGCTCGGCGTGCCGTGGACCCGGACGTGGACCTGCTTCCGCGGCGAGGAGACCCACTGCGGCCGCTGCGCACCCTGCTGGGAGCGGCAGGAAGCCTTCCGCGACGCCGGAGTACAAGACCCGACGACTTATCAGAACGGTTGATCATGACCCTGCGCATCACCAAGCAGTTCGCCTTCTCGGCGAGCCACCAGCTGGACGGACTGCCCGAAGGCCACCAGTGCGGCCGCCTGCACGGCCACAACTACGTGGTCGAGGTCGAGCTGAGCGCCGGACGCGACCGGCTCACCGCCCCCGGCTTCGTCCGGGACTACGGGGAGCTCTCCGGGTTCAAGAAGTGGATCGACGAGCTGCTCGACCACCGGCACCTGAACGACGTGGTCGAGGAGCAGAACCCCTCGGCCGAGAACCTCGCGGTGTGGATCTACGAACAGTGGTCCACGGTCTACCCGGAGCTGACGGCCGTGCGCGTGTCCGAGACGCCGAAGACCTGGGCCGAGTACCGGCCCTGACCCTTCCTCCACCGAAGAGCCCGCGTGAAACCCCGACATGAAAAGGAGGTGGTGCCCTGTGGAACCGGAACTCGTCGTCAATGAGATCTTCGGCCCCACCTAGCGGCCTTCCAGGGCGAAGGCCGGTCCATCGGCCGCCGGTGCGCGTTCCTGCGGCTGGGAGGCTGCAATCTCTCGTGCCACTGGTGCGACACCCCGTACACCTGGGACTGGGCGGGGAAGAGCGACGCGGCGACCGCGTTCGATCCCAAGGCCGAGCTCCATCCGATGCCCGTCGGCGCGGTCGCGGAAAAGCTGCTCGCCCTCGACGTCGGCATGGTGGTGATCTCGGGCGGAGAGCCCCTGAACCAGCAGAAGCGGCTGGTGCCGCTCGTCGGCGAACTGACCGGCCGCGGCGTCGAGATCGAGATCGAGACGAACGGCACCAGGGTGCCCGACGAGGACCTGATCGCGGCCGGCGTGCGCTTCAACGTATCGCCCAAGCTCTCCCACGCGGGAGACCCGGTCGGGCGGCGCATCGTGCCGGCCGCCCTGCACAGGCTGGCGGGGCTGCCCTCCAGCACCTTCAAGTTCGTCTGCCGGGAGACGAACGATCTCGACGAGGTCGCCGGCCTCGTCGAGGAGTACGGCATCCGGTCGGTCTGGATCATGCCCGAGGGGCAGAGCAGCGAGGCGATCGGCAAGCACACGGACGTGCTCGTCGCCGACGTCATCGACCGCGGCTGGAACATCACGACCAGGCTGCACACCCTGGTCTGGGGACACAAGAGAGGTGTCTGAGCGATGCTCAACACAGAGATGGACGCCGAGCTGCGGGGCATCGTCGGCGAGGCCGACACCGATCCCCTGGAGCGCCTCGCGCGCCGGCTCCTCCTGGAGATCGGCGAGGATCCGACGCGGGACGGCCTGAAGGACACCCCTGCGCGCTACGCCCGCTGGTGGCGGGAGTTCACCAACTACGATCCGGGCACCATCGAGACCCTCTTCGAGACGACCTCCTCGGGTCAGATGGTGCTGGTCTCGGGGATCGAGGTGTGGTCGCTGTGCGAGCACCACCTGCTCCCCTTCAACTGCTCCCTCACCATCGCCTACCGCTCCGCCGAGCAGCTGCTCGGGCTGTCGAAGTTCGCCCGGATCGCCCACCAGCACGCCCACAAGCTGCAGGTCCAGGAGCGCCTCGTCTCGGACGTCGCGCACGACATCACGCGCATCACCGGAGCGCAGGACGTCGCCGTCATCGGCCAGGGCGAGCACCTGTGCATGACGATGCGCGGCATCAGGACCAGTGCCCGGATGACCTCGACCTCCTTCCACGGAGCCTTCGCGGAGGACAGCACCGCACGCTCCGAACTGCTGACCTTCGTCCGGGGCTCCGCCTGAGCGGAAGGCGGGAGCACACGGAGACAGCCCCACCCACCGACGAAGGACACGCCTTGTCAGAGATCTTCCCCGTGCTCGACCTGCGTGACGCCGAACGCAGCACGGAATCCCGCGCCGCATTCCTGGACGCCCTGCGGGCGGCCGTCCACGACATCGGCTTCTTCCAGCTCGTGGGCCACGGCGTCGAGGGCGCCGACGCCCTGCTCGGACTCGCCCGCGAGTTCTTCGCCCTGCCCGAACACGAGCGGGACGAGCTCAGCATCCTCAAGTCGCCCTACTTCCGCGGGTACTCGGAGCTCGGCCGCGAACGGACCCGGGGCGTGCCGGACCAGCGCCGGCAACTGGACGTGGGACCGGAGTGCCCGGCCCTGCGCCCCGGCCCGGGCGACCCCTCCTACCTGTGGCTCGCCGGGCCCAACCAGTGGCCGTCCGCGCTGCCGGGCCTGCGCCCCGCGGTGCTGGACTGGATGGACCGGCTCACCGGCGTCTCCCACCGGCTGCTCCGGCTCGTCCTGGAGGCGCTGGACACGCCCGCGGACTTCCTCGACGACGTCGTGGCCCCGAGCCCGCACGTGCACTTCAAGCTCCTGCACTACCCGGGGCCGGCGGCCCCGGCAGCGGGCGAGGAGGAGCAGGGCGTGGGCATCCACAAGGACTACGGCCTGCTCACCCTGCTGCTCCAGGACGACAAGGGAGGCCTGCAGGTCGACGTCGGCGACGGCCGGTTCGTGGACGTCCCCGTGCTCCCGGGAGCGTTCGTTGTGAACCTCGGCGAGCTCCTGGAGGTCGCCACCCGCGGCTACCTGCGGGCCACCACCCACCGCGTGCGCCGGCCGGCCCCCGGCGTCGACCGCTACTCCGCGCCGTTCTTCTACAACCCGCAGCTGCACGCGGCCATGCGGCCGCTGCCGAGCCCCTACGTCGATGCGGCCGGCGGAGTCGAGCACGACCCCGCCAACCCGCTGTTCGCCGGCTACGGCGAGAACGTCATGAAGGGAATGCTGCGGGCCTTTCCCGAGGTCGTGGCGGCCCACCACCCCGGCATGCGGGCACCGGCCGCATGACGCGCCCGCCCGCGAGCCCTGCCGAGACGACTCCCGTGAGAGGGACACCTTGAACGAGTGCAAACCCGCCGTCCTCCTGGTCGACCCGCTCAAGAGCGGGGAGGGCTACAAGAAGGCGGCCGCGGACATGGGGCTGGCCGTCGTCGCCCTGTACACCCTGGGGGTCCGCGAACTGAACGCCCGCTGGCCGGACCACACCGACGGCGACGACGTGTCCCTCTACGCCTCGGACGCCTCCGAAGCGCTGGCCGCCCTCGGCGGCCTCGACCACGAGATCAGGGCCGTCGTCCCCGCCTTCGAGTCCGCGGTCCACATCGCCGACGTCGTCGCGGACGCCCTCGGGCTGCCGGGCAACGACGTCTCCCTGGCGGTGGCCCGGCGCAACAAGGCCGCGATGCGCGCCCACGCGGCCGAGGCGGGGGTCCGCATCCCGGCCTTCCGCCTGGTGCGAGAGCTCTCCGAGGTCCCGGCGGCGGCCGCCGCGATCGGCTACCCGGTCATCGTCAAGCCCACCATGGACGCCGGCGCGAACGGCGTCACGCTGGTCAGGGACGCGCAGGCCGCCGAGAACCTGAGGATCGAGGACGAGAACGGCCTCTTCAGCTGGCCGGACGAGTGGCTGGTCGAGGAGTACATCCGGGGCCGGGAGTTCGCGGTCAACTGCTACAGCAGCGACGGCGACCACCGCGTCGTGGACATGTGGGAGTACCGGCAGCCCGACTCCCGCGACTACGACTTCCCCCTCTGGGACAACGTCCAGGCCGTCCCCGAGGACCCCGACTGGGACCGGGTCGCGGAACACGTCACGCACCTGCTCACCGCCTTCGGCGTGCACCGCGGACCCAGCCACACCGAGGTCAAGGTCAACTCCCGGGGAGTCCACCTGATCGAGCTGGGGGCCAGGCTCCCCGGCGGCCCCGCCACGGACCAGTGGGCGCAGTACACGGACATCCGGCCCTTCCACGACGCCCTCGAGTGCTACCTGGGCTGCCGCCCGGAGATCATGGACAAGCCGCTCAACAGCCGCGCGCTCTTCGGGGCCATCGCCGTCCGCAACGACGACGCCCCAGGCACGCTCGTCGCCGTGCACGGGCTGGAGCAGGTCCGCAGCCATCCGTGCGTCGACAAGGTGCTGGTCTCCTACGAGCCGGGCGACCACGTCCCCGTCACCCACGAGGTCAAGACCATCCCCGTCGGCGCCTGGGTGTCGGGCCCCGATCAGCAGACGGTCGAGCGCGTGCTCGCCGAGATCAGGGCGACCGTCAGGCTGGAGATCACCCCGGATCCGCACTGATGTCCGCCGAGCCCGCCGCGGCGACCGACCCCGCACCGCACCGGCCGCTCGCCGGCTACCGCGAACTGCTGGGAGCCCCCGGCTTCCGGCGGATCGCGGCGGCCGCCCTGGCGGCGAAGCTCCCGGCCGGCATGGTCCCCCTGAGCCTCCTGCTGCTCATCGGCCGGGAGTACTCCTACGGCGTCGCGGGCCTGGCCGTGAGCAGCCTGGCGGTGGGGGAGGGGCTGACCGCCCCCCTGCGCGGCCGGCTCGCCGACCGCCGTTCGCCCCGCGTGGTGCTGCCCGTCTGCCTCGCCGGATACCTGACGGCCGGCGCCCTGCTGCTCCTGGCCGTGGCCCGCGGGGCGTCCGCCGTCGCGGTCTGTTCCCTCACGGCGGTCGTGGGAGCCGCCGTCCCCCCGGTCGGCATCATGATGCGCTCGGTCTGGTTCTCCACCGCCGGCGCCCGGACGCTGCCCACCGCGATGGCCCTGGACACCACCCTGACGAACGCCGCCCTGATCACCGGCCCGGTGCTGACCGGCTGGCTGAGCCTGTCGGTCTCGGGATTCGCGCCGTTCGCCGTCATCGCGGCCCTCATGGCCGGGGCGGTCGGCGTGCTGACCGGCTTTCCGTTCGCACCGCGCCCGGCCCGGCCCGGGCACCGGGCCGGGCCCCTGGCCTCGGGACCACTGCGCCGCCTGATGGCCGCGCACGGCCTCTTCGTCGTCGCGATCACCGTCGTGGACGTCGTGCTGCCCCTCCACGCCCAGGCCTCCGGCGCGGCCGCGTACGCGGGCCTGTACCTGGGGGCCATGTCCGTCGGCAGCATCCTGGGCAGCCTCGCCCTGGGCGCCGCCCCCGCCCTGCTGTCGCGCGGCCCGCGGATCTCCGTACTGCTCTGCGCGTTCGCGGCGGGAGCCGGCCTGCTGGCACTGGCCATGCGCCTGTCCCCGCTGACGGTCCTCCTGGTCTGCCCGGTGGCCGGAGCGGTCGTGGGCACCGCCTTCGGCACCCTGTACACCCTCGCCGGGGACCTCGCACCCGAGGGGAGGGTCACCGAGACCATGGCCTGGCTCAGCAGCCTCAACCAGGCCGGCGGGGCGCTGGGGGCGGCGGCGGGTGCGCACGTCGCCGCCACGGAGGGCGGCGGCACGGCGCTCCTGCTGGTACCGGCCGTGGCCCTCCTGGCCGCGGCGTTCGGCCGGCAAACGAAACCCGACTCATCAGCAAAGGAGAAGAACGCGCCATGAACGCACGCGCCATGAACGCACGCGAGATCGACGTACACGAGATCGACGAGACGCTCGAGAAATTCCTGGCCGAGAACTACACGCCGGAGCGGGTGCAGCAGCTGGCGGACCGCTTCCAGCGCACCGGCTTCGTGAAGTTCGACTCGCACATGCGGATCGTCCCCGAAGAGCTGATAACCGCCGTGCGCGCCGAGGCCGACCGGCTCGTCCGGGAGCACAAGGAGCGCCGCGACCTCGTGCTCGGCACCACCGGGGGCACACCGCGCAACCTGAGCGTGGTGAAGAGCCAGGACGTCGAGCAGAGCGACCTGATCCGCGCCGTCACCCGCTCGGAGGTCCTGCTGACCTTCCTGGCGGGCATCACCCGCGAGCGGATCATCCCGGAAGTGTCGGACGACGAGCGCTATCTGATCACGCACCAGGAGTTCGCGTCGGACACCCACGGCTGGCACTGGGACGACTACAGCTTCGCGTTCAACTGGGCGCTGCGCATGCCCCCGATCGCGAGCGGCGGCATGGTCCAGGCCGTGCCGCACACGCACTGGGACAAGAACGCTCCCCGGATCAACGAGACCCTCTGCGAGCGGCAGATCGACACCTACGGGCTCGTCTCGGGCGACCTCTACCTGCTGCGCAGCGACACCACGATGCACCGGACGGTGCCGCTGACGGAGGACGGGGCGGTGCGCACCATGCTCGTCGTGTCCTGGTCCGCCGAGCGCGACCTCGGCAAGGTGCTGACCGGGAACGACCGCTGGTGGGAGAACCCCGAGGCCGGTGCCGCACAGCCGGTGCACCGGGCCGGCTGACCCCGGTCAGGGGCGGGTGTCGCTGTGGCCGCACACCCAGGCCAGGGTGTCGAGCACTCCGTGGACGTAGTCCCTGGGCACCGTCCGCTGCGTGAAGTCCTCCAGTTGCGCTTGTGCGGCGTCCGCTTCGGCCGTCAGGGCCGCCAGGTCCGGGGCCCCGTCGGAGCGGCCGCCGGTGACCGGTGACACCTGTCCCCGGCCCAGGGCCCAGAGGTACGCGGTCAGGGCGCCGCGCGTGTACTGGGTCTGCCGGACCGGCCCGGCCGCCTTCCGGTCGAGCCGGCGGTGGGCCTGCTGGACCTCGGCGACGGGCCGGACACCGGCCCTCGGCCCTTCGGGATCGATGAGGTGAGAAGTAGTCATATCGATACGCGTAGCCCCATCGAACGGTTCTACGCCTCGCGTATCGGCGCCCGGCTCCGGGGGTAGGCAGGGAGAGCGCGTCCCGGCACTCCGGAGAAGGGAAGCATCATGGCGGACCACAGCGCGGAAGAGGTGCCCGGCGGCACGAGCGACGACATGGCCAATCCGGCGGTCGAGCGCGGCACGCTCTCCCTGACGCAGTCGGAGGACGGCGTTCCGACGCTGACGGTGAGCGGAGGGAACGCCATCGCCAAGGGAATCCGCGTGGTGGACGACTCGGGCAAGGTGATCGCGGCCTACGTGGGGTTCTGCGTCGACGACCTCAGCGTGGCCAAGTCGATGCAGAGCGCGGTGTCCGGAGCCGTGGCGCACTCCCTCGACGGCATATCCGAGAAGCAGGCCGCGAAGGCCGAGGCGCCGTCGGGCGTCATCACCGGGCACGCCGGCCCCGACACCCCGGTGAAGCTGACCCCGGACGAGTTCCGCGAACAGGTCGTGACCACCTTGGCGACCGAGCTGATCGATCTCTCCCGCGACCTGCGCCGCTGATCTCCTCCGCGGCCGGTATGCGGCCCGGCCGGCCCGGATGCAGGGTCCTCACCGGAGGGGCACGATCGGCCCATGGGGCCATCGGCCCACCGGCCCCGGGAGGAGACGCCCATGCCCGGCACGGAACCCCTCGCCGCACTGGACGAGCGTTACAGCAGTGCGCAGGCGACGGCAGCGGACTGGAGCGACGCCGTCGCCTCGCTGGCCCGGGCGGAGGTGTACTGGCTGACGACCGTACGCCCCGACGGGCGCCCGCACGTCACTCCCCTGATCGGCGTATGGGAGGACGGTGCGCTGCACTTCTGCACCGGCGCGGAGGAGCGCAAGGCGAAGAACCTGCGGAGCAACCCGCACGTCGCCCTCACGACCGGCTGCAACACCCTCCGGGAGGGATGCGACCTGGTCGTCGAGGGGGAGGCCGTGCGGGTGAGCGAGGAGCAGCGGCTGCTGCGGCTCGCCGGCGCGTGGGAGGCCAAGTACGGCACGGAGTGGCACTTCGACGTGGCGAACGGCGTGTTCGTCCACGGCGCCGGCGAGGCCCTGGTCTTCGCGGTGGCCCCCCGCACGGCCTTCGGCTTCGGCAAGGGCGAGCCCTACAGCCAGACCCGCTGGCGGTTCACCGGCAGCGGGTGACCAAGGTCACGGAGGGGGCAGGGGCGGGTCAGGCGCGCGGGTCGTCGTCCTGGCCGTCGCGCGCCGCGTTCTTCTCCTTGATGCGCGCCGCCTCCTTGCGGACCTCGGCCTGGGTGGCGCGCTCGCGCTGCAGCCACTCGGGCTGCTCGTTCTTCAGCGCGTCGATCTGCTCCGTCGTGAGGGCCTCGGTGACCCCGCCGCGGGCCAGGCCGGCGATGGAGACGCCGAGCTTCGCCGCCACCACGGGACGGGGGTGCGGGCCGTTGCGGCGCAGGTCCTGCAGCCACTGGGGCGGATCGGCCTGCAGTGCGTTGAGCTCGCTGCGCGAGACGACACCCTCCTGGAACTCGGCGGGGGTGGCCTGGAGGTACACACCCAGCTTCTTCGCCGCGGTCGCGGGCTTCATGGTCTGGGCGGTCTTGTGCGACGTCATGCTGTCAAGGGTATCGAGCATGTGAGCTACCTCTGACCACGACCGGTAACCTGGCGGGGTGACAGGCTCGGAAGATTCCCCTTCGTTCCGGCTCGCGTATGTCCCTGGAGTGACACCCACCAAGTGGGTGCGGATCTGGAACGAGCGGCTGCCCGAAGTCCCACTGACGCTCGTGGCGGTGCCCGCCGCCGAAGCGTGCGAAGCGCTGCGGCGCGGCGACGCCGACGCGGGCTTCGTACGGCTGCCGGTGGACCGGCAGGACCTCAGCGCGATCCCCCTCTACACCGAGGCGACCGTGGTCGTGATCCCGAAGGACCACGTCGTGGCGGCGGTCGACGAGGTCTCCCCGGCGGACCTGGCGGACGAGATCGTGCTGCATCCCCTCGACGACGTCCTCGGCTGGGAGACGCTGCCCGGGAAGCCCGCGATCGAGCGTCCCGCCACGACGGCGGACGCCATCGAGCTGGTGGCGGCGGGCGTGGGCGTGCTGGTCGTGCCGCAGTCGCTCGCCCGCCTGCACCACCGCAAGGACCTCACCTACCGGCCGCTCTCGGACGCCCCGGAGTCCCGCGTCGCCCTGTCGTGGCCGCAGGAGGAGACCACCGACCTGGTGGAGCACTTCATCGGGATCGTCCGCGGGCGGACGGTCAACAGCTCGCGGGGCCGGCCCCTGCCCCAGGCGGCGCAGCCCCAGGACAAGGCCAAGGCCGGAGCCAAGGCGCAGGCCAAGCAGAAGCGCCCCGGTACGGGCGGCGCACAGCGCAAGCCCGCGGCCGGCAAGTCGGGCGGCAAGGCCCCCCGGGGCGGCGCGGCCGGCTCCAAGGGCGCCAAGCGCGGAAAGCCCCGCCGCAAGTCCTGACCCGGGCGACCTCCTACGGGAGGTCGGCCGGGGGGCGCGGCCCAGCAGCGCCTGGTCGAAGAGCGCGCCGCCGCTGCTGCGCAGGCTCCCCGCGCCGTCCCAGACCGCGAGCCCGAGGTCGCCGGACGTGGCGACCCACGACCCGTCCGGCGCCACCGCGAAGTTGTTCAGCCCCGTGTTGCACGTCGAAGCCCTGCACGGCGAACCCGCCCGCCACGGCCGTGGGGGCGAAGCCGAAGAAGTGCCCGGCCTTCTGCCGCCGGCTCGTCCGGCCGGTGGCCAGGTCGATGCCGTACAGGTTGTGGTCCCAGTTGAACGCGGTGAGCGCGGTGAGCGCGGTGAGCGCGGTGAGCGCGGCGGTCCGGCCGTCGGACGACACCGCGATGTCGCGCACGTGCGGGCCGAAGGACTCCTCGGGCGCGGACGGCAGCGGCCCGTGCACCAGCGGCACGACGGTGCACAGACGCGCGGGCACGCTGCGCAGGTCCGCGGTGAACTCGCCGCCGAGCCGCCCGAGGCCGTGCACCGCCACCACGCCACGGGGATTCAGCCGGAGCACCCGCAGCTTGTACCGGTCGATGCCGTAGAAGTCCCCGGACTCGCCCGCCTCGACCGCCGAAGGAGCGGCATAGCCGTCCGCGTCGTGGCCCAGGGGCGCGAACCCGGCGTCCCAGAAGGCGATGCGGTGCGCAAAGTGCGCCTCCGCGGTGGTGATCACGCCTGCCGCATTGGCCGTGACGGCCGGCACCGCGTACCCGACCCGGCCCGCGCGCGGCGCCGAGCCGTCCCGGGCGGTGCGCAACGCGCACCCGTTGCCACATCGAACTTCGGGTCGTATCGGGAGATGGTTTGCTCCAGAATCCTCACGATTGGCACCTTCTTTTCCAAAAAGGCCCGATGTGGCGCTCTCAGGCTCCCGGCAGGGGAGCGGCCGGCGCAATGGTCGGTGCGATGACAGGCGTGCGGTGCGATGAGAGGCATGCGATGCGACGACAGGCATGCGGTGTGATTGCGGCAAGGTTCGGCCGGACCGTGCACCCCTCTTGTCGCCGGACCCCGCCGGGTGTTCGCTGGAACGAGGTAACCGCGCGTCGAAGGAGGACAGCCGGCCATGACCCTTCACGAGCCCGCCCCGGCGAACAGTGCCGACTGCACATGCGGACCGGGCTGCTCATGCTCATGTGCCTGCCACGGATGAGGTAGGCCGCCGGATGCGGAGGTAGCGCGCATCCGGATGACACAGGGGCCGGCCGGCGGATGCCGACCGGCCCTTCGGCATGGGCAGGCCCGCCGATCGTCAGGGGTCCGCGGCCCAGTCAATTGGTAATGGGATCCATTTTCATATAGCGTCGGTTCCGCACCGACCGGAGAGGATTCCGAAACCCATGGCCGTACCCAAGCGGAAGATGTCCCGCAGCAACACCCGCCACCGCCGCGCCCAGTGGAAGGCGGCCGCGCCGCACCTCGTGCCGGTCACCGTCGACGGCGTCGCCCACCTGGTGCCGCAGCGCCTGGTCAAGGCCTACGAGCGCGGCCTGCTGCGCCCCGAAGGCTGACGGGCGTGCGCGGCCGGCTGCCGGTCACCGTCCTGTCCGGCTTCCTCGGGGCGGGCAAGACCACCCTGCTCAACCACGTGCTGAGCAACCGCGAGGGCCTGCGCGTCGCGGTCATCGTCAACGACATGAGCGAGGTCAACATCGACGCCGCGCTCGTGCGCGGCGGCGAGGCCGCCCTGTCGCGCACCGAGGAACGGCTGGTCGAGATGACCAACGGGTGCATCTGCTGCACCCTGCGCGACGACCTGCTGGAGGAGGTCGGCCGGCTCGCCCGCGAGGACCGCTTCGACCACCTCCTCATCGAGTCCAGCGGCATCTCCGAACCGATGCCCGTGGCGGCGACCTTCGCCTTCCCCCGCGACGACGGCGCCACGCTGGGCGACCTGGCGCGCCTCGACACCATGGTCACCGTCGTCGACGCGGCCAACTTCCTGCCGGAGCTGGAAGGAGGGGACGGGCTCGCCGAGCGCGGCCTCGACCAGTACGAGGACGACGAGCGCACCGTCAGCGACCTGCTGATGGACCAGATCGAATTCGCCGACGTCATCGTGCTCAACAAGCTCGACCTCGTCGACGCGGAGAGCGCCGAACGGCTGCGGGCCGCCCTCGCCCGGCTCAACCCGCCCGCCCGGATCGTGACCGCCACCCGCGGGCGCGTGGCCCTCGGCGACGTGCTCGGGACCGGGCTGTTCGACCTGGAGCGGGCGCAGCAGGCCCCGGGCTGGGTCATGGAGCTCAACGGGGACCACGTCCCGGAGACGGAGGAGTACGGCATCTCCAGCACGGTCTTCCGCTCGGACGCCGCGTTCCACCCCGGCCGCCTGTGGGAGTTCGTCACCGAAGGCCTCGACAGCGGGGCCTACGGCCGGATCCTGCGCTCCAAGGGCTTCTTCCGGCTGGCGAGCCGTCCCCGGGCGACCGGCCTGTGGTCCCAGGCCGGCTCCGTCGCCCGCTTCGAGCCCTCCGGGGTGCGGGACGCGGACAGCGCACAGGGCCAGGAGCTGGTCTTCATCGGCACCGGCCTGCGCAGCGAGGAGCTCCGGGCCGCCCTGGCCGGCTGCCTCGTGCAGGCCGGCGAAGGGCCCCCGGCCACCGACCCGTTCCCCGCGTGGGACACCTACGGGATCGACGACGCCTGCGAGCACGAGCAGGAGCACGAGCGCTCCGCACTCGTACCGCAGGGCTGAGGCCTCCGGGCCGGGCAGTGGTCGCAGCCACGGCACTGCCCGGCCCGGTACGTTCCGCCCGGCCGCGCTCCGGGTCCGCAGCCTGCGGCCGTCCACAGCCTGCGGCCGTCCATGGGATGATCATGCTCATGTGGAACCGCAGGGGCGCGTGCAGGCGCTGTGGAAGGGACGGCCGCTTCCGGCGGCGTACGTGCCAGCCTTGCCGGCGTTCGGACCGGGCCGAGATGGCCGTCGACGCCGCGGACACCGCGATCGAGATCGGTGCCCTGGGCTGGGTGTGGCGCGGCATACGGATCGTGGTGCGGGCCCTGACCGACTGAGGGCGGAAGCGGGGCGGAGGCTCTCCGCACGCCGAGCCGGGCGTGAGCCGCCCAGGTCGTCCGGCGAGGGTCCGGCGCCGGAACCCCGTCCCCGTCAGGCGCCCCCGGCCCGGCGGACCGTCACGTCGCCGACCGACGTGGTGGCGTACACCTCCGCCGTCTCCTCGGACCGTCCGGGTCCGTCGGAGGCCGTCAGGAGGTTGTGCACGTTGCCGAACTTCGTCCGGACGTCGAGCCGCGCGGCCGTGCCGGGGCGGATGCCGATCTCGATCTGACCGCTCGACGTGGCGAGCACGGTCGAGCCGCGCACGACCTCGCCGACGCGGATGTCCCCGTGAGCGGTCTTGGCCTCCAGGGCCGCGTGCGCCGTGCCGACGGAGACGCTGCCGCTGGCCGACCGCACCCGCAGGTCCCCTGCCGCCTCGCCGACCCGGCTGTCGCCGTTGGAGTTCTTGATCACTGCCGGCCCCGCCAGTTCGCCGGCCCGGACCGCGCCGGTCCCGGTCGTGATCGCGGCGGCGCCGTGCACCCGGTCCGCCGTGACGTCGCCCAGGGAGGTGGTGGCGGTGAGCGGGCCGGTCTCCTGGACCCGGATGTCGCCCGCCGACGTCTTGATCCGGCACTCGCCCAGTCGTCCGCTGCAGCGGAAGGCGGTCATCTGCCCCGTGCCCTCGACCGCCGAGCCCGACGGCAGGCCGATCGTCACGTCGACGGATCCGGTCTTGCCGAAGAAGGCGCGCGACCTCGGGCCCTTGACGAGCAGCCGGCCCGCCTCGTACTCGACGCGGGTGTCCTCGGCGGCCTTCGCGTCCGCCGTGCTGCCCGGATCGCTCGGGCGCACCTCGACGACCGTGTCGGTGCGCTCGTCCGCCTGGAGGCGGACGTCCCCGACCTGGAGGTCGACGGAGACGGAGATGGGCTGCGGCGTCTCGAAAACAGGCATGGTGTTGTCCCCGCTGGTCGGAAGGGTGGCGATGCTCCGGTACCGGCCGGGGTCAGGTCACCCAGCCCGTGTAGTGCTGACCACCCCGCGGCGCGCGCCGTTCGGGGCGCCGGGCCTGCTCGTCGAAGTCGAGCATCGCGGACACGGCCCGGACCAGCCAGGCGTTGACCGACAGGCCCTCGCGCCCGGCGGCCTCCTCGATCCGCGCCTTCAGGTGCTCGGGCGGCCGGAAGTTGATGCGGGACGTGGCGCCGTCCTCCCCGCCCGACGGCACCGGCAGCGGGGCGGGCAGCGAGGGCACCGCACCGGCGTGCGGGTGCTCGAAGCCGCCCTCGGCCTCACCGGGGCCGTGGTCGGCGGGGGGAAGGGTGACGACGAAGCTCGGGTCGAGCCCGCGCAGCCGGACCTCGACCGAGCCCGGCGCCAGATCGCTGGTGATCTCGTCCGCGGCGGCGGACAGGGCGTCGAGCAGCACGAGCCGGACGGCGGAGGAGAGCGGCGCGACGAGGCGCTCGGCGACCTCGCGGGTCTCCGTGTCGCCCGCCTCGGCTGCGACCAGGAGTTCCTGGCGCAGATTGTCGACATACCGCATGAGTTCCATGGCGCCATCCTCACACCGCCGTGGCGCCATGTGCAAGCCGCCCGGCCTGCGGCCCGGGCCCGGTCGGGGCCGGTCGAATCGACTGTGACGCCAGGCCCGTGCCGTCATGGTGCGGGAGCCCCGGGGCCGGCAGTCCTGTATTCGGAACGGGACTCCCGAATTCACATCCGGCTCGAATAACGGATTCCGCGCCGAAAACCGCTGATCCGGTCCGTGGTCAGACCCCCCAACTGGACACTTTTATGCGGGAGTTCGTGGGTATTGACAGCCAACTCACCCTGGATGATAGTCGGGTACCAGCGAACAAGCGAGCGACTGGGTGAGCCTTGCGATCTGGTGCAAGGGCGAGATGAGAAATTCTCCGCAGGTACCCTCCCTCAGCCTCCGCTGGGGGTGCTCCCGCACGACGTCCCTTTCCGGTCCCTCATGCAGTCGACGCAGCCGGAGCAGCCGAAAAACAAGGGAATCGCTCAATGACCATAGATTTCGTGCCCACGGTGACCGCGGGCGCCATCACCAGGGAAGCCGTCCAGCAGCTCCTCGAGGAGTACCGGTCGGCATATGACCGCAGCGACCAGGGGTACTTCGACCTGTTCGCCCCCGACGCCACCTTCTTCATTCTGTCGTCGCCCACCCGCATCGACAGCCGTGAGGAATTCCAGCGGGTGTTCACCCTCGCCGCCGGCACGGCCCGGCGCAGCCAGCTGCTCTCGCCCGAGATCAGGATCCTCGGCGACACGGCCCTCGTCAGCCTGCACTGCCGGGTGGCCCTCGGCGAGGAACAGCAGTACCTGCGCGAGACCCTCGTGGTGACCCGCGGGGCGCGCGGCGACCTGCGCATCGCCCACCTGCACGTCTCGCCCCAGGACATGCCGTCCGTACCCGACTCGCCCGAGCGCGCCGTCGAGGAGATCTCCGTCATCGAAGAGCGCACGGCCACCACGGCCAGCACCGTCGGTACCCCCAAGTAGCAGCGGGGAACCGGAGCACCCGACGACCGCCGGGGCTCTCGTGCTCACCGGCGAGGGCCCCGGCGGTTCACGTCCGTCCCGCACGCGTCCCGCGCGCGAGGGAGACGGACGACGACGGAGACGATGGAGGGGTACGTTGCTGCAGCACGTGTCGTCCTGCACGCCCGAATACGCCCGGCGGCTGCCGCCGAGGACACGGCCGGTCATCCGGTACCGCCGGGAGGACTTCGGCTGGCTGGCCGCATTCCCGGACGGTTCGGTGGCCATGTACGACGAGGGCGCCGAAGCCCTGCTGCGCGCGGGCGAACCACCCGAACGATGCACGGCCCACCTCGTCGAAAGACTCTCCGTGGAGACGGATTTCCATTTCCGTGCGCCCGCCATGGTGTGGCTGGAGATCACCCGCTCCTGCAATCTGCGCTGCCCGCACTGCTTCGTCGAGGGCGGCCGGGCGCGCAGCTCCGAATTGCCCACCGAGCTCATCATGCGGCTGCTCGACGAATGGGCGGCCATGGGCGTCTTCTCGCTGATCGTGACCGGCGGCGAACCCACCATGCACCCCGATTTCTGCGAGATCGTGCAGCGCGCGTACGACCTGGGATTCGTCATCGGCATCGCCACGAACGGCACGACGCTCAGCGAACGCATCCTCTCCCGCATACCGCAGGACGACGTCATCATCAGCATGAGCATCGACGGCCTGCACGGACAGGGGAAATACCGCAACGAAGGCGAGTTCGCCTACGTCACCCGCCGGCTCGCCGAACTCCGGGACCGCGGATTCAACACCAGCATCATGACCACCACGACCCATGAGAACGTCGACGACCTCCCCGTCATCATCGACTGGGCGAAGGAGAACGACGTCAGCCTGCGCAGCGTGCCGTTCATCCCGATGGGCCGCGGCGCCCTCCACAAGGACCTCGCCAGTTCGATGCACGACGTCGAGCGCACCGCCCGGTTCTGGATCGACGAGGAGGAGTGGGGCCGGGAGAAGGACCGCACCCTCGGCCTGTGCGCGGGCAAGGTGCTCGACTTCCTCTACACCATGGTCTTCGCCACGCGCCGTTGCATGAGCGGACGCGGCGTCTGCTACGTGAACTCCGCCGGGGACGTCTTCCCCTGCAGCACCTGCGCCGGGAACAAGGTGCTGTGCGGCGGGAACGTCCAGCTCACCCCGTTCGCCGGCATCTGGGGGAGCGAGGACTGGCTCGTCCGGAAGATCACCTGGGACAACTACCGCGACACCTGCGAAGGCTGCCCCATCAACGACGACAAGTACTTCTGCACCGGGCGCTGCCCGAGCCAGTCCAGCATCCTCAACGGCACCTTCGACGGCTGCGGCACCAGCGACTTCCAGCTGCAGAGCATCCTGCGCCGGGAAGAGCTCTTCCGCGAACGCATCATGGCCGAGCCGCGCGTCGAACTGCGCCGCGGCGAAGGGGCCGGGCCCGGCGCCCGGGACGCGGCCCCGGCCCAGGCCCGCAGCACCGTGCCCGGGGAGCGCTCATGATGAAGGTCGCGCTCGCCACGAGCCCGCACCTCAACCACGGCGGGATGTCCCTGCGGACCCGGCCCGGCGACCCGCCGCCCATGCAGAACTTCGTCCCCGTCGGCCTGCTGTCCCTCAAGGCCGCCGCCGACTCCGCCGGAGCGCCCGCCGCGATCGAGGTCGTCGAGACCAACCAGCTGCTGCTCGACGGCGCCGTCCCCAACGACGACGCCCTCTACGACAGCCTCGCCCAGTCCGTGCTCGCGGCCGGCGACTCCCTGGTCGGCCTGATGACCGACGCGGACTCGCTCGTCCACACCGTCCTGCTCGGGCAGGCCCTGCGCAGGCGCTCCCCGGACACCCGGATCTGCCTCGGCGGCCCGGCCGTCACCCCCATCAGCGCCGAGTTCCTCCAGCGCTTCCCCTGGGCCGACTTCATCGTGCGGGGCGAGGGCGAGGCGACCTTCAACGAGCTCCTGGAGACGCTGCACGCGGGCGAGGACCCCTCGGGGATCCGCGGCCTCACCCACCGCAAGGGCGGCGAGGCCGTCGTCAACGCCGAACGGCCGCTGTTCCAGGACCTCGCCGACCTGCCCTGGCCCGCCTACTACGCCTACGACATGTCCAAGGGCGCCCGGCTGTACCTGGACGTCGGCCGCGGCTGCCCCTTCCGCTGCTCCTTCTGCGCCACCGCACCCTTCTGGGAGCGCAAGTTCCGCATGCGGCCCATCGACGACATCATCCGGCAGCTGGAGTACGTCCGCGACGTGTTCGGCCGCACCAGCGTGAACTTCTCGCACGACATCTTCACCTGCGACCGCCCCTGGGCCCACAAGTTCTGCGACGCCCTGATCGACCGCGACCTCGGGGTCACCTGGGGCTGCAGCACCAGGACCGACCTCATCGACGCCGAACTCCTCGACAAGATGGGCGCGGCGGGCTGCGAGGAGATCTACTACGGCATCGAGAGCGGCTCGCCGAAGAT
Source organism: Streptomyces roseifaciens (assembly GCF_001445655.1). Taxonomy (NCBI): domain Bacteria; kingdom Bacillati; phylum Actinomycetota; class Actinomycetes; order Kitasatosporales; family Streptomycetaceae; genus Streptomyces; species Streptomyces roseifaciens. Next base: position 1,616,083 of record NZ_LNBE01000003.1, read on the forward strand.
GCAGCGCTGGATCAAGAAGAACCTCGACCTCGAACGGTCCCTGGAGGTCGTCAGGGCGACGAAGGCCGCGGGCATCCGCCCCGTGACCGGCTTCATCGTCGGCTACCCGACCGAGACCCGCGAGACCATGTCCGAGACCCTCACCCGCTTCTTCCAGTTCCTGGAGGAGGGCCAGGGCCGCAGCCAGCTGTTCACGCTCGTCCCGCTGCACCAGTCGCCCATGTACAAGCAGTACGCGCCCACCCTCAACCGCCCCGCCGAGTACTACGACATCCCCGTCACCGACCGGCTCATGGGACGCATCCAGCAGTACCGGCGCGAGCACAAGGACATGTTCTGCACCGACTACCGCTTCGCGTGCCCCGACGTGGGCGACGCGCTGATCGACGCGGCCGAGGAGCTCTCCGGCCACGTCGTCGTCCTCGCGTCCCTGTGGCCGCGGCTCCTGCCGTACTACGACTCGCCCATGGACTGGTACGAGCGCTGGGTGGCCTGGATAGAGGAGTACAACGCCGAGCACTCGCCGGGGACCCGCTTCCGCCACCAGAGCGAGGCACGGGACCTGCTGGTCTTCGCCCAGGAGGAGACCGTCCGGCTCGGCATCGAGGACTCGCCGGCCGCGTCCCTCGTGCGCTACGAGATGATGCGGCTGGCCGCGGCCGACCTGCCCGAGCCGCCCCCGCGCCCCGCCGCACCCAACGTCGGCCCCGAATCCGCCCTCCGCGCCGGGGACTTCCTCAGCGCCGAGTTCCCGCACGACCTGCACCGGATGCTGCGCGGCCCGGCGGACGCACCCGCGGCCCAGGAGGGTACGGGCGCCAACGGCAGCAGCTACGTGGTCACCCGCAAGAGCGCCCACGACCGGATCGAGACCATCCAGCTGGGCCGCAGCGCGCGCGACCTGCTGGAGCGCGCCGACGGCCGGCGTACCGCGCGGCAGCTCGTCGCCGAGGTCTTCCCCGAGGACTCCGGCGACCCGGACACCACGCTCCGCCGCGGCCTGGAGCTGGTCCGCTCGCTGGCCGGGATGGGCCTGCTGCTGGAGGCGCCGGTCAACGGCGGCACCGATGCCCGCTGACGCCCCGGCGGGGGAGGCCGTCGCCTGCGAAGCGGCCGTCGGCGGCGTGGTGACGGCCGGCCCCCGCGGGACGTCGGCCCACCTCCTGGCCACCCGCATGGGCCGCCACGACCGGGGCCCGGGCCGCGGCACGTGCATCTTCTCCGGCGATCCGCCCGGCCCGTGGCGCATCGACCTCCCCGAGCCGGAGCCGCCGGAGGACCACGGCGAGGTCCTGGCCGCCCTCACCGCCCTCCGCGACCGCTTCGGGGGCCGCGCCGCCCTGCAGTTCTCGCAGGTCTCCTCGGTCCGGGTCGTCGCGGGGACGGCCCACGGCACCGGCGCCCCCCAGGCGCGCCGCGTCTGGTCGCTGACCGGCGACCTGATCACACCCGGCGGGCACGAGGTCCCCGTCGGGCGCAGCGGCCGCGGCCCGGCGCTGCCCCGGCTCACCGACCCGGCGTGGTGCGAGTCCGCCGCCGGGCTGCTGGCCGCCGTCGACGCGGCCCGCGACGCGGAGCCGGGGGAGTGCGCGGCGGTGCTCATGCCCCAGGCCGCGGGCGTCCTGCTGCACGAGGCGGCGGGCCACTTCGCCGAGGCGTCCCCCGGCGGCACGCCCGCCCTCGCCCACCGGCTCGGCTGCCGCGTGGCCGGCGAGCTGATCACCCTGGACGACGACCCCCTCGCCGAGGGCGGGCCGGCCCACTACGACACCGACGACGAAGGCGTCGTCTGCCTCGGCCGGCAGCGGATCGTGCACGAGGGCAGGCTCGTGCGCCAGCTGCACAGTCTCTCCAGCGCCGCCGCCGAGGCGGCGATGCCCACCGCCAACAGCCGCGCCGCGTCGGTGCTGCACCGGCCGCTGCCCCGCATGTCGAACGTCGTCTGCCGGCCCGGCGACGCCGGGACCGACGCGCTCGTCGAGAACGCCGGCCACGGGCTCCTCGTCCACCGCCTCGCGGACGGCATCCGCACCGGCGCCACCCTCGAAGCCCGTCTGGTGCTCGGCGAGCGGATCCGCTCCGGCCGCCGCACGGGCGAGTACGTCCGCGGCCGCCTGCGCGAGCGCGCCGACGTCCTCACCCGCGTCGTGGAGACGGGCGCGCACACCGAGTTCGGCGACAACGCCCTGTGCGGGAAGGACGGCCAGCTGCTGTTCGACGTCGGCATGTGCGCGCCGGCCCTCCGGCTCTCCCGCCTGCGGTGCACGCCGTGAGCCCCGCCGTCACCATCGCCCGCGGCCACGACATCGTGCGCCTGGACGCCGACGCGGGCGAGACCCGCACCCGGCTGGCCATGACCGCCGTCTCCGACGAGCCCGGCACCTGGCGGCTGTCGTCGACCGGGGCGGCCCGCACCGGCGAGGAGCCGGGCCGCCGCGCCCGGGCCGTCCACCGCGCGCTCCGCGACCGCGCCGCACCCGCGCTCGGCGAGGACGGCCTGCTCGTGGAGACCGGCCGCATCACCACCGACGTCATGTGCGACGGCAGCCGCGTGGCCCTGTCCACGCGTACGTACCTCCTCGTCCGCGACCGCGACCGCGTGCTCCACCTCAAGGACGGGACGGGCCCGCCCCGATCCCTGCCCTGGACGTCCGCCGCGGGCCCCGGCGACATCCGCCCCGGCGACCCCGTCGTCCTCGGCCCCGCCGCGCTGCTGGCGCTGACCGCCGCCGCACAGGAGGAGGACGGCACGGCCGGCGGGCCCGGCAGCGGATGCTCCTCGCCCTACCCGCCGCACGACTTCCCCCTCCGCGGGCTCGTCACCGCGACCGGCCGACGGCAGGCCGACCTCTGCCGGGCGTGCGAGCTGCTGGCAGAGCCGGACCGCTGGCTGGTGCCGCACGGCACCTTCGGCACCGGCACCCGCCCCCCGGCCGCACCGGGCGGACGCCTTCCCCGTACGGCTTTCCCCGGACGCGCCCTCGTCCTCGACTCCCTCACCTCCTGCGGCCGCTCCGCCGACGGCCGTCCCGAATGGCTCGCGGCGTACTGCCTGGTGGACGGCGCGGAGGAGGCCCGGGGGAGGGGGCTCCTGTGGGTGAGGGGCGCGCCCGCCGCGCTCCTGGAGGAGGCCGGGGGCGCCTGTTCCCCGGCCCGCCCGGCACTCGCCCGCGACCCGATCGGCCGGGAGTCCTACGCGCAGGCCCCCTGCATGACCACGGCACTGACGGCCGGCCGGCTGATCGTCCCTGCGCATCCGTAGCCCGCGGAGCGCCCGCACCCCTTGCAGAAGGAGGAACAGCCATGTCCCGCACGGCTCCCCACGAAGGGGAACAGCTCAACCTCGACGGCTCCCACGACGTGGCCCTGGCGCCGGTCCGCGGCGCCGACACCCGGCGCGGCCTGCCGATGTCGTACTTCGAACGCCGCCCGCGGCGCTTCATGGCCAAGATCGCCGTCGCCTTCGCCGTGATCGTGGTCTGCTGGACGGCCCTGCTCGAATTCCGCAACCCCGTCACCTGCGTCGCCGCCGTCCTCGTCCTCGGCGTGACGTACGCCTACCTGGTGGAGCTCCAGCACGAGTGCCTCCACGAGCACGCCTTCCACGCCCGGTGGGCGAACCGGACCTGGGGCTTCGTCTGCGGGGTGTTCATGTTCAGCTCGTACTCCCACTACAAGTACGAGCACCTCCGCCACCACGCCTTCCTCGGCACCCCCCGCAACCAGGAGTTCTTCAACTACCGCTTCCACGGCCTCGACAGCGTGCACGGCTTCGCCCTCGCCGCCTTCCACCCCGGCCGCTACGCCGACGTCCTGCGCAACCTGGGCCGCGGTGCCGCCCGGCGCCCCATCCCCGGCGTCGAGCGGCCGCGCGCCGGACGGGCCGTCCAGAACGAGTACGCCCTGCTGCTCGTCCTGCTGGCCGGTGCGGTCGCGGCCGGCGTGCTGACCCGCGACTGGTTCGTCGTCCTGGCATGGTTCGCCCCCGCCCTCCTCGTGAGCGAGGCGGCACACTTCCTGATCGAGATGCCCGAGCACTTCGGTCTGAACACCCAGACCGACGACAACGTCCTGAGCAACACCCGGACCATCCACGCCTCGCGCTTCGTCCGCTGGCTCACCAACTACAACAACCTGCACACCGCGCACCACTACCACCAGGGCGTCCCCATGGTGAACGTGCCGCAGCTGCACGCCGCCATGCAGGAGAAGATCCTCGTCACCGAAACCTCGTACTGGAGCTTCTACCGCAAGGTCCTCAAGGGGGAGATCGCCTACCAGGGCGGCCGCGAGAGCGACGAGAACTGCATGACCCGCTAGGCCCGCCCTCGTCGTCCCGCCGCTCCTCACGGAAGGAAGCCCCTCATGCCCGTGGTCTCCTCGCACAACGAATGGGACCCGCTGGAGGAAGTCGTCGTCGGCAGGGTCGACGGCGCGATGACGTCGTCGTGGGAGGTGCTCGACCGTATCTCCGTACCGCCCGCCGCACAGGAGCACCTCGGCGTCTCCGCCGGCACCCGGATGCCCCAGGAGGTGGTGGAGGAAGCCGAGCGCGGCCTGGAGGAGCTCATCGGCATCCTCCACGACGCCCACGTCACCGTGCGCCGCCCCGACCCGCCCGACACCTCCGGCCCGTTCGCCACCCCCGCCTGGGCGGTCGCCAACGGCATCTCCGCCGCGAACCCGCGCGACCTCCTGCTCGTCGTCGGGGACGAGATCATCGAAGTGCCGATGGCCGACCGCAACCGGTACTTCGAGACCTGGCCCTACCGCGGCCTGCTCACCGAGTACTTCGAGCGCGGCGCCCGCTGGACCGCCGCCCCCAAGCCACGCCTCCTCGACGCGCAGTACCGCCCCGGCTACGAGATCCCGCCCCCGGACCAGGAGATGACGTACCTGGTCACCGAGGCCGAACCGGTCTTCGACGCGGCCGACGTGATGCGCTGCGGGCGGGACCTGTTCATGGAGCGCAGCCACGTCACCAACGCCCTCGGCCTGGAGTGGCTCCGCCGGCACCTCGGGCCGGGGTACCGCGTCCACGAGGTCGTCTCGCGCTACCCGCGGGCCATGCACATCGACACCTCCCTGCTGCCCCTGGCCCCCGGAAAGGTCCTGGTCAACCCCGAGTTCATCGACCCGGAAGGGCTTCCTTCCGTCTTCCGGTCCTGGGACGTGCTCATCCCCCCGGAGCCGGTCGTCACCCCCGTCATGCAGCGGGGGCTGATGAGCGCGTGGAGCAGCCTGAACGTGCTCATGCTCGACCCGGACCACGTGGTCGTCGAACGGTCCCAGACACCACTCATCAAGGCCTTCGAGCAGTGGGGGTTCGACCCCGTCCCCTGCACGTTCGAGCACTACACGGCCTTCGGCGGCGCCTTCCACTGCGCCACCCTGGACATCCGGCGCACCGGCCCCCTGGAGACGTACTTCTGATGGCCGCCACGCAGCCCGCCCCGGCCGTCCCCTGGCCCGCCCAGCAGTGGTCGCCGGGCACCGGCGCCCGCCCTGCCCTGCCCTCCTCGGCCCTGCCCGGCCCCGTCGTCCAGCGGCTGCGCCGGCTCGCGAAGGAGGCCGGGCCGGAGCCGCTGTGCGCGTACGTGCACGACCCGGCCGCGGCGGACCGCAGGGCGGCGCTGCTGCGCGCCCGGCTCCCGGACTGGGCGGAGGTCTTCTACGCCGTGAAGGCCAACTCCTTCCCGGCCGTGCTCGAAGCGCTCGCCCCCGGCGTCGACGGATTCGACGTCTCCTCCGAGGGCGAGGCCGGGGCGGCCCGCGCAGCCTCCGCGCGGGCCCTGATCGCCACCGGCCCCGGCAAGACCGACGCCATGCTGATGGCCCTCGCCCGGACGGGCGTGGACTTCGTCAGCGCCGAGAGCACCCTCGAACTCCACCGGATCGCCGCCGCGGCGGACCGGGCCGGCCGCCGCATCCCGGTCGTGCTCCGCGTCAACGCGGCCACCGGACCGCTGCAGGGCGCGCTGTGCATGGACGGCCACGCCACCCAGTTCGGCATCGGCGAGGACGCACTGCCGGAGGCGGCCGCCGTCGCCCGCGCCCTGCCCGGACTCGACCTCGTCGGCTACCACTTCCACGTGGTGTCCAACAACCTCGACGCCGACGCCCACGCCGCCCACGTGCAGGCACGGCTGCACTGGGCCGTACGGGCCGCCCGCGAGCACGGCTTCGCCCTGCGCGTGCTCGACGCGGGCGGCGGCCTCGGCGTCGCTCCGCGCGGCGGGGCACCCTTCGACCTCGGCAGGTTCGCCGCCCGGCTGCGCGCCGCCCCGCCCCCGCCCGGCGTCCGCGTGGTCCTCGAACCCGGGCGCTGGCTCGTGGCGGACAGCGGCTACTACGCGGCCCAGGTGACGGACGTGAAGGAGGTGGCCGGCAGCCGGTTCGCCGTCCTCGCCGGCGGCATCAACCACTTCATGCTGCCCGCCCTCCTGGAAGTCGCCCTCGACGCCGCCGTCGTGGACGTCGACCGCTGGCCGTACGCGTGCCCCCGCCCCGCCCTGACGGACACCACCATCTCCCTCGCCGGACCCCTGTGCACGCCCGAGGACATCCTCGCCCGCGGCATCCGGGTCGGCCGGCTGCGCGCCGGGGACCTCGTGGTCTTCCCCCTGGCGGGTGCCTACGGCTGGGAGTTCGCCCTGCGCGGCTTCCTGGGGCGCCGGCCGCCGGTGCACACGGTGGTGCGCGCGACGTCTCAGCCGGTGTCGGCCCGCTCCGGCACCGGCTCGGCGGCCGCGGCGGGCGCGGAGCCGTCGCCGGTGAAGGACAACAGCAGGTAGAGGCCCGGCAGCCCGGCGCAGCAGGCCATCGTCACGGCCGCGGCGGTGAGGTTGCCGCCGGACAGCAGCGGGGCGGCGATCACCGCGCCGAGCGGCGCCGTGCCCGTCATCAGCGTGCGCAGCCCGGCGAAGGCCCGCCCGTGCAGCTCCGGGGGGATGCGCCGCATCCGCAGCGACTGCGCCCATACGGTCATGGGCGCAGTCAGCAGGCCCACCGCGAAGAAGCCGGCGCCGACCACGAGTTCCAGCGGTGCGCCGAGCACGGCGAGGAAGGCGAGCGCGGCCCCCGTCTGGGCCAGCCCGATCAGCCGCACCGACGCGGGCCCGAGGCGGCCCCCGCCGGCCACCGCCGCGCCGAGGACCTCCCCGGCCGCCAGGGCCGCCGTCAGCGCGCCCAGGACCGGGGCGCCGCCGTGCAGCTCGTTCTTCGCCAGCCACGGCCCGACGACCAGGATCAGCATCCCGTCGGCGATGTTGAAGAGCATGAAGGCGACCGTCGTGGAGATGATCACCCGGTCGCGCGCGACGCCCTTCAGCGACGCCTTCGGCGCCTGCTTCCCCGCCTGCCGCCCCGCCCGCGAGGGCGGCGACAGTGGCCGGCGCACCGTCGCCACCAGCGCCGCGAAGACCAGATAGGACGCCGCGTCGAGGAGCAGCACCTGGGGGGCGCCGATCGCCCCCACCAGGACGCCGGCCGCCGCCGGGCCGACGACGGTCGCCACGCTGAAGCTCAGCGATTCGAGGGCGTTCGCGGTGTCGAGGTCGCGGTCCCCGACCAGCTGCGGGATCGCGGCGGGGAACCCGGCGAGCGGCACCATCTTGAGCAGGCCGTAGACCACCGCCACCAGGAACGGCAGCCACACCGGCACCCCGCCGGCGGCCGCCGCGAGGGGAACCGACGCCACGCACGCCGCCCGGAACACACTGTCCGCGATCAGCAGCGTCCGCTTGTCGAACCGGTCGAGCAGCGGCCCCACGAGCAGGCCGCCCACGACGACCGGCGCCGTGAAGCAGACCCCCAGCAGCCCCAGCCGTCCGGTGCCGCCCTCGTCGAGCACCAGCCACGCCAGCGCGAGGAACGTCATCCCGTCGCCGAGCAGCGACACGGACGCGCCCAGCCACAGCCGCCCGAAGTCCCCCGACCTCAGCACCCGCCAGTACGCGTTCACCGGCTGCCCGCACCCCTCTCGTGATCGAGCAGCCACCGCTTGACCGCGAGGCCGTAGTAATAGCCCCCGAGCGTGCCGTCCGAGCGGCGGACGCGGTGGCAGGGGACGACCAGCGGTACCAGGTTGTACGCGCACGCGGCGCCCGCGGCCCGCGCCGCACCCGGCTTCCCCGCGGACGCCGCCAGCTCCTGGTAGCTGACCGTCGTACCGGGCCGGACCCGGCGCATCTCCCGCCAGGCCGCCGTCCGGAAGCCGCTGCCGCTCTGCACGACGGGCAGCGCGTCGATCGCCTCGACCTCGCCGCCGAAGTAGGCGGCGAGCGCGGACGCGTACGGCTCGGGCACGTCCGCCGACACCGGCTCGCGGTCGCGCCACGGAGCGGGCAGCTCGGCCAGCAGGCCGTTCGGTTCAGCCGTGAACCCCGCGGCCAGGATTCCGCCCCCGACGGTCAGCAGGCTGAAGGGGCCGAGCGGTGTGGGCAGCGTCGAACTGCGCATGCCGTGAGCTTCCATCGATCTCCTCGGGGCTCCGCCGGATGTACGAATCGGTGTGCGATCAGTTGGCTGCGGGCCGTCCGTGGCTGGTCGCGCCCGCGGCGGAGCCGCAGATCGACACCGCCTCGCGCCCCTCACAGGGCGCGTTGCCGTACGGGCGCCGCCCCTCGCAGGTGCAGCGCGGCGTACGAGCGCCACGGCTGCCAGGCCCGGGCGTGCTCCGCCAGCCGGCCGGCGTCGCGGGCCCCGGCCAGGCCGAGGGCCTTCGCGGCGGCCCGCACCTGCGGGTCCTGCGGGGCGAACGCGTCGGGGTCGCCCAGGGCATGCATCGCGATGCGCTGCACGGCCCACCCGCTCACACCGGGCAGCTCGCGCAGCCGCGCCGCGGTCTCCTCCCGGTCGGCGTCCCGTTCGAGGGACAGCTTCTCCTCGGCCACCGCACCGGCCAGGGCCCGTACGGCGGCCGCAGGTCTCCCGGCGAGGCCGAACGCGTCCGGGTCGGCGTCAGCCAGCGCCTGGGCGGAGGGGAAGAGCCGGCAGGGACGGCCCTCACCGGCCGCCGCGACCGGCTCGCCGCAGTGCGCGGCCATCCGCGTGCAGACCGCGCGCACCTCCGCCAGGGAGGCGAACTGTTCGAGGACCACCCGCAGGGCTGGCTCGAAGCCGTGCGTGCACCCGGGCATCCGCAGCCCCGGCGCGGCCCGCACCAGCGGCCCGATCCACGGGTCGGGGCGCAGGGCCTCCCCGATCGCCGCGGGGTCGGCGTCGAGGTCGAGCAGGTCGCGGCAGCGCCGTACGGCGGCCGTCACGTCGCGCAGGTCGGCGAGCGTGAGCCGCAGCGTCACGTGCTGCTGCCCGGTCCGGCCGCGCGCGGCCGCCGCGACCGTGAGGTCGAGTTCGGCGGTGCCGCTGCCCCGCGGCAGGCGCAGCGTACGGCGGTAGCGGTTGCCCTCGGTCTCCTCGACTCCGGGCACGGCCCGCTCGCGCAGCCACGCCAGGATGCCCTCCCCGTCGAAGGGCGGCCGGTAGCGCAGGCGCAGCACCAGCGGCCCGGACCGGCCGGGGGCCCGCTCTCCCGCCCGCTGGTCCGCCCGGGCCCCGCAGGCCCTGCGCAGCTCCGTGGGCGAGCAGCCGAAGGCCGCGCGCATTCCGTCGTTGAACTGCCGGACGCTGGAGTAGCCCGCGGCGAGGGCCACTTCCGACAGCAGCAGCGCACTGGACTCGATCAGCAGCCGGGCCACCTGGGTCCGGCGGTTCAGCGCCAGGGCGAGGGGGCCGACCCCGACCTCCGCGACCAGCTGCCGGTGCAGGTGGCGCTCGCTCACCGCCAGCTGGCGGGCCACCCCGGCCACCCCGACCTCGTCGACCGCGCCGCCCGCGATGAGCCGCAGCGCCCGGGCCACCAGGTCGCCGCGCACGTTCCACTCGGGGGAGGAGGGCGCCGCCTCGGGCCGGCACCGGCGGCACGCCCGGAACCCCGCGGCCTCGGCCGCCGCGGCGATCCGGAAGAAGCGCACGTTCTCCGGCTTCGGCGTCCGCGAACCGCACACCGGGCGGCAGTACACGCCGGTGGTGGTCACCGCGACGTAGAAGGACCCGTCGAACCGTGCGTCGCGGCTGGCCATGGCCCGGTAGTAGCTGTCGAAGTCGAGCACGTGGTCATTGTTCCCACGCCGGGCCCGCCTGTCTGGCGGTCATCGGACATGGTGGTGGGGCGGCCCGGAGGCCCTTTCCGCAGACTCCTTGGCCGCCGCGGAGCGGCCGCATACGATGTCCCGGCGCGCATGTCCGAAGGTCTTTTCCCGGCCGTCCGGGCCGGAGCCGGCCGCGGCCGGCGCAAGGTGGGGGCTCGATGACGACCGATCAGCGAAACGGGCGGCACCCGCGGGCCGTGGTGGACCAGGGGGAAGCAGAACGTTTCGTCCGGCAGTTCCACGACGAGTCCGGCCTGGACGACACCGCCCTCCACACCCGGCTGATCGCGATACGCCGGCAGATCGCGGAGACCGGCACCTACCGCCACACCCCCGAAGAGCTCGTCTTCGGCGCCAAGGTCGCCTGGCGCAACTCCGCCCGCTGCATCGGCAGGCTCTACTGGCAGAGCCTGCGCGTGCGCGACCGCCGGCACGTCACGAACGCCGCGGACGTCGCCGCCGAGTGCCTCGCCCACTTGCGGACGGCCACCAACGCCGGGCGGATCAGACCGGTCGTCACCGTCTTCCCGCAGGACGACGCCGAGGGCCCGCCCGTCCTCATATGGAACGAGCAGCTCGTCCGCTACGCCGGCTACCTGCGCTTCGAGGGCGGCTACACCGGCGACCCCAGCGGTTTCGGGCTGACCGAGCTGGCGACCCGGCTGGGCTGGGAGGGCGCGGGCGGCCGCTTCGACGTGCTGCCCCTGATCATCCAGACCAGGGGGAACGCCTTACAGGTGTTCGAACTCCCCCCGGAAGACGTGCTCGAGGTCCCGCTGACCCACCCCGCCCTGCCCTGGTTCGCGGAGCTCGGCCTGCGCTGGCACGCCGTCCCCGCCATCTCCCACATGCGGCTGCGCATCGGCGGGATCTCCTACTCCGCGGCCCCCTTCAACGGCTGGTACATGGGCACCGAGATCGGCGTCCGCAACCTCTGCGACACCGGCCGGTACGACATCCTGCCGGAGGTCGGCCGCAGGCTCGGCCTGGACACCTCCAGCACCCGCACCCTCTGGCGCGACCAGGCGCTCGTCGAGGTCAACCGCGCGGTCCTGCACTCCTTCGACGCCGCCGGGGTGACCATCGCCGACCACCACACCGAATCCGCCCGCTTCCTGCGCCACCTGGCCAGGGAGGAGCTCGCCGGCCGCAGCTGCCCGGCGGACTGGTCGTGGATCGTCCCGCCCATGTCGGGGGCGCTCACCCCCGTCTTCCACCGCTACTACGACGAGAGCCGGCCCCGCCCCGACTTCCACCTCGACGACGGCGCCCGGCTGCGCGCCCGGGGCGTCCCCGCCCCGCCGTACCGGCGCTGCACCGGCACCGGCCCCGCCCGGTGCGACGCGACGCAGGCCCGCGGCAGCGGCCGGATCAGCCCCTGACCCCGCCCGGCAGCTGCCGCACGACGGCCGGGCCGGACAGGAAGGGAGCGGTGTACGGCTCGACGTCCACCTGCGAGCCGCTCACCAGGAACGCCCGCAGCCCGCGCCCAGCCTGGCCGTCCTCGTGGCCGCCCGCCCCGCCGTTCCCGCCGTCCGCGTAGCCGAGCATGAGCACCGGGTCCGTCAGCGCGTCCAGCGACAGCACCAGATCGGCCTCGTCGAAGCCCGCCGGATCCGCGAAGTCCTGCGACGGGACCGCCTCGAAGGCCATGCTCGCCTTGAAGGTGAACAGCCCCGGGCGGGGGATGTGGCCGTAGAGGTTGGGGTCGTCGCCCATCGTGGCCCACGCGTAGCCCTTCTCGCGGGCCACCCGCATCGTCGCGCAGTAGAGGGCTCGCGGGAGGCTCGCCCGCCGCGCCGCCTCGGTGACGGCGGACCAGCGCAGCCTGACCGCGCTCTCGTCCGGCGACTCCAGCGCGAGCGTGCCGCCCTCCAGCGCCTCCCCGCGGTACAGGAACACGGCGAAGTACTTCTCCGGGCCGTACAGGATGGTCTCCCGGTGCCTGCGGGCGAACGCCACGCCGTACGGCATCCGCGCCACCCGGTCCTCGTAGAGGTCGAGGAAGAGGTCGAGGCCCTCGGGCGATATCCGGTCCTCGACGACCTCCCGCAGGCCGTCCCGCGCGATCATCCGGCGCGCCTGGTGGATGCGCTGCCGGGACTTGCGGGGAAGGCGCCGCAGGAACTCCTCCTCGCCGGTGCCGAGGGCCGCCCGCCACGTCACGGTCGACGGCTTGCGCACGAAGCCGCGGCGGGCCAGTTCACCGTGGAGCTCCGGCGGGGGGTCGGTCATCCGGACGACGGCCACGGACTTCGGGTCGGCCCGGGTCCAGGGGGCGCCGGCGAGCTCACCGGCGCCGATCATGGCGACCGGAAGACCGAAATCGTCGATGATCTCCATCATCCAACTCCCGCATCCCCGGCGTTCGTTCAGGTATCCGGGGTCTATCAGCCCCCACTGGGCGGGGTCAAGGAACGCGGGGCCCGCACGCGGCTTTCAGACCGGGGGAACCAGGGTGGCGTAGCGGTCCAGGACCTCCCGGTCGCCCCGCACCGCGAGCCGGTCGGCGGGGATCCGTCCCCAGAGGAAGAGCATCAGCTCCGAAGCCGTACCGGACACTTCGACGTCACAGGCCTCCTGCTCGCCGGCGCCGGAGCGGACGTCGTCCCCGTCGAAGCGCACCGTCCACACCCCGGCGCCGTCCGTCCGCCGGAAGCGGTACCGCTCCCCGGAGCCGGGCGGGGCGGCGGCGCGGGTGCGGCTCCACGGCACCATCACCTCGAACGAGTGGTCCACGGCCTCCGCCGCGAGCGCGGCGTCGACCGGCCCGGGCGTCCCCAGGGCGTTCTCCGCGTCCCAGCGGTGCACGGCCGCCTCGATGGTCTGGACGCGCAGCCAGAATCCGGTGGTCTGCTCCCGCGACCACGTCCACGCGGGCTCCTCCGGGGCGCGGCTGCGGAACAGCGCCTCCAGCGCGGCCGCCCCCTCCGCGAACCAGTCGGCCAGGCTCTGCGGCAGCGGCCCGCGGTTGGGCGCGTGCTCCGGCCGCGGCCAGCCCGTGGTGTCCTCGGGGAGCCCGGCGGAGAAGGCCGGGTCGGAGGCGTCCGGCGGGCCCGTGAGCCGGTCCCCGACGATGTGCGCGACGCCCCGGTGCACGCTGCCCAGGTGCACGACCAGATCGGACACCGACCAGCCGGGGCAGGAGGGGACCGCGGGCGCCCCGCCGGCACCGGACGCCCGGCGGGCCGCGGCCTCGAACGCCCGTACCTCGCGGTGGAAATGGGGAAGGAGGTCCACGCGCCCATTCTGCCACCGGGACGTCCTCCGCCTGGGATGATCCGTCCGGAGCGAGGGGGAGCGGAACATGAGGCGCGCGACGCTGCGGGAACGGCTGCGGTACTGGTTCGACGCCACCATGGACCGCGGGACCCCCGCCCTCATCGGCTGGCTCGCCCTGGCCTCGCTGCTGCTGGTCGCCTCGACCACCGTCCTGGTGGTGCTGTGCACCGACGAGGACACCGAGGCCAACGGCGGCTGGGCCGGCGTGGCCTGGATGAGCATGCTGCGCACCCTCGACCCGGGCACGATGGGCGGCGACACCGGGGGCCCGGCGTTCCTGGTCCTGATGCTGCTGGTGACCATCGGCGGCATCTTCATCGTCAGCGCGCTCATCGGCGTCCTGACCACCGGCCTGGACATCCGGCTCCAGCAGCTGCGCAAGGGCCGCTCGCGGCTCGTCGAGCGCGGGCACACCATCATCCTGGGCTGGTCGGAACAGGTCTTCACGGTGGTCGCCGAGCTGGTCGAGGCCAACCAGAGCAAGCGCCGCTCGTGCGTGGTGATCCTCGCCGACCGCGACAAGGTCGCCATGGAGGACCGGATCCGCACCCGCGTCCCCGACACCGGCCGCACGCACGTCATCTGCCGCTCAGGCAACCCCCTCAAGCGGGCCGACCTCGAGCTCGTGAGCCCCGACACCGCCCGGTCGATCATGGTGCTGCCACCCGGCGGGGACGACAGCGACACCAGCGTCATCAAGGTGCTGCTGTTGCTGAACAACCGCACCTGGCGCGGCTCCCGGCCCCACGTCGTCGCGGCCGTGCAGGACTCGGACAACCTCTCCGTGGCGCGCCTCGCGGCGGGGGACACCGGCCTGGTCGTCGACGCCGAGGACTTCGCCGTCCGGCTCGTCGTCCAGTCCCACCGGCAGGCGGGGCTCTCCGCGGTCTGCGACGAGCTGCTCAGCTTTGTCGGCAACGAGATCTACCTGCAGCCCGAACCGGCGCTGACCGGCACGACCTACGGCGAGGCGCTGCACGCCTACGAGCTCGGCATCCCCATCGGCCTGCGCAGGCCCGGCGGCGAGGTGCTGGTCAACCCCCCGATGGACACCGTGATCCAGGACGGGGACAGCGTGGCCGTCGTCGCCGAGGACGACCTGCTCATCCGCCTGGCCGACACCTGTGCCCCCGTCGTCCGCACGGCCATCTCCTGCCTGCCGGGCCCTCCGCCCGCCCCCGACCGGACCCTGCTCATCGGCTGGAACTCCCGCGCCCCGAAGATCGTCAGCCTGCTGGACCAGTTCGTCCGGCCCGGCTCCGTCCTCGACATCGCCGCACCCCGGTGGCCCGTGGAGGCCCTCGGCACCCCACGGGAGAACCTCACGGTCCGTCACCGCCCCTGCGACCCCACCAGCAGGAGGTCGCTGGAGTCCCTCGGGCCGGGCGGCTACCAGCACGTCGTCGTCCTCTCGGACGAGAGCGTCCCGCCCGACCTCGCCGACGACCGCACCCTGGTCACCCTGCTCCACCTGCGCGACATCGAGGTCCGCCTGGGCGACCCGTACTCGATCGTCACGGAGATGAACGACGACGGCAACCGCGAGGTGGCCCAGGTCACCAAGGCCGACGACTTCATCGTCAGCACCAAGCTCGTCTGCCTGCTGCTGACCCAACTGGCCGAGAACCCCGGCCTCCACGACGTGCTCGCCGATCTCTTCGACCCCGTCGGCTCCGAGATCTACCTCAAGCCCGCGTCCCGCTACCTGCGCCCGGGTGCGCAGGCGAACTTCACGACGGTCATCGAGGCGGCCCGGCAGTGCGGGGAGACCGCCATCGGCTACCGGCTCCGCGCGCTGAGCGACCGGCCGCCCTTCTACGGGGTCTTCCTCAACCCGCCCAAGGCCGCCGCCCTCACCCTCGGCGAAGAGGACCACGTGGTCGTGCTCGCCGAGGGGTGAGCGTGGGCAGGATGGACGGCATGGAGCCTCAGAACCCCTCCGGGGACACGTGTGCGAGCGGCCTTCCGCGGGACCTGGCGCACCTGGAGGTGCTGGAGTCGGAGGCGGTGCACGTCTTCCGTGAGGTGGCGGGGGAGTTCGAGCGGCCGGTGCTGCTGTTCTCGGGCGGCAAGGACTCCATCGTCATGCTGCACCTGGCTTTGAAGGCCTTCGCGCCGGCGCCGCTGCCGTTCGCGCTGCTGCACGTCGACACCGGCCACAACTTCCCCGAGGTCCTCGCCTACCGCGACCGCACCGTCGCCGGGCACGGGCTGCGCCTGCACGTCGCCTCGGTCCAGGAGGCCATCGACACCGGGCGGGTGCGTGAGCGCCCCTCCAACTTCACCGAACTCGACGTGTGGCAGTACATCGCCCGCGAGAAGATCGAGCTGCCCGCGATCTACTTCGCCCACCGGCGCGAGGTCTTCGCCCGGGGCGGCATGTGACTCGCCCCCGGCGCCTGGGGCGGCCCCCGCGACGGCGAGGACACCCGGATACGCACCGTGCGCTACCGCACCGTCGGCAAACGCGAGGGCTACTTCTAGAACAAGCCGGTGAACATGCTGGCCACCACGGCGCTCCTGAGGGATCTTGTACTGACAGATCGTTCACTGACAGGACGGCCCGGCGCGCGACCGCGCCGTGGACGCGTCGCGGCAAGAGAGGACCTCAGAACTGTGAGCTCGCGAACCACGGGGGACCCGAGCGCCGGCACCGAGGGGTACAAACGCACCCTGGGCTCCCGGCAGATGCAGATGATCGCCATCGGCGGCACCATCGGCACCGGCCTCTTCCTCGGCGCCGGCACCGCGATATCGCAGGCCGGCCCCAGCCTCATCATCTGGTACGCCGCCGCCGGCATCGTGCTCTTCCTCGTCATGCGGGCCCTGGGCGAGCTGCTCACCCACAACCCGGTCTCCGGCAGCTTCGCCGACTACGCCCACCGCTTCCTCGGCCCGTTCTGGGGGTACGCCACCGCCTGGACGTACTGGATCATGTGGGTCACCACCGGCATGGCCGAGATCACCGCGGCCGGGCAGTACGTCAACTACTGGGCGCCCGGCTTCGCCCAGTGGAAGACGGCGCTGATCTCCCTCGTGGTGCTCGCCTGCGCCAACCTGATCTCGGTGAAGATCTTCGGCGAACTGGAGTTCTGGTTCGCGATCATCAAGGTCACGGCCATCATCGGCATGATCCTCATCAGCCTCGGCGTGCTCATCATCGGCTTCGGCGACGCCGGTGACACCGCGTCGGTCAGCCATCTGTGGGCGGACGGCGGAGTCGCCCCGCACGGCGTGTGGAACTCCCTGATGACCCTGCAGATCGTCCTCTTCGCCTACCTCGGCGTCGAGCTCGTCGGCGTGACCGCGGGCGAGACCAAGGACCCGGAGAAGAACATCCCGCGCGCCATCAACAGCCTGCCGCTGCGCTTCGGCCTGTTCTACCTCGGCGCGCTGTTCGTCATCCTGTCGGTCGTGAGCTGGCAGGAGTTCCAGCCCGGGACGAGCCCGTTCGTCGCCGCCTTCACCAAGATCGGCATCCCGGCCGCGGCCGGCATCGTCAACTTCGTCGTCCTCACCTCGGCGCTGTCCTCGTGCAACGCCGGCGGGCTGTACGCCACGGCGCGCATGCTGCGCACCGCAGGGCTCAACGGCCACGGCCCCGCGGCCCTCGGCCGGCTGAGCAAGCGCGGTGTGCCCGCCACGGCGGTCGTCATCTCGGCGCTGGTCATGGCCCTGGGCGTGCTCGTCAACGCCATCGACCCGGAGCACGCGTTCGCCTACATCACGGCGGTCTCCACCGGCGGCGCCATCACGGTGTGGAGCATCATCCTCGTGACGCACCTGCGCTACCGCCGGGCCGTGGCGGAGGGCCGGGCGGTCGCCTCCTCCTACCGCATGCCGGGCGCCCCGTACACGAACTGGCTCGCGCTCGCGGCCTTCGCCTTCGTGACGGTCCTGGTCGCCTGGGACTCCGGCACCCGAGTGGCCCTCTACGTCATCGCCGTCTGGTTCGTCCTGCTGGGCCTGGGCTATCCGCTCGCCCGCCGGCGCCGGGCCGCCGAGGCCCCCGCGGCCGCGGTCGAGGACACCGTGAAGACCAGCGCACGGAGCTGACGGTCCGGCGCCCCCGCCCGGGGGCGCCGACCGCCGGTCCCCTCCACCGGCCGCCGCTCCACCAGTTGCGGCCGAACGCTCCCGCGAACCGCACCCGCGTGGCAGCATTTTCAGCACGGTCGGCGGTGACACCCGCCGGCTCGAGGGGGGCTGATGACGTGCCGGAGCCTGTGAGACGGCCCTTGGGGATCGAGGGCATCGAGGCGCTCTACCAGGAATGCCGCACCATGGTCCAGGACGGCCGTGCGGGGCGGGGCGGGCGCGGACTGCCCGTGCTGGTGCTCGTCGGCACCCGCGGCAGCGGGCGCACCGCGGCGCTGGCCTGGCTCGGCTACCTCGGCTCCCACCGGCCCCACGCCTTCTACGACTTCGCCTCCGCCGGGCCGCGGCGGCCGCACGAGGTCGCGGGCCGCCTCGCCTACGGGCTCTCGCACCGCTTCGCCCGCCAGCCCGCCCTGCTCTTCCCCCGCCTCACCCTGGGCCTGCTCGTCGTCGACCCCGGGCTCTCGCTGGACGCCAACGACTCCCGGCGGGCCGGCCACCAGCTGCGCCGCGCCCTGCACGACGCCCGCGAGGACACCGGCGCGGCCGACCGGGCCGCCGACGTCGCCGGCCTCCTGCAGGACCTCAACCTCCTGCAGATCCCCGGCATCGGCCTGCTGGCCGGGCTGATCCGCCGCCCGCCGCGGCTCCCGCTCAGCGTCGCCCGGCGCACCGGCTTCTCCTGGTACGCGGGCCCGCACGCCCCGGTGGACGAACTCGTCGCCCTCAACCAGCTGAGCAAGAGCGGGACCGACGTGGACCGGGCCGCCGTGGACCGGCGGCTGTGCGAGGCGTTCCTCGCCGACCTGCGTGGCGAGTACGCACGCCGCCGCCGCGACCGCAACTGCGCGGTCCTCCTGGACAACGTCGACGCCGAGGGCGGCCGGGACTTCCTCGACCTGCTCGTGCGGCTGCGCGACGAGAGCGGCGCCCCCGACCCGCTGCTGGCCGTCGCCACCGCCTCCGACACCGGACGGATCCCCGGCCCCTTCGCCCGCGGGCCGGCCGGGGTGTGGATCCGCTCGCCCGAGCAGGCCTCCTACGCCGACTGGGAGCGCTCCGTCCCCGACCCGCCGCCCGACGCCTCCTGGCACTGGTACTGCGTCCAGCTGCGCGACCTGACCGCGGCCGAGGTCTCCCAGCTCGGGGCCGGGATCGCCGACCGCCTGCCCGAGGCCCCGCCGCTGGCCCACCGGCTGACGCGCGGTCACGCATGGAGCGCCGGCCGGCTGCTGGAGACGGCGGCGCGCATACCCGGCCGCGGCGACAGCGAGGCCCTGCTGCGCGGGATCCTCGCCACCCCCGTCCCCTCCGCCGACGACCAGTCCGAGGCCGAGCCGCTCGACCGCGTCATCCTGCGCGACCTCCTGGACGGCATGAACGAGGAGCAGCGCGCCGCGCTCGTCGTGTGCTCCGCAGCCCGCGAGTTCGACGCCGCCTGGGACGCCGACCTCCTCGAGTCCTTCACCCTCCGCACGCGCAACAGCCTCGCCCGCGAGACGGGCACCCGGCTGTGGCTCGTCGACCCCGTCCCCCAGGACGCAGGCGCACGCGGCGGCCGCGGCTCCGGCTACCTGGAGAACTCCCACCCGCGCCCGCTGTCCGGCCGGCCGGTCCTGCACCCGTGGCTGCGCCTGCTGCTCCTGCAGGAGCTGGCCCGCAGCCGCTCGCGCTGGGACGAGACCCACGAACAGCTGCAGGTCTGGCACATGCTCTACGGTCACCCGCTGGACGTGCGCTACCACGCGCTCGCCCTCGGCCAGCTCGACGACGTCGTCGACCACCTCGCCCGCAGCCTGACGGAACTGCCCGACACCGACGCCTGGCTCTACGAGCTGTACGCGGTCACGGCCGCACCGCTGCGCACGCCGGTCCTGCCCGAGCGGACGGCCACGCTGCGGGTGGACCGGGTCGCCGAGGAGCTGGCCCCCCGCTCCTTCGCCGAGCGCCGGGCCCTGACCATGCTGGTGGCCGCCCTGTGGTTGGCGGGCGACGCGCGCAACCGGCTGCCCGCCGCGCGCCCCGAACTCAACGACACCATCGGCTCGATGTTCCAGAGCCTGGCCATGCACTCCGATCCCCGCCGGGTGGGGCTCAGGCACGAGGCCGCGAAGTACATCTGAGCGCGCCCTGGCAGCGCGTGACCACCGCCGTCCGCAAGGAGCCCGCATCATGCCCGTGACCCCTGGACGACTCGACGCGCTGCCTCCCTGGTGGAAGGGGTGGCCGGGGCTCGCCGCACTGGTCCTCGTCCTGGCCCTCCTGGCCGGCGGCGCCTTCTGGCTGCTGGGCACGGACGAGGGGGAGGACCGCTGCGCCGGTGACCAGCCGGGCCTGGTGTGGGCCGGCTCCGGCAGGGACCGCGAGTGCGTCGGCGTCGTCGACGAGACGGCCTACGCCTTCGCCCCCGAGCTCAAGGAGGTCACCGAGAGGATCGCGGCGGAGAACCGGCGCGTGCGCGACCAGTGGGAGAAGCCCGGCGCAGGCAAGACCCCCGTCCCCTACGTCAGGATCGGCCTGCTGACCCCGATGACCGCGAGCGACAGCAGCGTGCTGCCCATCGAGGAGATCAAGAGCAGCCTCGAAGGCGCCTACACCGCGCAGTGCCGGGCCAACGCCTGCCCGTCCCTGTCCGCCGTGAACGCGACCGGCGTCCACGGGCGGACCCCGCAGATCCAGCTGGTCCTCGCCAGCGAGGGCAGGAACCAGCTCCACTGGCGGCCCGTCGTCGAACGGCTGGCGGACATGACCGGCGGGGACCACCCGCTGGTGGCCGTCGCCGGCATGGGCGTCAGCGTGCCCGAGACGCAGAGAGCGGCCGACGAGCTCGCCAAGCGGAAGATCCCGGCGATCGGCGCCGTGCTGACCGCGACCAACGTCAACTCGGAGCGCCTGTTCAAGGTCTCGCCGTCCAACACCGACTACGCCAAGGCGCTGCGGCAGCGCCTGGACCGGCTGCCCGCCGAACAGCGCCGCGGCTACCTGGTCTTCGACAGCCGGGACGACAACTACGTACGGACCATGCGCAAGGCGTACGACGAGGTCTTCGCCGACTACATCGACAAGCGCCGCGTCTCCTTCGTGGGCACCACCGGCCCCCGCACCGACGGCGTGCCCAGCCTCTTCTTCAACGCCTTCAACAACATCTGCCTGACCAAGTCCGAGCTGGTCTTCTACGCGGGGCGCGGCCGCGACCTCTCCGACCTGGTGCGGTCGCTGTCCTCGCGCAGCCAGTGCGGGCACGACAAGCCCATCACGATCCTCGCGGGCTCGCAGGGAGCCGTGCAGCAGGCGAACGACGTGATGGGGCTGCTGAAGGACAGCAGGATCACCATCCTGCAGGCCTCGGCGACCAGCACGGAGCAGTGGATCAAGGGGGTCGAGGCGCCGAGCGGCTTCAAGTCCTTCCACCAGAGCTTCCGCGACCTGAAGTTCCCCGACAAGGAGCTCACCGACGGCTACGCCGTCATGCACCACGACTCCGTGCTGACGGCCGTGTGGGCGCTGCGCATGGTCACCGGCCAGACCGGCCGGGAGACGCCGACCGTGCAGGACGTCTTCAACCAGCTGACCAACCTCCACGACGCCGCCGTGGTCCCCGCCGCGAGCGGGGACCTCAGCTTCGACGACGCCTCCGACGGCTGGCCGCACAACAAGCCGGTGCCCATCATCCAGGCCCCCGGCGGCTCCCCGGGACCCGGGCCGCTGTACAAGACCCCGTAGGGCGGCGCCCCGCGGGCTCCCGGCCGCCGGGGACTAGCGCCCCAGCTTCCGCTTGAGCTCGGCCTTGTTCATGTTCGACCGGCCCTGGACGTTGCGGCGCCGGGCCTCGGCGTAGAGCTGGTCGTAGGTGGGTCCCTCGGCGCCGCTGTGGGAGCGCTGCCCGCCCCGCTTGGAGGAGGACATGTCCTGGGTCGAGGACCTGCTCGCCGTCTTCGACTCCCCGGACCGGGCCCGCTCCTTGTTGACGGTGCGCGCGGCGATCTCCTCGGCGCGCTTGGTGCTCTCCCCGCGCTGCTCGGCGCTCTCCTTGATGTGCTCGTACTGCCGCTCACGCTTGGGGCTCGAACCTCGGGGCATGATGTCCATCCTTGCCATGTCGTGTACTGATTTCCCACCCTGCCCGCGGCCCCGGGCACCTGCAACCGGTCGGCCCGGGCAGGGCGCCGGCTCACCACAGGGCCAGCAGCGAGACCAGCCCGATGCCGGCCACCGTCCAGGCCACGTAGTCGCCGACGTGCCCGGAGTGCAGTCGCCGCAGCGGTGCGCTCCAGGGCACGGCCCGCGAGGACAGGCCCACGGACCGGGCGGCGAGGGCGACGGCGAGCGCGGCCGACAGCAGGCCCAGGCCCGCACCGGTCCACGTCCACCAGTCGTACGGGCCCTCCGGCCGCCCGGCGGGGCCGCCGTCGAGCACCGCCGCCGCGTAGCCGGCGTGGTCCGTGAAGGCCTCCGCCGCAGCCGTGACGGCGCCGGTGAGCGCGGGCACCGTGCCGACGGCGAGCGACGCGGCCAGCAGCAGCGCCGCCACCGTCACCATGGGCACGGGAGGGCGGCGCACGCGGCGACCGGTCTCGGGCTCCTCCTCCCCGCCGGCGGTCTCCGGCCCCTCGTCGTCCTCACGTCCCGCCTGCCCCGCCCCGAGGAAGACACGCGCGCCGACCCGCAGCACCGCCCCGCCGGTCACCGCCGAGACGAGTACGAACAGGGCGGGCAGCCAGGGGGACTGCTCCTCCACGAGCGCCTTGCCCAGGCCCGTGCCGAACGGCGGCAGCCCGGCGAGCGCGAGCCCGCCGGCGGCGAAGAGCAGGCCGGTGAAGGGCGTGTCGCGGCCCTTGCCGTGCAGTTCGCACTCGTCGACGCTGCCGTGGCGGTCGAGCAGGATGCCGGTGCACGCGAACAGCGCGGCCTTCGCCCCGGCGTGCCCGAGGACGTAGAGCGCGGTGCCGGCGACCCCGTGCGGGGTCAGCAGGGCGATGCCGGTCAGGAACAGCCCGGTGTGTGCCACCGTGGAGAAGGCCAGCAGCCGCTTGACGTGCCGCTGCTGCCAGCACATCAGCGCACCGACGAGGGCGCTCGCCACCCCCAGGACCAGGAGGGTGCGCCGGGCCCCGGCCGCCGGGACGCCGCCGGGCCCGGCGAAGACGGTCGTCCAGACGCGTGCGGCGCCGTAGCCGCCCATCTCCACCATGACGCCGGACAGCAGCATGCACACCGGCGTCGGTGCGACGGCGTGGGTGTCCGGCAGCCAGAAGTGGAACGGCACGGCCGCGGCCTTGACCAGCAGTCCCGTCAGCACCAGCACGAACGCGGCGACGACCAGGGCGTCCGCGCCGTGCCCGGCCGCGCCGGCCGCTTCGTCCAGTTCCCGGCCGACCTGTGCCATGCCCAGCTCGCCCGTGCGCGCGTACAGCAGGCCGATGCCGAGCAGGGTCGCGTACCCGCCGAGGGAGTTGACGAAGCCGAAGACCAGCGCCCCCTGCACGGGGCGGGCCTCCTCGACGCGGTAGCCGGTCAGGGCGTACCCGACGACGCCCATCAGCTCGAAGAAGACGAAGGCGTCGAAGAGGTCCCCGGTCAGCGCGAAGCCGCACATGCCGGCCTGGAAGAGCAGCACCAGGGCGGGGAAGGCGCCGCCGTGGCCGTGCGGCGGCTCGTCGAAGTAGCGCCAGGAGTAGGCGAGCACGGCGACGACGAGCAGCGAGGTGAGTGCGGCGAGGCCCAGCCCGATGCGGTCGCCGACCAGCACGATCCCGACGCTGTGGCCGCCCTGCGGCCGCCAGGCGCCGACCCAGGAGACCCCCGGGGGGCCGGCGAGCGCGGCGACGGCGAGCCCGGCGGAGGCCGCGGCGGCCAGGCCCGCGACCGCTTCCGCCACCGGCCGGGGCGCGTGGCGCCCCGCCGCCACCAGCACGGCCGCTCCCAGCAGCGGCACCACGACGATCAGCGGGAGCAGCCGGTCCACCGCGGCTCAGCCCTTCAGCTCGGACAGCTCGTCCGGGTCGACGGTGCCGTGCCGCTTGGCGGTCTGGACGACGAGGGCGAGCAGCAGGGCGGTCACGGTCGCCCCCACGACGACGTCGGTGAGCGCGAGGGCCTGGACGACCGGGTCGACGACGGGCGCGTCGGTCGGCAGGTCGGAGAAGACGGGTGCCGTGGCGCCCTTGCGGTAGCCGACGGCCAGCAGCAGTACGTAGGTGGAGGACTGGGTGACGGCCAGGCACCCGACGGCATGGACCAGATTGCGGCTGGTGGCGATGCCGTGGACGCCGACGAGGAAGATCCAGCCGGCGGTCAGGTAGGGGAGCAGGCTCATGCTGTCCGTCCTCCGTCCTTCGCGTCGCCGTCCTCGCCTTCGATCTCCAGTGCCTGGCCGAGGAAGTGCGCCAGCAGCACGACGACGGCCGAGGTGACCTCCACCCCGACCGCGGCGTTCAGCAGCGGCACCGTGCCGCCCGAGGAGAGGGTGTTGAAGGTGCCCAGCGGCAGGGTGTTGGCGAGGTAGGCCGAGCCGGCGATCAGACCGGCCGCGCCCAGCAGGACGTAGGCGGCCTCCCCGGTGCCGTCGGCCAGCTCGAACAGCCCCAGCGGCCGGACGCGCTCCAGCGCCTTGTAGTCGACGGCGATGTACAGCAGGTGCAGGGACGTGGCGACGACCACGCCGCCCTGGAAGCCGCCCCCGGGGCTGAGCTGCCCGTGCGCGATGACGTAGAGGCCGATGAGCAGGGTGACGGGCAGCACGAGGAGGCCGTAGCGGCGCAGCGCGGCCGGCACGCCGGCGGGCTCGGGCGGGACGCGCTTCTCGCCGCGGGTCTGCCGCAGCAGGACGACGGTGCCGAGGACGCAGGCGAACAGGACCGTCTCCTCGCCGAGCGTGTCGAAGGCGCGCTGGTCGAAGTTGACGGAGGAGACGGCGTTCGCGGTGTGCTGCTGCAGTGCGGTGCGCACCGCCCGGTCGCCGTAGGGGTGCCGGGAGCCGCCGAAGCCGGGCAGGCCCGTGCAGGCGGCGGCGTACAGCGCGGCCGTGGCGAGCAGGCCGGCGTTCAGCACCCACAGACGCAGGCGGCGTGTCACTCCCGCCGCCCGTTGCACCGGATCTTGCGGACCGTCAGCAGGATCATCAGCGGGGTGACGGCCGAGCCCACGGCGAGCTGTGCGAGACCGACGTCGGGGGCCTGCAGGACGGTGAACAGCGCGGCGAGCGCGACACCGAGCAGGGAGAGCACGACGGCCTGCCGGGCCGGGTCGCGCTGCAGCACCGCGACCGTGGCCGCGGCCGCGACGAGCAGCAGCACGACGGCGGTCAGCGCGTCAGCCATGGCGCACCGCCGCCGAGGTGACGGCCCCTCCGGCGATCAGCAGCACGCCGATGAGCACCAGCTTCCCCAGGGCGCGGCCGGGGCCGGTCGCGATGCACAGGGGGACGACGGTCGCCGGGGTGGCGACCAGGACGGCGGGGGCGAGCAGGCGCAGTCCGGGCGGCCGCTCGCCGATCTCGTCGCCGAGCAGGCGGGTGAAGACCAGCGTCCCGGCGGGTCCCAGGACGGCCACGACCAGGGCGAGGTCCACGTAGGAGGGCCGCCCGTACCCCTGGGCCAGCAGCAGGAAGACGAGGCACAGCAGGAGCGTCGCCATGTTCTGTGCGACGACGCGCTGCCCGGCCGAGCCGCGCGCCGACCCCCACAGGCAGGGGCCCAGGCCGCCGGCGACGAGCGCGCAGGCGGCCGCCAGCCACCAGTTCACCGCTCCGCGGCCCGGCGGGCGCCGCGTGCGGCCCACGCCGACACCAGGGCCGCAGCGGCCCCGACGGCGATCTCCAGCGTGTCGGCCCGGCTGATGAGGAGGGTCCACACCGCCGTGAGGCCGGCCCACCACGCGAGGATCTCCGCCGCGGCCCGGACGATGCCGTTCAGCATCCGCTCACCTCCGCTTTCCGCGGGAATGCCCCAGTATCGGCCTGTGGGCCCCGCGATCCGCGGGACGTCGGCGGGGGCGTGTCGCACCGCGTGTACCGGCGCACCCGCGAGGTATGGCGACGGGCGCATGCCCGGTGCGCGCCGGGGGTACTCCGGGGCCCGGGACGATGCGGAAGGACGGCATGGCAGCGAGCGGACCGCAGGATCACGGCGCCGGAGGGCCCGGGCCCTCCGGGGCTCCGCCCGGCCCCGGAGGGCGCCACGAGACGCCCGAGGAGCGCGCGGACCGGCGCTGGGCCGAGCTCCTGCAGGAGGTGCGCGTCACCCAGACGGGCGTGCAGATCCTCTTCGGTTTCCTGCTCACGGTGGTCTTCACCCCGCGGTTCACCACCCTCGGCGACACCGACCGGACGATCTACGTGATCACGGTGCTGCTCGGCGCCGCCACCACCGGCGCCCTCGTCGGCCCGGTCTCCCTCCACCGCATCGTCAGCGGCCGCCGCATCAAGCCGCAGACGGTCGTCTGGGCCGCCCGGCTGACGATGACGGGAATCGTGCTGCTGTTGTGCACGGTCACCTCGGCACTGACGCTGATCCTGCGGATCGCCCTGCACAGCAGCGCGGTCCCCTGGCTGGTGGCGGCGGTCGTGGCCTGGCTGGTGCTGTGCTGGTTCGGGCTGCCCAGCTGGGTGCTGCGCCACTACAGATCGAAGGAGTGACCCGCGCAGAAGGAGTGACCCCACGCATCCGTACGAGGGATTCGCCCCGCGCCGATCGCGCGTCCCGGGTGAAGTCGCTCTTCTTCGCGGAGCCCTCGACGGTCGGGAAACTCCGCTGACGGCGCGCCCCAAAGAAAGGGAGCCCCATGAGCCAGACCGTCGTCATCACCGGTGCCAGCGCCGGGATCGGCCGCGCGACGGCCCGCATGTTCGCCCGCCGGGGCGCACGGGTGGCGCTGCTGGCCCGGGGCGACGGCGGGCTGGCGGCCGCCGCGGCCGAGGTCGCCGAGCTGGGCGGAAAGGCCCTGGTGCTGCCCACCGACGTGGCCGACCACGCCCAGGTGGAGGCCGCGGCGGCTGCTACGGAGGAGGCGTTCGGCCCGATCGACGTGTGGGTCAACGCGGCCTTCGTCTCCGTCTTCGCCCCGTTCACCCGCATCGAGCCGGACGAGTACGAGCGCGTCACCGCCGTCACCTACCTCGGCTGCGTCCACGGCACCCGGGCCGCGCTGCGCCGGATGCTGCCGCGCGACGCGGGCACGATCGTCCAGGTCGGCTCGGCGCTCGGCCACCGCTCCGTGCCCCTGCAGTCCGCCTACTGCGGCGCCAAGCACGCCGTCAACGGCTTCACCTCGGCCGTACGGACCGAGCTGCTCGCCCGGCACAGCCACGTGCGCGTGACGGTCGTGCAGATGCCCGCGGTCAACACGCCCCAGTTCTCCTGGGTCCTGTCCCGGCTGCCGAACCACCCCCGGCCCGTGGCGCCCGTCTACCAGCCCGAGGTCGCCGCCCGCGCCGTCCTCCACGCGGCCGGGCACCCGCGGCGCAAGCAGTACTACGTCGGCGCCCCGACCGTCGCGACGATCCTCGCCGACAAGGTGGCCCCCGCCCTCCTGGACCGCTACCTCGCCCGTACCGGCATCGACGCGCAGCAGACCGACGAGCAGGTGCGGGCGGACCGGCCGCACAACCTGTGGGAGCCGGTGGACGACACCGGAGGGGGCGACTACGGCGCGCACGGCGTCTTCGACGCCGAGTCCCACGCGCGCTCCCCGCAGGCCGCCCTCGCCCGCCACCCCCTCCTGCTCCCGGCCGCCGCGCTGCTCGGCACGGCCGCCGCCGTCCGCACGGTCCTGCGGCGGCGCCGGGACTGAGACCCGGGTGTTTCCCCGCCGCCCGTTGTGGTTACCCAGGGGTCCGAAGCCCCGCCCTCCAGGAGGACACCCCCGATGACGGAATACGGCTACTTCCTGTCCACCGAGGAACACGGCCCCGCCGACCTGGTCGAACAGGCGCGCATGGCCGAGCAGGCCGGCTTCACCTCCCTGTGGATCTCCGACCACTTCCACCCGTGGAACCCGGCCCAGGGCCAGAGCCCCTTCGTCTGGTCGGTGATCGGCGCGCTCTCGCAGGCCACCTCCCTGCCCGTCCGGACGGCCGTCACCTGCCCGATCATGCGCCTGCACCCGGCCGTCACGGCCCAGGCGGCGGCCACGGCCGCCGTCCAGCTCGGCGGGGGCTTCCGGCTCGGCGTGGGCAGCGGGGAGGCGCTCAACGAACACATCCTCGGCGGCGCCTGGCCGCAGGCGGCGATCCGGCTGGAGATGCTGCAGGAGGCCGTCCAGGTGATGCGGCTCCTCTTCGAGGGCGGCGAGGTCAGCCACCACGGCAAGCACTACACCGTGGAGAACGCCCGGCTGTACACCGTGCCCGACGAACCCGTGCCCATCGACGTCTCGGCGTTCGGGCCGACCGCGACCGAGCTGGCCGGGCGCATCGGCGACGGCTTCATCACGATGGCCCCCGACGCGGAGGCGGTCGACCGCTTCCGGCGCAGCGGGGGCGGCGCCAAGCCCGTGTTCGGCGGGCTGAAGGTGTGCTGGGGAACCGACCGCGAGGAGGCCGTGCGCACCGCGCACCGCCTGTGGGCCAACGAACAGCTCCCCGGGGAGCTGCCCCAGATCCTGCCGACGCCCCGGCACTTCGAACAGGCGAATGAGCTGGTTCCGGTGGAGCGCGTCGCCGACGCGGTCACCTGCGGGGGCGACGTGGACGCGCACCTGGCCGCGATCACGGCGTACGCCGGCGCCGGGTTCGACACCGTCTTCGTCAACCAGATCGGGCCCGACCAGCGCGGCTTCTTCGACTTCTACCGCAGCAAGGTGCTGCCGCAGCTGCCGGACTGAACGGACCGGACCGGCGGGCAGACGGGCAGACGGGCAGACGGAAAGGACGCTCCATGACCATGCGGATCGCATTCCTGGCGGCACCGGAGGGTGTCGAACAGGTCGAGCTGACGGACCCCTGGCGGGCCGTGCTGGAGGCCTCCGGCGCGCCGCGGCTGGTGTCGACGAAGACCGGCCGCATCCAGGCCTACCACCACCTCGACAAGGCCGACACCTTCGCCGTCGACGAGGACGTGGCCACGGCGCGGGCCGGGGACTTCGACGGGCTCGTCCTGCCGGGCGGCGTCGCCAACCCCGACTTCCTGCGCACGGACGAGCGCGCCGTCTCCTTCGTCAAGGACTTCTTCGACGCGGGCAAGCCGGTCGCGGCGATCTGCCACGCCCCGTGGACCCTGGTCGAGGCCGGCGTCGTGCGCGGCCGCACCCTCACGTCCTGGCCGAGCCTGCGCACCGACATCCGCAACGCGGGCGGCACCTGGGTGGACGAGGAGGTCAAGGTCTGCACCTGCGCCCCCGCCACCCTGATCACCAGCCGCAAGCCGGCCGACCTCAAGGCGTTCTGCGCGGCCTTCATGACCGAGTTCCGCAAGGCGTCCGGCGACTGATGCCCGCTCCGGAGGACTACGACGCGGGGCCCTTCGTACCCGGCGGAGCAGACCTGCAGGGCCTGCGGGACGCCGCGGCCGGCTGCCGGGGCTGCCCGCTGTTCCGCGAGGCCACCCGGACGGTCTTCGGCTCGGGCGACGCCTCCGCCCGGGTGGTGCTCGTCGGCGAGCAGCCGGGCGACCAGGAGGACCGCAAGGGCGAGCCCTTCGTCGGTCCGGCCGGAGGCGTGCTGACCCGGGCGCTCGCGGAGGCCGGCATCGACCCGGCGGAGGCGTACGTCACCAACGCCGTCAAGCACTTCAAGTTCGAGCGGCAGGCGCGGGGCAAGCGCCGCATCCACAAGGCGCCCAACCTCCACGAGATCAGCGCCTGCCGCCCCTGGCTCGCCTCCGAACTGCGGCTGGTCGGACCGGAGGTGGTCGTCGCCCTCGGCGCGACCGCGGGCAAGTCCCTGCTCGGCTCTTCCTTCCGGGTGACGCAGCAGCGCGGCGTCCCCCTGCCGCTGCCGTCACTCGACGGTGACGGCGAAGGGGAGGGCGAGGGCACGCTCGTGGCGACCATCCACCCGTCGGCCGTGCTGCGCGCGGACGACCGCGCCCGCGCCGACGCGTACGCGGGCCTGGTATCGGACCTCGGCGTGGCGGCCCGGCTGCTGCACGGCGGGAGCGGGTGAGCGGCCTGCCCCGCCGGCCCGGTACCGGCCTGGCACGCGGCCCGTACCCGGACGGCCCGTACCGGGAAAGCACACGGCGGGAAAGGCATTTTCCTGCGCGGGGGCGGCCTTGCGCGACATGCTGAGTGCATGTCCGATCACAGCGAGCGAGTGCCGGGGTACCGGCAGATCAGGATGGCTGCGCCCGACGCCCCGGTCGCCGCCCTGGCGGACGAGGAGGCGTGGCGGGCACGCGAGGCGTACCCCGAGATCCTCGGGGGCGGCGGCCCGGTCTTCGGCGTCGTGCGCGAGCGGGAGGAGGGCGGCTGGCAGGTGCTGACCCACATCGGCGACCGCGCGCCCCAGGACTCCCGGGACACCATGGCCGCCCTCTTCCGCCGGGCCGCCCGCGACGCGGAGGAGTCCGGCGACGGCGCCGTGGCGCAGGAGTACTGCGCGGCCGCCGAACGGCTGGACTGGGAGGCCGTCGACGAGATGACGGTGCTCGGCGGCCGCCACCGGGTCGTGCGCGCGGAGCAGTTCGTCCGGACCGGCCCCGACGGGCCCGAGCCCCCGCGCCCCTCCGACCCCGACCCGGCCGCGCCCGGCAGGTCCCACGAGGTGCCCGATCCCGTAGAGGGCATGGTCCTCGACACCCTCACGGCCACGGGCATGTCCGAGGGCATTCTCAAGGCCGAACTGCTGTCGCTGGTCCAGGGCCCCGGCACCGTGCCCCCCGACGTGCGTGCCGACTCCCTGCGGGCCGCCGGCACGCACCCGGGCGGCGTGCTGCTGCCCGCCGCGTACATGATCGCGGAGTGGTCCGGCGGGCAGTGGGAGCCCGTGACCACCGGCTGTCCCACGCCCCAGGCCGCCCGCGACGCCCTCGCGATGGACCTGCGGGTCATGGCCCCGGTGCTGTTGCGGCTGGACGAGAAGGAGCGCGAGGAGTACGCCCGGGCGGCGGACCGGCTCGACGCCGAGTGCGGCCCGGAGGCGGAGGCGGCCGGCCGGCGCTTCCGCGTGGTGCGCATCGAGCGCCTGGTGCGCGTCGGGCCGGACGGTCCGGAGGGACCGCGCCCCTCCGACCACGACCCCCAGCCGCCCGTCAAGGTGCACGACCGGCAGCTGCGCGAGCAGGGGCTGGTCCACGACGACGAGGACGACGAGGACTTCGAGCCTTCCGAAGAGGCGAAGGAGATGATGGCGCTCGCGCGCAAGGAACAGGAGCGCAGACGACGGCTCGACGAAGCGGGACGGGGCGGGGCGCCGCAGGGCCCGGAGGCGCAGGACCAGGCCCGTCGTGCCTAAACTGGTGCCGTGCAGAGGGGGGTTGGCAGACGATGAGTGAAGAGAGGGACGGTCCGGGCCGGCGCCGGCTGACGGTGGCGCAGAAGCTCGATCACCTGCTCAAGATGCGTGCCGGGCCCAGCGAGAACGGGAAGCCGTCCTACAAGAAGCTGGCGGCGGAGATAGCCGCTCAGTCCGGCGAGACCTTCTCCAGCGTATATCTGTGGCAGCTGCACCGCGGGGAGCGCACGAATCCGACGCTGCGGCACCTGCGCGCGCTGGCCACGTACTTCGACGTGCCCGTCTCCTACTTCACCGAGGACGACGTGGCCCGCCGGATGATCGACGAGGAGGTGCTGGCCGGCCGCGAGCTGGACCAGGCCATGGCCGAGGCCGGGGTGAGCGCGGTCTATCTGCGCGGCGACCTCGCGGCGCTCTCCCCGGAGGGGAAGCGGATGGCCGCTGACATGATCCGCCAGCTCCGCGAGCTGGAGCAGGGCACCAGGCGCGCGTAGCGCCTGCCGGGCCCCGCCCCCGACCCCCCACGAGAGCCGTGCTCTGCCGAGCCACGGGCGTCGCGTACCGCGCGGCGTCCGTGGCTTCGGCATGCGGTTGAAATGCCCCAACTCTCAAGTTAGGGTCACTTCTTGTGTCGCCATAAGCTACGGTGAACCAACTATTGGTCAACTTGTTCATACGAGTTAACGTCTTCATTGACTTCACGGTCCGGCCTCCTGAGACACATCACTACCCACGGCATCACGGCAGCAAAGACCGGGCCGTCACACGGGGGACCCGGGGGAGTGGCATGCAGCTCCGGGACGGCCCCGCCGCCTTACGGGGAGGGCACGCGCGTGCACGACATCCTGAAAGCCGCCGGCGACGGCCGGGGCCAGAGCATCCTCATCGAAGGCACGGCCGGCATGGGGCGCACCAGGCTCCTGCGCCACGCCATGGACCAGGCCGGCGAGCACGGCCTCCACCTGCTCTCCGCACGGGCCCGCGCCTCCGAGCAGGACGTCGAGTACAGCATCGCCCAGCAGCTCATGGCCGGGGCCCGGAGCATCCTGGACAGCGCGGGCGTGGGTCAGGAGGGCCCGGGGGGCCGGGCCGTCCCCTGGGAGGCGCATACGAACTGCCCCGCCCCGTACGCCCCGCACGCCGCGCCCGGCTCCGAGGCCGTTCACCCGCTCGCCCGGCTGCTGTCCACGGGCACCCCGCTGATGCTGGCCATCGACGACCTCCAGTGGGCCGACACGGCATCCCTGCGCTGCCTCGGCTACCTGATGGCCCGGCTGGAGAACACCCCGGTCGCCCTCGTCGCCACCGTCGCCCTCGGCGAGACGCCCGGTGACGCGGTGCTGGCGGAGGTGCTCTCCTCGTTCCGCCACCGGGTCCTCTTACGGGACCTCACCACCGAGGACACCGCCCGGATCGCCGCCGACACCTTCACCGTCCCGGACGCCGCCGACGCCGCGCCCGACCCCCGCTTCGTGGCCGCGTGCCGCACCGCCACCGGCGGCAGCCCCTACCTGCTCGAAGCCCTCTTCCGCGTCATGCGCCTGCACGGCCTGCGGCCCGACGCCGACGCCGCGCGCCGCATCGGGGAGCTCGCCCCCGTGGAGGTCGCCGACACCCTGCTGCCGCGCTACGACCGCGCCTACCCCGGCGCCGCCGCCGTGCTCCAGGCCACCGCGGTCCTCGACGGCTCCGCCACCACCCCCATGATCGCCCGGCTGCTCGGGCTGGACGCCCTGGGCGCGGCCGACGTCGTCGACGCCCTCGTCCGTGCCGGCGCCCTCACCGGGCAGGACACCGTCGTCGGCTTCGCCCGCCCGGTCCTGCGCGCCGCGGTCCTGGCCCGCATCCCGCCCAGCCGCCGCGACGCCCTGCACGCCCGCGCCGCCCAGCTCCTCCACGAGTCGGGCGCCCCCGCCGAGCGCGTGGCCACCCAGCTCCTGCGCGTCCGCAGCACCCTCGGCCTGCACTGGACCTGCTCCGTGCTGTGCACGGCGGCCGGAGAGGTGATCCAGCGCGGCGAACCGGACCGGGCCCGGGCCTATCTCCACCGCGGACTGGAGGAGTGCGAGGGTCTGTGCCGGGCCAAGCTGCTGCGCGCCCTCGGCGAGATCGAGCTCGCCGCCGACCCGGCCGCCGCGGTCGAACACCTGCGGCGCGCGCTCGTCCTCCAGCCCGACGCCGCCGGGCGCGCCGACATCCGGCTGTGCATCGCCCACGCCCTGCAGCTCCTGGGCCGTCCCGAGGAGGCCGAGCGCGTCCTCCTGGAAGGCGTGGCGGAGGCCCGCAGCGCGGAAGAGTCCTCCGCGGCCGTCCTGCGGGCCGAGCGCTGCCTGCTGCGCGAGCTGAACCACGCCGTCGACGCGGCCGTCGAGGCGGACTGCGCCGGGGTGGGAGACCTGCTCCCGCTGGAGGCCGGCGCCACCCCGGGCGAGCGCCACACCCGGCTGAGCCTGGCCGCACTGCGCTCCTCGCGCCGCGGCGAGGAGCGCGACCGGGCCGTCCACCAGGCCCGGCAGGCCCTGCAGGAGGAGCACACCAGCCTCGACTGGCGCATCGCGACCCGCACGGTGCCCCTGCAGGTGCTCGCCCGCGCCGACGAGCTCGACCTCGCCCTGTCCGAGTGCCAGGCGCTGCTGGACCGCGCGCGGGCCGAAGGCTCGCGCACCCTGCTCACCATCGCCCACAGCATGCGCGCCGAAGTGCGCTACCGCACCGGTGACATACCCGGCTGCCTGGAGGACGCCCGCAGCGCCCTGGAGCCCGCCGGGACCTCGCCCTCCGGGCACTGGAGCCGCACCGGCCAGGCGGTGGCGGCGGTCGTCGCCTCGCTGCTGGAGACCGGCGAGCTGCGCGAGGCCAACCGGGCCCTGAGCGACTTCGCCCTGGACGGCGACGTTCCCGAGGGCGCCGGGTTCGCGGCCCTGCTCTTCCACCGCGGCCGGCTCCGCGTGGCCTGCGGCCACCCGCAGGCGGGCCTGGCCGACCTGCTGGAGTGCGGCCGCCGGCTGGCCGCCGCCGGCCAGCTCAACCCCGCGGTGCTGTCCTGGCGTTCCGAGGCGGCCCTCGTGCACGCGGCGCTCGGCGAGCGCGACACCGCGCTCGTCCTCGTCGACGAGGAGCTCGCCCGCGCCCGCCAGTGGGGCGGCCGCCGGGCGACCGGCCGCGCCCTGCGGGCGACCGGGCTGCTGGCCAAGGGCCTGGGCGGCGAGGAGGCGCTGCGGGAGGCCGTCGAGGTGCTGGAGGAGTCCTCCGCCCGGCTGGACCTGGCGCGGGTGCTCACCGACCTCGGCATCCTGATGCGCAAGTCCAGCCGGCTCGGCGAAGCGCGCGAGCACCTGCGGCGCGCGCAGTCGCTGGCCGAGCAGTGCGGGGCCGCCGTGCTGGCCCAGACGGCCCGTCAGGAGCTGCTGGTGGCCGGGGCCCGGCCGCGGCGGCCGACCGAGGTGGGCATCGACGCCCTCACCCCGACCGAGCGCCGCGTCGCGCTCATGGCGGTCGCCAAGTTCACCAACCGCGAGATCGCGGGGAAGCTCTTCGTCACCCAGCGCACCGTCGAGCTGCACCTCAGCCGCGTCTACCGCAAGCTGGCGGTGACGGGCCGTTCCGGCCTGGCGGAGTATTTCGCGGAGCTCCCGGAGAGCGGTTCGGCAGGCTCCGAGCACCCCGCGGAGCGGGCCTGGACGGACGTCCGGGGCGGTGCGCGCGACAAGGCGGCCGTCTGAGGCGGCCGGTGAGGCCGCGCGCCGCCGGCCGGGTGCGGTGGCTCACGCGCCGCGCCGGCCTGCGAAGTCCAGCCGCTCCTCGACGGCGATGCCGTACCAGCTCAGCTGCCGCACCTTGTCGGGGTTGCTGGTCAGCAGCCTGACCCGGGAGACCCCCAGGGCCCGGAGCATCTGGGCGGCCGCGTGGTAGTCGCGGGCGTCGTCCGCAAGGCGCAGGCCGTGGCCCGCTCCGGCGCGGCCGGTGCCGCGGTCCTGGACGCTGTACGCGTCGAGCTTGTCGTAGAGGCTGAGGTCCGTGCCGCCCGTGCTCTCCTGGCGCAGGTAGATCAGGATGCCGCCGTCCGCCGCCACCCGCTGCAGCGACTCGTCCAGCTGCGGACCGCAGTCGCAGCGGCCCGAGCCGAGGACGTCGCCGGTCAGGCACTCCGAGTGGACGCGGACCAGCGGGACTCCGGGGTCGCGGCTGTAGGACACCGCGATGTGCTCCAGGCCGTCGGAGAGCCCGTCGAAGGTGATGACGTGCGCGGTCTGCCAGGAGCCGTCGGCCAGGTGGAGCGGGATCTCGACCCGGGAACGGACGCGGGCCCCGCCCCGGTGTCCCGCCGGGGCCGCGGACGGGTCCCACGTCTCGTCGTTCAGCACATCGCAGTTCAGCACTTCGGGCACGGCTGCCTCCCACGGAGATGCACGACCGGCGCGTCGTTCGCCCCGGTCACTCCAGCATCACGGCCGGGGCGGCCCCGCACAGCACGGACCGGCCCGGTACAGCGACCGAAGCTTTTCCGCGCCGCGTACCGAACCGGGTCCCTGCCGGGGAGGAATCAGGCCGTTCGCTCCGATTCCTGCAGCGGTGCGGCGGCCGCGGGCGCCTCTTCCCCGTCCCCGCCGTCGCCGGCGAACTTGCGGACGGCGGTGCGCAGTCCGGCGGCGATGCCGAGGAACGCGCACACCGCGGCGATGACGTAGATGATGCCGAGTCCGCGGCTGTCGTTCCAGTCGTGCGAGGAGCCGTACGCGGTGATGGCCGTGCCGAGGCCGGTCATCACGGCCACGGACAGGGTCTCGCACAGCTGCAGGCTGGAGCTCGCCGAGCCCTCCTTGCCCTTGGGGGCCAGCGACAGGACGATCGTGGTGACGGCGGGGTAGACGAAGCCCATGCCGAGACCGGCGACGGCCCAGCCGACGATCGCGAGCGGGACGCTCTTGAGGTCGGTGCCGACCGCCAGGGCGATCAGCGCGTCACCGGCCACCAGGAGGACGAAGCCGAGGACGACGCGGGCGTGCCGGCCCTTGCCGCCGCTGCGGGTGTCCAGCTTGGCCTGGAGCCAGGCGCCGCTGACCCAGGTGAGGGCGCCCGCGGACAGCGCGAGGCCGGAGCCGAGCGTGCTGAGGCCGAGGACGCGGGTCATGCTGAGCGGGAAGAAGGACTCGCCGCCGTAGTAGGCGGCGCTGACCAGACCGCGCACGATCATGCCGGCGGGCATGCCGCGGCGGACGGTGAGCGTGCCCGCCGGGAGCAGCTTGTTCAGCACGGGCAGGGTGATCGCGACGCCGACCACGACCAGCGGCACCAGCACGGCGATGTTGCGGTTCTCCAGGCCGGCCAGCAGTGCGCCGACGCCGAGCACCAGCAGCACCGTCAGCGGCAGCCGGTTCTCGCCCGGCGTGCCGTCGCCGGTGGGCTTGAGCTTGCGCATCGCCGGCAGGGTGAGCATTGCGGCGATGGGCACCAGCGGCACCAGGATGAGGAAGACCACCCGCCAGTTGGACGCACTGGCGATCGCACCCGCGATGGCCGGGCCGAGCAGGGCGGGCAGGGTCCACGCCGAGGCCACGAGTGCGAGCATCCGGGCGCGCAGTGCGTCGGGGTAGGCGAGGCCGACGATCAGGTAGGCCAGGGCCAGCACGCCGCCGACGCCCAGGCCCTGCAGGATGCGGCCCGCCAGCAGGATCCACCAGTTGGTGGCGACCGCGGCGACCACGCAGCCGATGACGAAGACGATGAAGGCCTGCACGTACGGGCGGGTGGGCCCGGCCTTGTCGGCGCCCTGTCCGGCGGCGATGGTGCCGAAGAGGTTGGCGAGCATGAAGGCGGTGAAGGCCCAGCCGAAGAGGTGGACCCCGTCCAGGTCCTCGGCGGCCTCGGGCAGGACGGTCGCGACACCCAGCCAGAGGAAGGCCACCAGGGTGACGGACGTGATGAGCCCTAAGGACAGCGCGCGGTATTGCGGCGAGAGGACGCCGCCCTCGGCGGGGTCGGCGGCGGGCGCCTCGGTCTTGTCGGTCATCGGACCTCCGAACCAGCGGTACATAGGCAATTTACTATTTAGGAGATCCACTATATAGGCGCTGTTTGATAGCCTGTCAAACGTGAGAGACACTGCGGAGGACAAGACGGACGTCGCCATGCTCCGGGCGCTCGGACACCCCGTGCGGCTCGGCATCATGCGCGCGCTGGCGGCCGAACCCGAGACGTGCGCCTGTGACTTCACCGAGCTCTTCGAGGTCACCCAGCCGACCATCAGCCAGCACCTGAAGGTGCTGCGCGAGGCCGGCCTCGTGGTCACCCGCCGCCGCGGCACCCAGATCTGCTACTCGGTCCGCCCCGACGGGCTCGACCGGCTCCACGAGCTCCTGACGGCCATTCAGCCGCCCCGGCTGGCCGCCGCCGGCTGACCCGCCCGCCCCGCCCCGGTGCCCGCCGCGGACACCGGGGCCACCGGTGCGCCCTCAGCGGACCGCCTCGAACATGACGATGGGCGGATTGGCCAGGAACCCCTCCCAGTACGCGGCCCCGAAGCGCTCGAGCACCGCCTGCGGCACGTGCAGCGGCACCCACGACACCTTCGTGAACCCCGCCGCCGCGAACGCCGCCTCGTACACCTCCGGCCGGATCAGGCACGTCTCGAAGGTGATCGGCGGCTCCAGCGCCGCGGTCACCCGGATCCGGGTGCCGAAGGCCGAGGTCTCCAGGGGGGCGAAGGCGAAGCCGTACGGGTCGGGCAGCGGCCCCTCGAAGGAGAAGTGCGGGTTCTGCGTCACGCCGATGAACCGCCCGCCCTGCGGCAGCCGTTCGAACGCGCCGCGGCACATGGCGGTGAGCGTCGCCTCCTCCCGCGCGTAGTTGAGGAGGTAGGCCGCGGTCACCACGTCGAAGCTGCCGAGGTCCGGCAGGTCCGCGGCGTCCGCGGCCACGTAACGGGTGCCCAGCGGCGCCCGCTCCTCGACCGCCCGCGCGGCCGCGACCATCTCCTCCGAGACGTCCGCGCCCACCACCCGCTGCGCGCCCAGCATCTTCGCCTGGCGGGTGTAGAAGCCGTCGCCGCACGCCAGGTCGAGGACGTCCAGCCCGGTCACGTCGCCGAGCAGGGCCAGGAAGCTCGCGCGCTCCGGGTGGACCGTGGGCAGCGACCGCGCGTCCTCCCAGCGGGCTCCGATCACGTCGTACTGCTCAGCGGTGCGCTCTTGGGTCATGAGGGGTCTCCTCCGGTGGGCGGGGCCCCGGCCGTGACCGGCTCGGGGAGGGCGGTGGGGGCGTCCGGGGGCGCGGGCGGGCCGGAGGGGCGGTGGATCGGGCCGTGCGCGTCCCGCAGCGGCAGGCCCGTCCCGCCGTGCCGGACCGCGATCAGCTCGGCGGCGATGGACACGGCGGCCTCCTCGGGCGTGGACCCGCCGAGGTCCAGCCCGATCGGGGAGCGCAGCCGGGCCAGTTCCTCCTCCCCGGCGCCCGCCTCCCGCAGCCGCCGCAGCCGGTCCTCGTGCGTGCGCCGCGAACCCATCGCGCCGACGTAGGCGACCGGCAGCCGCAGCGCGGCCCGCAGCAGCGGGACGTCGAAGCGCTCCTCGTGGGTCAGGACGCAGATGACCGTGCGCCCGTCCCAGGCCGCCCCGGCGAGATAGCGGTGCGGCCACTCCCGCACCACCTCGTCGGCGTCGGGGAACCGCTCGGGGGTGGTGAAGGCCGGCCGGGCGTCGCACACGGTCACGTGGTAGCCGAGGAACCTGCCCATCCGGGCGAGGGCGCGGGCGAACTCCACCGCACCGAAGACCAGCATCCGGGGCCGGGAGAGGAAGGAGTGCACGAACACGCGCGCTGCGGCGGAGCCCGCCCGCACCTGCACCTGCCCGGTGCGGCCGCGGTCCAGCATCCGCGAGGCCTCCGCGGCCGCCGCCCGGTCGAGCGCAGCGTCGCCCAGCGAGCCGGAGACCCCTGCGGACCCCACGGCCAGCCAGGCGCCGGGCTCCGCCGTGCCGCTCACACAGGTCACGTGGGCGAGCGGCCCGCCCGCTGCGCCGGGCGCCTCCAGGGCCGCCAGGACCGCGTCCCACTGCGGCTCCCGCTCCGGCACCACCCGGCGGACCAGCACCTGCAGCGTGCCGCCGCACGTCAGCCCGGCGGCGAACGCGTCCTCGTCCTCGACGCCGTACTCCGTCAGGAACGGACCGTCCCCCAGGGCGGCCCGGCGCGCCAGTTCGTACACCTCCGCCTCGACGCAGCCTCCCGACACGCTGCCCGCCACCCGGCCGCCGGGGCCGACGGCGAGCGCGGCGCCCGGCTGCCGGGGCGCGCTGCCGCGCACCCCGACCACCGTCGCCAGCCCGAAGGGGGCGCCCGCCGCGTACCAGCGGCGCAGCACCGGAGCGATGCCCAGCACCGTGCTCACCGCCCCCCGGCGTCGTCCGCGGCCGTCAGCCCCGCCACGTCCTCCGGACGCAGCGGGATGCGCGGGAGGGCCAGGCCGGTGGCGTCCCGCACGGCCGCCGCCACGGCGGCGGGGCTGGAGATGTTCGGCGGCTCGCCCACGCCGCGCACGCCGTAGGGGGCGTGCGGGTCGGCCAGTTCGAGCACGTCCACGTGCATCGGCGGCACGTCGTGGACGGTCGGGATGAGGTAGTCGGTGAACGAGGGGTTCTGCATCAGGCCGCCCTCGACCCGGATCTCCTCCATCAGCGCGAGCCCCAGGCCCTGCACCGTGCCGCCGTGGATCTGGCCCAGCAGGGCCTGCGGGTTGACGGCCTTGCCGACGTCCTGCGCGGTGGCGATCTCGACCGTCCGCACGAGGCCGAGCTCGACGTCCACGTCCACCACCGCCCGGTGGGCGGCGAAGGCGAACTGGAAGACCGAGTCGCCCTGTCCCGTGTGCGGGTCCAGGGGGAACGTCGGCCGGTGGTGCCACTCCACGGTCTCCTCGACGGCCCCGTCGCCCAGCACGTCGGCCAGCTTGCACAGCACCTCGCCGCCGGCGCCGGTCACGGCTTCGCCGGACAGGCCCGTGGCGGTGCCGGCCCGGCCGAGCAGCCGGTCCGCGCGCTCCAGGACGCGGGCCCGCACCGCCTCGGCCGCCGCCTTGACCGCGCCGCCGGTGACGTACGTCTGGCGGGAGGACGACGAGGGGCCGGCCGAGCCGAAGGCGCTGTCCCCGAACTCCACCGCCACCTGCTCGACGCCGAGTTCGGTGCGGGCGATCTGGGCCTGCACGGTCACCACGCCCTGGCCGACCTCGGCCGCCGCGCTGGTGACCACCGCCCGCACCTGCCCGCCGCCGGCCTCCAGCCGGACCCGGGCCGTGGAGTAGTCGTCGAAGCCCTCCACGAAGCCGACGTTCTTGAAGCCGACGGCGTAGCCCACGCCGCGCACGACCGACTCGCCCCGCGAGGTGGTGCCGGTCAGGTGGCCGCCCTCCGGCAGCGACGGCCCGGGCATCGGCCGCTCCCGCACCCGGCGCAGGAGCTCGGCGACCGGCGCCGGGTGGTCCAGGACCTGGCCGTTGGCCACCGCCGAGCCCTCGGCGACCGCATTGCGGATCCGCAGCTCCACCGGGTCCATGCCCAGTTCACGGGCGAGCCGGTCCATCTGCGACTCGTAGCCGAAGCAGGTCTGCACGGCGCCGAAGCCCCGCATCGCCCCGCACGGCGGGTTGTTGGTGTACACGACGCGCACGTCCACCTCGGCGTCCGGCACCTCGTACGGGCCGAGGGAGCAGGTGGCGACGGTGCCGGCCACGGCGGGGGAGCTGGAGGAGTACGCGCCGCCGTCGAGGACGATCGACGCCTTGACGTAGACGAGCCTGCCGTCGCGCGTGGCGCCGTGCTCGTAGGCCATCCTCGCCGGGTGGCGGTGCACGTGGCCGACGAAGGACTCGCCGCGCGTGTAGCACATCTTCACCGGGCGGCCGGTGCGCAGCGCCAGCAGGCAGGCGTGCGCGTGCATCGACAGGTCCTCGCGCGCGCCGAACGCCCCGCCCACGCCCGCCAGGTACAGCCGCACCTTCTCGCGCGGCAGGCCCAGGGCCTCGACGACCTGGTCGTGGTCGACGTGCAGCCACTGCGTGGCGACGTGCAGGGACACCCCGCCGTCCGGGTCGGGCACGGCCAGGCCGGACTCGGGCCCCAGGAACGCCTGGTCCTGCATGCCGACCTCGTAGACGCCGCGCACCACCACGTCGGCGGTGAGCGGCTCGCCGCGCGCGGCGCGGCCGCGGCGCAGGGGGACGTGCCGCAGGAGGTTGCCGGCCGGGTGCACGGCGGGGGAGTCCGGGGCGAGGGCCGCCTCGGCGTCGGTGACCGGAGGCAGCACCTCGTAGGCGACGTGCACCAGTTCCGCGGCGCGGCGGGCCGTCTCCGGGTCCTCCGCGGCCACGACGGCGACCGGCTCGCCCTCGTAGCGCACGGTGTCCACGGCGAGCACCGGCTGGTCGACGACCATCGAGCCGTGCAGGTTGCGGCCGGGCACGTCGCGGTGGGTCAGCACCGCGCGGACGCCGGGCAGGGCCAGCGCGGCGGAGGTGTCGACGGACAGGATCCGGGCGTGCGGGTGGGGGCTGCGCAGCGTCGTGCCCCACAGCATGCCCTCCGCCTCCAGGTCGGAGGAGTACGCGAAGGCGCCCCGGACCTTCAGCGGCCCGTCGGGGCGCGGCGCGCTGTCGCCGACCGTCCCCGCAACGCGGCGGGCGTGCGTGGCGTACGGGGTCACGGGCGGGGCTCCAGGGCTCGCGTGCGGGCGGCGGCCAGGCGGACGGCCTCGAGGATGTGCCGGTAGCCGGTGCAGCGGCACAGGTTCCCCGCGAGGGCGTCCTTGATCTCCGCCTCGCCGGGGTCGGGGCAGCGGCGCAGCAGGTCCTCGGTGGCCTTGAGCATGCCGGGCGTGCAGAAGCCGCACTGCACGGCGCCGCAGGCGAGGAAGGCCTCCTGCACCGGGTGCGGCCCGTCCCCGCCGGCCAGGCCCTCGACCGTCTCCACGCTCCGCCCGTGGGCCTGGGGCGCGGGCACCAGGCACGCGCACACCAGCACCCCGTCCAGATGGACCGAGCACGAGCCGCACTGGCCCTGCTCGCAGGCGTTCTTCGCGCCGTGCAGGCCGAGGCGCTGCCGCAGGACGTACAGCAGGCTCTCCGTCCCGGCCACGCCCTCGATGTCGCGCTGCTCGCCGTTCACCGTCAAGGTCAGGCGCATGACTCCCTCTCCGTCCTCGGGCCCGTGCGGTGGTCGTCCCACACCCAGCCGAGGGCCCGGCGCGCCAGCACGGCCACCGCGTGCCGGCGGTAGGCGGACGAGCCGCGTACGTCGTCGGCCGGTGCGGTCGCCGCCGCGGCCAGTTCCCCGAAGCGCTTGAGCACACCCTCCGGGAGCGGCCCCCGCGTCCGCCACAACCTCCGTTCGGCGAGCTCCCCGGCGATGAACCGCTCGGCCTCCAGGGCCGGCAGGGGCACCGGCGCCGCAGAGCCGATGCCGGTGCCCACCCACGCGCGGGAGGGCCACAGCGTCACCGCGAACGAGCAGGTCGCCATCACCACGGCGCCGCGGCGCCCGGCCTTCGCGTAGGCCTGTGGGCCCTCCGCCTCCGGTATCCGTACCGCGCGGATCAGCTCGTCCGGCGCACGGACCGTGCGGCCCGGGCCGGTGTAGAAGTCCCGTACCGGCACCCGGCGGGCGCCGCGCACGGACACCAGCTCCACCTCCGCACCGCACGCCAGCAGCATGGGGTGGACGTCGCCCGTGGGGGAGGCGGTGCCGAGGGCGCCGCCCACGGTGCCGCGGTTGCGGATCTGGCGGGAGCCCACGGTGCGGGCAGCCGCCGCCAGTCCGGGCAGCGGCGCGGCCAGTTCCTCGGCGATCCGGGTGTACGGCACCGCAGCGCCCAGCCGGACCTCGCCGGCCGACCGCTCCCAGCGGGCCAGCGCGGCGATGCGGGTGAGGTCGACGGCGGCCGCGGGGCGCTCGCGCCCCGTGCTCAGCCGCACCATCACGTCGGTGCCGCCCGCCACGGGGACCGTGCCCGCGCGGGCGGCCATGGCCTCCAGCGCCTCGTCCAGGCGCTCGGGCAGCAGGAAGTCCATGGGAGGCCGCGCCCTGGTCTCCGTGCTCACCCGCGGCTGTCCCCGGCGCCCTTGACGCAGCGGAAGAGCACCCACGGCGGGTTGGCCGTGAAGTCGTCCCAGTACTCCGGCCCGAACTCCAGGACGCCTTCGGTGGCCAGCCGCACCGGGCTCCACGTGCAGTCACGGAACCCGGCGGCCGTGAAGGCCTCCTCGTACACCCGCCCCGACGGCAGGTAGGCGGTGAAGCTGACCGGGGGCTGCGTGTGCGCCGTGACCCGGATCCGGCCGTCGTGCGCCGGGTCCTCCGCCTGCTCGAAGGAGAAGCCGTACTTCTGCGGCAGCGGCCGGCCGAAGTCGTGGTCCGGGTGCGCGACGAGGGCCCGCAGCTCGCCGCCCTCGCGCAGGTTGCGCGCGCACGACCGGGCCATGAGCCCCATCGTCCCCGGGGAGTCGGCGTAGTTGAACAGGTACGCCGCCAGCAGCACGTCGAAGTCGCCCAGGCGCGGCAGCTCGGTGCCGTCGCCGACCGCGTACTCGACGCCCAGCGGCTCGCGCTCCTCCGCGGCCCGGCCGACCTCGACCATCTTGGGGGAGATGTCCACGCCCAGCACGCGCCGCGCGCCCAGCCGGCGGGCGTGCCGGCTGTAGACGCCGGTGCCGCAGGCGAGGTCGAGGACGCTCTTGTCCCGCACGTCGGCCAGCAGGCCCAGCACGCTGGGCCGTTCCACGAACCGGGTCAGCGGGAGCAGCTTGGAGAGCTCGTAGTCCCCGCCGATCCGGTCGTACTGCAGATCGTCGTGGGCGGGGTGCGCTGCGCGGCCGTCGGCGGCGTCGGTCATGGGGGCGCGTCTCCTTCATCCGGACGTTCAGGACTCCACGATTCCGTTCGCCGGGCGGCAGATGGATCACGGAGCGCCCCGTAACACGCCCCGGAGCATTTGGGTGCCGGTACCGAGACAACAGGCCGGGCCGCGCGAGACTGGCGCCGTACCCGCGAAGCCGGGGGAGAGAGGCGGTGCCCATGGAGACCCGGGTCACGGAGATCGCGCCGGACGTCTACCGGCTGTCGACGTACGTCCAGGAAGCGGACTTCACGTTCAACCAGTTCCTCGTCGACGCCGAGGAGCCGCTGCTGTTCCACTGCGGGCTGCGGTCGCTCTTCCCGCTCGTGTCGCAGGCCGTGGCCCGGGTGACGCCGGTGGAGAACCTCCGCTGGATCACCTTCGGGCACGTCGAGGCCGACGAGTGCGGCTCGCTCAACTCCTGGCTCGCCGCCGCGCCGCAGGCCCGCGCGGCGCACGGGGCCATGGGCTGCCTGGTCTCCGTGAACGACCTGGCCGACCGCCCGCCGGTGCCGCTGAGCGACGGCGAGGTGATCGACCTCGGCGGGAAGCGGGTCCGGCGGCTGGAGACCCCGCACGTGCCGCACGGCTGGGACGCCGGGCTGCTCTTCGAGGAGACCACGCGGACCCTGTTCTGCGGCGACCTCTTCACCCGCATCGGCGATGCGCCCGCCCTCACGGAGCAGGAGATCGTCGGACCGGCCGTCGCCGCCGAGGACGTCTTCGGGGCGACCTGTCTGACGGCCGCCACCGCCCCGGCCATGCGCCGGCTCGCCGAGCTGGAGCCGGTGACGCTGGGCCTGATGCACGGCCCCTCCTACAACGGCGACTGCCCGCAGGCGCTGCGGGACCTGGCCGGGGCCTACGACGAGCGGTTCACCGCCTCGGTGGAGCGCGAGGGCGGCCTGCGC
This sequence comes from Streptomyces roseifaciens, assembly GCF_001445655.1. NCBI lineage: Bacteria > Bacillati > Actinomycetota > Actinomycetes > Kitasatosporales > Streptomycetaceae > Streptomyces > Streptomyces roseifaciens. The sequence goes on from NZ_LNBE01000003.1 coordinate 1,660,797, forward strand.
TGAGGCCCGGCGGCCACGTCAGCGGGCCGTACGCCGCGCGGGGCAGGAGAGGTCGGCGCGCGGCAGCGTGCCCCGGGTCAGCCAGGCCGTCGCCGCGTCGCCGGCGCACGGGTCGGCCGTGAACCCGTAGACGCCGTGCCCTCCCTGGGCGGCGTCCACCATGACCGCGCGCCGGCCCAGGGCCTTGCGCACGGCCCGCGCCCCCGCGTACGGCGTGGCGGGGTCGCGGCGGTTCTGCAGCATGAGGATGTTGCGCGGGCCCCGGCCGCCGATGCGCACGGGAGGCTCCTCGGGGCGGTACGGCCAGAAGGCGCACGGCCAGATGTTCCCGGTCATGGCCCCGGCGACGGGATGGCGCCACGCGTCGTGCTGCTGCGCCCGCCGGTAGGTGTCCACCGAGCGCGGCCACGGGGTGTCCTGGCACAGGACGGCCAGCATGGTCGGCAGGACCAGCTGCTGGGTCCGCGGCTCCAGGGGGACGGCCGCCTGCAGTGGGACCAGGGCCTTCTCCGCCCCGGCCTCGTCGGGTGCACCGGGCGCGCGGGCCAGGTAGCGCCACACGTCCGCCAGTTGCGGGAAGAAGGCGTCCGAGAACAGGGCCTGCAGGGTGATCTGGCGCAGGACGTTGTCGTCCACGGCGTAGTGACCGACGTCCTTCGGATGCGCGGCGGTCTCCGCGAGCAGCCGGGCGTACGTCTCGGACACCTCGTCGGCCGTCGCGCCCAGGTGATAGGCGGCGTTCCGCTCGGCCACGTACGCGGTGAGGTCGGGGAAGCGCTGCTGGCTTCCCGGCCCGAAGGCGCGCAGGGCCTTCCACCAGCCGGCCCGGGCGTCGGGCGCGCTGTCCAGGATCACCCGGTCGGTGCGGCGGGGGAAGGCGGTGGCGTACACGGCGCCGAGGTGGGCGCCGTAGGACACGCCGTAGTACGAGATGCGCTCCTCGCCGAGCGCGCGCCGGATGCGGTCCATGTCCCGGGCGGTGTTGGCCGTGTACATGGTCGGCAGCAGGTCCCCGGCGTGCCGGGCGCACGACTGCGCGATGCTGCGGTGCAGCTCGGCGGTGGCGGCGAAGGGCCGGTGGGGGAGGGGCATGGACACGGGCGCGTGCCGCAGTTGCGCGGCGCTCAGCCTGCAGGAGACCGGGGTGCTGGTGAACAGGCCGCGCGTGTCGAAGCCGATGAGGTCGTAACCGGCCCGTACGGAGGCGGGCACGTGCGCCGCGAACCACAGCGGCATGGGCGTCCCGGGTCCGCCGGGGCCGCCCGGGTTGAGCAGCAGCACCCCGCGCCGGGGTCCGGGTCCGGTGGCCGCGAGCCGGGAGACGCCGATCGTGATGCTGCGGCCTTCCGGTGCCGCGTGGTCCAGGGGCACCCGGACCGTGGCGCACTGCAGACCGCTGCGGGCGGGCGCCGCGACCTCCGCCGGGCACGGCCCCCACCGCAGGCGGTGCGGGGCGGGCGCGGCCGGACTCCCGCCGGTCAGCAGCACCAGAGCGACCGCCACTCCTGCGGCCCGGCGGCACGCCCGGCGACATCTCACGAAGGACCCTCTCCACTGGATCTGACGGAGGGTTATGTTCCGGTTGGTGCCCGCTTCAAACGGGTCGGGGGCGGGGTGCATCCGGTCGGCGTATCCAGAACGGATGTGCCGACCCCGCAGGGGCTCCCCGGCGCGGTCGATCCCCTCTAGCGTCTGGCGGATGAGGAATGTGATGCGTGCTCTTCTCGCGCCGGTGGTGGCTGCGGCCGCCGTCCTGCTTCCCGTCTCCACGGCCCGTGCGGCCGACGGGTACGACCGGTGCCCCAGCGGCTATTACTGCATGTTCTCGGGCCTCGACGGCACCGGCGACATGATCACAATCGGGGCGAACGCGCCGGATCTCGCGGCGCTCGGCATGGACGACCGGGCCAAGTCGGACTGGAACCGGACCGCTTCGACCGTCCACCTCTGGTCCGACAAGCACTACGGCGGCTGTACGGCCGCCACCTCCGCCGGTCCGACCGGCAAGGGCAACTTCTTCCCCGCCTACCGGGACTTCTTCAGCTCGGTGCAGGTCGGCGGGCCGGGCGGCCCGAGCTGCGGCACGCCGCCCGGCGAAGGCCGCTGAGCCGGGAGGGGGCCGCCGTCCACCGCGGCGCCGGCGGCCCCCCGTTTAATCCTGGACATTAGATATCCTGGTTATGTAGTGTCCAGGTTGTGAAGATGAGCGGTGGCGTCGAGTGGGCCTTGCACTGTTGCCTCAACCTGGCCTGGACCGGCGGGGAGCAGGCGGTGCCGGCCGCCCGCCTGGCGGCCTTCCACGACCTGCCCACGGCGTACCTCAACAAGCAGATGCAGGCCCTGGCGCGCGAGGGCATCGTCTCCTCCGTGCCCGGCCCCCGCGGCGGCTTCCGGCTGGCCCGGGCGCCCGAGGACATCACCCTGATGGACGTGGTGACGGCGATCGAGGGGCCCGAACCGGCCTTCCGCTGCACCGAGATCCGCGAGCAGGGCCCGCTGGGCGAGCCGGCCGCCGACGGCAGCCGGTGCCTGATCGACCGAGCCATGCGCCGGGCCGAGCTCGCCTGGCGCAGGGAGCTCGCCGCGCAGACCCTCGCCGACGTCATGAAGAACGTGGAACGGGACGTCCCCGAGGTGCCCGAGCGCACCCGCCGCTGGTTCGCGGACGCACGCGCCTGACCACCGGCTCCACCGCAGACCCGTACACGGACCCGCACGAGTGCACCGAGGAAGAGCGACCATGTCCCACACCATCGTCAACCCCGCCGCCCTGCACGACCCCACGGGCTTCGGCTACAGCCACGTCGTCGACGCGCCGTCGCCGGACCTCGTGTTCGTCGCCGGGCAGTACGCCTCCGACGCCGACGGCCACGTGACCTCCGAGGACTTCGCCGAGCAGGTCGAGCTCTCCTTCGCCCACCTGGGCACCGCCCTGGCCGCCGCGGGCCTCGACCACGGCCACGTCGTCCGCCTCGGCACCTACATCGTCGGCAACGACCAGGCCAAGCTGGAGGCCCTGGTCGCGGTCATAGGCCGGATCTGGGGCGACAAGCCCCCGGCCCAGACCCTGCTCGGCGTCGCCGGGCTCGCCCTGCCGGGCATGCTCTTCGAGGTCGACGCGGTCGCCGTACGCCCCTGACCGGCCGGCGGCGGCCCGCCCCTTCCGACCGGGGAAGCCGGGGCGGAGCGACGGGCCGCCGCCGTCACGCGCAGGACTCCGCCGCCTCGTGCTGCGGGTGCGGACCGGAGGGCGACGGCGGCCGCTGATCGCCCGTCACCAGCCGCAGGGCACGGCGGTCGGAGATCGACAGCTTCCGGTAGACGCGGCTCAGGTGCATCTCCACCGTGCGCCGGGTCACGTACAGCCGCCCGGCTATCTCCTTGTTGGTGAGCCCCTCCGCCGCGAGCAGGGCGGTCCGGCGCTCGGCGGGGGTCAGCGACGCGGGGCCGATCTCGGTGTCGCGGCGAGGGCGCGCCCCCGCCTCGACCATGTCCTGGCGCAGCTCCTGCACCAGGACGTTCGCCGCGCACTTCTCGGCCAGCGCGGCCGCGGCCCGCAGGTGCTCCCGGGCCTGGCGCGCCTTGCGGGTGCGCATCAGCTCGCGCCCGAGGTCGCGCAGCGCCCGCGCCTCGTCGAGCGCCGCACCCGCCTCCCGCAACTGCTGGACGGACTCGGTGAGCAGCGCCGCCCGCTCCTCGCCGGGAGCCAGCAGCCCGGCCGCGCGCAGGGCGACACCCACCGCGTGGGGCGCGCCGAAGGCCCGCGCGAGGGCCAGTTCCTCGCCGGCGAGCTGCCGGGCCGCCTCCTCGTTGCCCAGCCGGGCGTGCGCCAGGGCCGCCTCGGAACGCCAGGGCCACAGCGCCGGACCGGTCCAGCCCCGGTGCAGCAGCAGCCGCCCGCACTCCTCCAGGTCCGCCAGCCCGGGACCGACCCGCCCCAGCGCTACCTGCAGCCGCCCGCGGTGGAACAGCAGGCCCGGCAGCGTGACCGCCGGCACCGTGCCCTCCAGGCCGGGCTCCAGCAGGACCCGCTGCGCCTGGTCCAGGTCCCCGGACTCGTAGAGGGCGCTGCCCAGCCAGCCGCGGGCCATGGCGGAGCCCAGCCACTCGTGCTCGGCGGGCTCCGGGCCCCGCTCCAGCACCTCGTGCGCCGCGTCCAGGCACTCCGTCAGCCGGCCCGCGCGGTAGGTGCATTCGGCGAGCACGGCCCGGGCGAGCGCCGCCACGGTGCGCGACCCCTCCGCGGTCGCGGCGCTCAGCAGGGCCGTGCAGTTCTCCAGGGCCTCCTCCTCGGCACCCGAACGGGCCAGGACGAGGACGAGGCCCAGCCGCATCAGGGCGTGGTCGTTGACGGTGGCGGCCGGCTCGCTGAGCGCCAGGCGGGCCTGCTGGAGCGCCTCGGCCCGCTGCGTGCCGCTCCACTGGGCGCTCACGGCGGCCAGCGCGGCCTCGGCCCGGCGCACCCACGGGCTCCGGGCGACTTCGCTGAGCTGCGCGGGGGAGGACGTCGAGGGCGGTGCCTGGTGCATCCCGCGGCCTTCGAGGAGCTCCAGCAGGCCGCGTACGGCGCGGAAGCCCGCCCGCAGTTCCTTCGGGGCGCCCGCGCGGTCGAGTTCGGCCGCCTCCTGTTCCACGATCCGCAGTGCTTCCGGCACGTCGCCAGTCAGGGCGGCGGCCTGGGCCAGGTCGAGCAGGGCCATGGCCCGGTGCCCGGTGTCGCCCCGGATCAGGTCGACCGTGCGGCGCAGCCGGGCGACCGCGGGCTCGGGGCCGTCGGCCAGCTCGATGTGGCCGAGCCTGCGCAGCAGCCCCGGCTCCTCCTCCGGCCCGCACTCGGCGAGGCCGCGCTCCAGGCAGACCCGGGCCTCGGCGAGGGCGCCGCCCGCGAGGGCCGCGTCGGCCGCGTCCACGAGCAGCCGCAGCGCCCAGCGCTCGCCCACGGGGGCGCCGGGCAGCAGGTGCGCGGTGATGCGCTCGCGGGGGGCGCTGCCGGCGTAGAGGGCCTTGGCCGCCTCGGCGTGCAGGCGTGCCCGTTCGCTGGGCGGCATCCGGGCCCGGAAGGAGGCCATGACCACGGGCTGGGCGAAGCCGATGCCGTCGTGCCCCTCCGTCAGGATGCCCCGGCGCACCAGCCGGTAGAGGGCGTCGGCCGCCTCGCCCGCACCGATGCCGACGAGCCGGGAGACGAGCGGGGCGCTCGCACCGGGCGCGACGATCGAGACGGCATCGAGCACGGCGCCGACCTCGGGGGAGCAGCCGCCGAGCCGGGTCAGCAGGGTCTCGGCGACCTCCACCGGCGCCAGCCGGGCCACGCCGTCGGCGGAGAGGTCCCCGGGCGCGAGGCCGGTGCGGCGCAGTTCGCGCAGCAGGGCCTGGAGCAGCAGCGGATTGCCGCCGGTGGCCGTGCGGCAGGCGCGGGCGAGGGCGTCGTCCGCGGGCTCGCCGAGGAAGGAGGTCAGCAGATAGCCGACGCTGTCGGCGTTGAGACCCTGCAGCACCACGCGGCGGTGGAAGAAGGAGGCGACGCCGGCCGCGGTTTCGGAGCCCTGCCGGCCCGCGCCTTCGCCGGTCAGGTCGGGGCGGTCCGTGCCCAGGGTGGCCAGCAGGACGATGGGCAGGCCTTCCAGACGGGCCGTCAGGTAGCCGAGCCAGTGCAGCGACGGGGCGTCCGTCCACTGCAGGTCGTCGATCGCGACCAGCAGGGGGGCGCCGGTCGTGGCGGCCGTGATCATCCGGTGCACCGCGGCGGCCTCCTCGGCCCCGTCCGCGCCGTCCGCCGCCCGCGGGCCCCCGGGTTCTCCGGCGGCACCGGGCAGGCCGGTCAGCTGGTCGCGGATCTGGTGCAGGACGCCGTGGGCGCGGTCGCGCTCGCCGGGTCTGGCGCGCGCGGAGACCGTTCCGAAGCCCTTGCTGCGGGCGGTCCTCAGCGCGGCGCGCACCAGGTGCGACTTGCCGGCGCCGATGCCGCCCTCCAGCAGCAGGCTGGCCCCCATGCCCGCCTCCGCGGCGGACAAGGCCCCGTCCAGGGCCGTCATTTCGCTGTCGCGGCTGAGCAACAGTCTCTCCCTCCCCTCGTACCTGCCGGGCCGTCACGGCGCCCGGCCTCCGCTGCCCCCGTGCGTCAGAAGCCGTCGAAGACCCCGTGGCTGTGGCGTCCGCGCCAGGCTTCGGTGGCGACGCCCTTGAGCACGACCTCGACCACGTCCTCCGCGAGCGTCGCGGTCACCGGAAGGTGCCCGAAGAGCACCCGGTAGTACGTGGTGGAGGCCAGCATGTCGAGCAGCAGGTCGATGTCGGCGTCGGGGCGGAGGTCCCCGCGCCGGATGCCGCGGCGCAGCGCCTCGGCCGTCGAGGCCCGGCGCGTGTGGAAGAAGCGCTCCAGGAACAGGCTCTCCAGTTCGGGGTGGTCGGCGAGGTCGGCCACGAGGGCGGGCAGGACGCGCCGCCCCAGCGTCGTGCCGAAGGCCTGGCTGAGCGTGCCGATGCCGGCGATCAGGTCGCAGTGGGTGCAGCCGGTGTCGGGGGTCGGGGTGGCGCCCACCGTGGTGACCAGCGCGTCCACGACGAGGTGCTGGCGGGACTGCCAGCGCCGGCGCAGGGCCGGCTTGCTCGTCCCCGCACGGGCGGCCACCGCTTCGAGCGTCAGGTTCCCGTAGCCCGACTCGTTGAGGATCTCCATCACCGCGGCGGGCACGGCTGCGTCGATGCGGCCGTCCCGTGGCCTTCCTGTGCGCTGCTGACCGGCTTCGCGCGTCTCCCGCGCTTCGGCCACCGCGCCGTTCGGGGTGTTCACCATGCGGCCAGTATAGGTAAGCTGCAATTGGTTCCGTCCCGGAACGTAACGAAACTTTGTGCTGGAGGTCGTCGTGTCGCAGGAGGTGAACCAGGTGGTGGAGGGGTCCGGCGGCCCGCTCGCACCGCCCGGTGCGGACGGCTCCCCGCCGTCGGCGACGGCGGGGGAGGGTCCGGCGGAGAGCGTCTTCTCCGGGGCCCGCCGCGCGCTGACCCTCGGCGTCGTCCTGTCCGTGAGCATGGTCGCGTTCGAATCCCTGGGCGTGGCCACGGTCCTGCCCGGCATCGCCGACGACCTGCACGGACTCGGCGCCTACGGCTGGGGCCTGTCGGCCCTGATGCTCGCCAACATCGTCGGCACGGTCGTCGCCGGACGCGCGGCCGACCGGAGCGGGCCCGCGCGTTCCATGGCCGCCGGGATGCTGGTCTTCGCCGTCGGCTGCGCGGTGGCGGGCGCGGCGGTCTCCTGGCCGCTGTTCCTGCTCGGCCGCGCGCTCCAGGGCCTCGGTGTCGGGGCTGTCATGAGCATGGCCTACACCGTGATCGGGCTCGCCTACCCCGAACACCTCAGGGCGCGCATGTTCGCCCTCCTCTCCTCGGCCTGGACCGTCCCCTCGCTCATCGGCCCCGTCGTCGCCGGCACCCTCTCCGACCTCGCCGGCTGGCGCGGCGTGTTCCTGCTCATGCTGCCGCTGATCGCCTTCGCCGCCGCCCTCACCCTCCCCGGGGTGCGCAGGCTCGGCCACCCCTCGGCCGCCCCCGCCGCCGCCCCCGCCGGCCCCTGGTGGCAGAGCCCCCTCGCCGCGAGCATCCTCCTCACCGCGGGCACCGCACTCTTCCTCCAGGCGCTGCTCCTCGAGAACCTCGCCCTGCTGATCCCGCTCGCCCTCGCCGGCCCGGCCGTCGCCGTGCCCGCCCTGCGCCGGGTCACCCCCGCCGGAACCCTCGGCCTGCGGGCCGGAGTCGGCGCCGGCATCGGCATCCGCTTCCTGCTGTGCGGCGTCTACTTCGGCAGCGAGGCCTTCCTCCCGCTCGGCCTGCAGGAACTGCGCGGCGTGAACGCCTCCCTGGCCGGTCTCGGCCTGTCCGCCGGTGCCATCACCTGGGTCGCCGGCTCCGCCTGGCAGGCCCGCCGCGACGGCCGGGCGCAGGGCCGCACCGGCAGCGTCACCCTAGGCTTCGCCGTCCTGCTCGCCGGCCTCGCCGTCATGGCCGCCGCCGTCCTCGCCGAGGCCGTGCCCCCGCTGGTCGCCGTCGCGGGCTGGGCCGTGGGCGGCGCCGGCATGGGCATCGCCTTCAACGCCGCCACGACCGACACCCTCGAACAGGCCCCCGCTGCACAACAGGGCCTCGTCAGCAGCTCCCTGCAGCTCGCCCAGACCCTCGCCACCGGCCTGGTCTCCGGCATCGGCGGCGCCGCGGTCGCCACGGCCCACCGGCACGGCGCGACCACCCGGGCCGGGCTCGTGTTCACCTTCGCGCTCACCGCGGCGCTCGCCCTGGCAGGCGTGCTGGTCTCCAGACGCCTGCGCCCCGCCCCGGCCGGCTGACCGGCCGGCCCCGCAACCTCACTCCCGCACCTCCGGGGCCCTTCCCCCAGGGCCCCCGTCCCCAAGGCCTGCGCACCCCAAGGCCCCCATACGTCAAGGAAGGAGTCCGACCGTGGAGAACGTACTGCTGCTGGGGCTGAGCGCCCCGGCCGACGACGACCCCTACGGCGACCCGCTGCTCCGCGCGCTCTCGGCCCCCGGCGCCTCCGGCACCCGGCTCGTCGTCAGCACGGCGCCGTCCGTACTGGCCCGGGCGGGCAGCGAGATCATCGCCCCCTCGCACCCCGTCGCCGACGCCCTGCGCCAGATGGCCTCGCTCGCCGACGGCATCGTCATCACGACCCCCGAGACGGACGCCGCGCCACCCACCTCCCTGCGCACGCTCCTCAACTGGCTGACGTGGCCCACCGAAGGCTCCCCGCTCGTCGGCAAGCCCGTCGCGGTCATCACCACCTCCACCGCCCCCGCGGCCGAGCCCGCGCCGTACTGCGAGGTCGAGCGGATGCTCTTCTCCGCCGGCGCCACCATCATCGGCCCGCGCACCGTCGTCCCCCGCATCGACCGGGCCCTGCGCGAGGAGCCCGACGGGCAGGTCGCCTTCGGCGACCCCGGCGCGGCCGTCCGGCTGCTGTTCCACGTCCACCGCACCGCCGCGGCCGCCCGGGAGACCTCCGGCCTGCCGCCCGCGGACGACTTCCGGCCGTGGCTGCTCTGAGCGCGCACGAAGGACGGCCCCGGCGGCGGACGATCGCCGCCGGGGCCGTCAGGGCCGTCGGAGCCGTAGGAGCAGTGCGTCGCCGCGCCGCAGGCCCGGCCGCCGTCAGCCGGCCGTGCAGCGCAGCATCGCCAGCGGCGGGTTGGCGAGGAAGCCCTCCCAGAACTCCGCGCCGTACATGCTGATGCCGTCCTCGGGCACCTCCAGCGGCACCCACGTGACGTCCCGGAAGCCGGCCGCCCACAGCGCGCCCTCGCACACCTCGCGCCGCGGGTAGTTGGTCACGAACTCGACGGGGGAGTCGAGGAGCGCCGTGATCCGTACCCGCGGCCCCACCTCGCCCTCGCCCACCGGCTCGTAACGGAAGCCGTACTTCTCCGTGGGCGGCCCGTCGAAGCGGAAATCCGGCGCCTGGGTGAGGACGAAGAACTCCCCGCCCGGCCGCAGGCTGCGGTGCACGCCCCGGCACATCCACTCCATCGTGGCCGCGTCGTCGGCGTAGTTGAGGAGGTAGACGGCCGTCGCCACGTCGAAGTGCCGGTCGAACAGGGGCAGGTCGGCGCCGTCGCCCACCAGGTAGCGCACCCCCAGGGGGTTGCGCTTCTCGATGGACCAGGCGGCGGCCACCATCGTGTCGGAGACGTCGACGCCGAGGACCTCCGCGGCGCCGAGCAGCTTCGCCTGCCGGCTGTAGAAGCCCGTCCCGCACGCCAGGTCCAGGACCGACTTGCCGCTCAGGTCCCCGAGCATCCGCAGGAAGCTGTCCGACTCCGGGTAGCGGGCCATGGGCAGCGACTTGAAGCCCTCGTACGCCTCACCGATGTCGTCGTACTGCTGCACGGTCATGTGAGTTCCTTCTCCAGGGGGGTGTCGAGGAGGCCGGCGTCAGGGGCGGGCCGGCGGCGCAGCCGGTCGCCCGCCAGGGCCGCGCGCCTGCCCTGGTGCCGGGCGGCCGCCAGCGCCTGGACGGTCGGCAGGACCCCCGCCGACCGGGCGTGCGACGTGCCGTACGGATTGCCGCCGGCCTCGAACACCACGGGATCGGTGTAGCCCGGCGGCACCACGACCGCACCGCAGTGGTGCAGCACGTGGTGGAGGGAGAGGAGCGCCGACTCGCTGCCCGCGTGCGGGCGGGCGGTGGAGACGAACCCGCTGGCGGGCTTGCCCGCGAGCGGCCCCGGCCCGGCCGGGGGCTCCAGTGACTGCAGGAAGCCCAGCAGCGGCGCGGAGACCGCGCCGGCCCGCACCGGGGCGCCGAGGACCACCGAGTCCGCCCACGCCACGTCGGCCGGGTCGGCGGCGGCCGCCGCCGGGGCGCCGCCCGCACGGCCGGGCAGCCCCGACTCCCGCCGCACGCCCGGCCCCGCCAGCCGGCGCAGCCGCACCTCGGCACCGACCTCCCGGGCCCCGGCCGCGCACTCCTGCGCCAGCAGCCGGACCGTCTCGTCCTCGGCGCAGTGGACGACCGTCACCCGGCTGCGGACCGCGGCGTCCTGGGCGGGACGGCCGCCGGACCGCGCCCGGGCGGCCACGCCGGCCAGGCGGAGGCCCAGCTCCCGGGCCGCGGCCCGGTCGTGCTCCGCGACGCTGCCGTCGCGGAGGGCGGTGACCGCCAGCCCGTACGGATTGCCGCCCACGCCGTCACAGGACGGATCGGCCGGATCTGCGGGATCGCCGGGCCGGTCCGGCCCGGCGCCGAGGGTCCAGGCCCCCCAGTGGTGGGCCGACTGGTACAGCGTCAGCAAGGTGGCCTCGCGGCCGCCGTGCAGGCAGGTCGAGGCCGTCATCCCCGTCACCACCCGGTCGGTCAGCAGCCCGTCCCACCACAGCTTCGTCGTGCCGTCCAGGAACCGCTTGAACGGTGCGGAGACGTTGCCGAAGTACGTGGGGGAGGCCAGCACCAGGCCGTCGGCCCACAGCACGTCCTCCGGCCCGGCCTCCTCGTCCGGCCACGCGGGGCCGGCCCTGTCGTCGGCGACGCGCAGCAGCCGCACCCGGGCGCCGTAGGCCTGCGCCCCGGCGGCCGCGGCCTCGGCCAGCGACCGCATGGTGCCGCGCCGGCTGTGGTAGACGACCGCGACCCGCGGGGTCACGACACCTCCTCCGGCTCCGGGCCGCCGGGGAGGGGGCGGGCGCGCAGCACCATCCGGACGTCGTCGCCGAGCCGGGTCACCTCGTCCAGCCGCAGGCGCAGCGCCTCGCTCAGGGTGCCCGCGCCGAACCCGTCGAGCACCGCGCGCCCCTCACCGCCGATCAGCACCGGGGCGACGTACGCCACGACGCGGTCGAGCAGGCCCTGCGCCGCGAACTCCGCGGCCAGCCGGGCGCCGCCCTCCAGCAGCACGGAGCGCAGCCCCCGCTCGTACAGCGCCTTCACGAGCGCCGTGAGGTCCAGCCGCCCGCCGGGCTCGGGGAGGGTCAGCACCGCGTGGCCGTGGGGGAGTACGGGCGGGGCCGCCGACTCGCCGACGACCACGAGGGTGGGCGCCGCGTCGTCCAGGACGCGCGCGTCCGGGCGGATGCCGCCGGTGCGGTCCAGCACCACGCGCAGCGGCGGCTTGCCCTCCACGCCGTGCCGCAGCCCGAGGTGCGGGTCGTCCGCCCGCAGCGTCCCCGAGCCGACGAGCACCGCGTCGTGCGTGGCCCGCAGCGTGTGCGCGTCGGCGCGGGCCTCGTGGCCGGTGATCCAGCGCGAGGTGCCGTCGGGCGCCGCCGAGCGGCCGTCCAGGCTCCCGCCGAACTTCCAGGTCACGCACGGCCGGCCGAGCCGGGTGGCGGTCAGCCACAGCTCGTTGGCCCGCTCCGCCTCCTCGCGCAGGACGCCGCCGACGACCTCGACCCCGGCGGCGCGCAGCCGCTCGGCGCCGCCCGCGTGGCCGGGGACGGGATCCGGCACCGCGTACACCACGCGGGTGACCCCGGCCGCGAGCAGCGCGTCCGCGCAGGGCCCCGTACGGCCCTGGTGCGCGCAGGGCTCCAGGGTGACCACGGCCGTTGCTCCCCGCGCCCGGTGCCCGGCCGCGGCCAGAGCCTCGACCTCGGCGTGCATGTGGCCGGCGCCGCGGTGGTAGCCCTCCGCCACGGTGGTGCCGTCCGCGTCCAGCAGGACGCAGCCGACGACGGGGTTGGGGCTGGTGCGGCCCAGCGCGGTGACGGCGAGCGCGAGCGCCCGCCGCATCGCCTCCTGTTCGGCGGGCGTGGCGCCGTCCGGGGCCGTCACGGCGTCTCCGCGAGGCGGAAGCCCATGGCGTAGATGTCGCGCTTGTACCAGCCGTGCCGGCGCCGGACGCGGGCGAGGTCACCGAAGCGGGTGAAGCTGCCGCCGCGGGCGATCCGGTAGGCGCCCTGGGTGAGGGCGAGGTCGTCGGCGATCTCCTCCCCGCCGGGGTAGGCGGCGTAGTCGTCGGCCACGTACTCCTCGATGTTGCCCGCGAGGTCGTGCACGCCGAACGGCGAGCGCCCTGCGGGGAAGATGCCGATCGGCGTGGTCGCCAGGGGGCCCTCCTCGACGGTGTTGGCGGCCCCGGGCCGGAAGTCGTCGCCCCAGGGGAAGTCGCGGCCGTCCCCGCCGGAGGCGGCGTACTCCCACTCGGCCTCGGTCGGCAGCCGGAAGGCGCGCCCGGTGCGGGCCGCGAGCCAGGCCGCGTAGGCGTCGGCGGCCTCGGGGGTCACCGTCCACACGGGGTGGTTGGCGAGCTGGCCGGGGTAGACGCCGAAGCGCCAGGTGGTCGGCAGCTCGGTGCGGCCGGTGTCCTCCAGGAACAGGCGGAACTCGGCGTTGGTGACGGGGTACAGGGCGATGCGGAAGGCCGCGAGGTCCGCCTCGTGGACGGGGGCCTCCTTGGCGATCCACTCCTCCTCGACCCCGGCGTGGCGCCAGCGGGCGGTGACCTCGCCGACCTCGCCGGGCTCCAGGCCGAGGCTGACCCGGGCGGCGGGCACGTCGGCCATCGGTGGGTCCTCGGGGCGGATCCGCGGATCGCCGACGAGGCCGAGGACGGTGCCGGCGGCGTGGCGGCGGGCGAACGGCTCGGCGGGGTCCTGCGCGATCGCGACGAGGGCGTCCGGCTCCGTGGCGAGCAGGTCGCGGTGGCCGGCCAGGAGGTACTGCGGGCCGCGCGACACGAAGGCGTCGGGCAGGCCCATCGCGGCCCGGTCGGTCAGGGTGTTGGGGTTGGCGAGGACGACCGGCGGCGTACTGCTGGTCATGACTGGTCTCCCGTGGACGGTCGGAGGGGGCTTCCGGTCGGCCGCACGCCGGCTCCGGCGCGGCGGAACGTGCTCACCAGATAGGTGAGGTCCCCGACGGCGCGGGGCACCTGGCGGGTCGTCACGAGGGCGAACCCGTGGCAGGCGGCCAGCGCGGTCAGCTCGGCCTCGGTGAACTCGCGGTAGAGGCGGCTGCCCTCGTTGGCGTAGAGGCCGCCCCTGCCGTCCGCCGCGTGGAAGACGGAGAGCGTGAGGAGGCCGCCGGGGCGCAGCAGTTCGCGGACGCGGCGCAGGTACGGGCCGTACGTGCCGGGGTGCTGGTGGTGGAAGCACCCGTTGTCCAGGACCGCGTCGTACTGCGCGGTGCCCGGCAGGTCGAGGGCGGCGGTGGCGAGGAAGCGGGCGCGGCCCGGGTGGCGGCGGATGAGGGTCTCCCACTCGGGGGAGGCGACGAGGTCGATGCCGGTGACCCGGTGTCCGGCGGCGAGCAGGAGTCCGGCGTCGCGGCCGCGGCCGGCGCCGATGTCGAGCACGTGGGCGGGGGTGCCGGCGCCGGTCCGGGTGCGGAGGGCGTCCATGAGCAGGCGCGGCGCCTGCCGCATCGCCTCCTCACCGGTCCAGACGTCGCGGCCGCCGGCGTAGTGGTCGCGGAAGTCGCTGTGCAGGACGACGGCGTAGAGGGCCTCGTCGAGCGGCGCGGCTTCGGTGCGTTCGACCGTATACCGGTCGGCTATGGAGTGGCTTGCGCCCATCGGTGCACGGTCCTGTCGTGTTACTGGTGCTGGGTGGTGCTGGTGCTGAGGCGGGTCCGGGCATGGGGCGGTCGCGGGGGAGGCGGGCGAGCAGTCCTCGCCTCCCCCGCGACCGGTGCGGGTGCCCGTGCTAGATGCCGGGCGTGTAGTACACCTGGCCGTCGTAGGAGGACGCGGCGAAGGCCTTGCGCTCGGCGTCCCAGGTGAGGGACGAGATGCCCGCGGTGGTCGGGCGGACGACGGCGGTCCACTCGCCGGCGGTGCGGTCGTAGAGCGCGATGCGGCCGTTGTAGGAACCGGAGGCGACCACGCGGCCGTCGCCGGAGGCGGCGACGCACTTGATGGAGTGGGTGTGCGGGGTGTCGAGCACCTCGGCGCGCTGCTGCGGGTCCCAGATGCGCAGCTTCAGGTCGCGGCTGACGCTGGCGAACCAGCCGTCGCCCAGGCCCGCGCAGCCGTTGGCGATCCGGTCGTGCGCGTCCTCGATCGTGGCGACCTTGGTGAGGTCCGAGATGCGGTACCAGGTCGCGGAGGCGTCGGCGGCCACGGAGAAGATGAGGTCGCCGGAGACCGCGACGCCCTTGACGGCGTTGGTGTGCAGCGGCAGGTCCTCGACGTGCTCGGCCTCGCCGGCGCCGGTCAGGCGCAGCAGCAGGCCCTCGCCGGTGTAGGCGCCGACGACCGCGTAGGAGGCGCCGTCGCGCTCGAAGGCCGCGCCGCAGTTGAGCGGGGAGCGGTGCTGGTGGAGCTCACGGCCGGTCAGGGCGTCGAAGACCTTGCCGAGCTGGCCGCCGGAGAGCACCAGGCCGCCGAGCGGGGTGAGGAAGTTGCACAGGCTGCCGGTGCGGGCCACGACCTCGCCCTCGTGGTGCACGACGCCGCTGTCGCCGCGGTGCACGATGCCCGCGTCGCCGATGGTCAGCGTGCCGGAGGCGGTGGGCAGCACGGCGTTGACGCCCTGGGTGGGCGGCACCTCGGCGGCGTCCCAGGCCTTGCCCTCGTAGTCGTAGCCGCGGTAGCCGGCGCCGAAGGTCGCGAAGACCAGCCGGGAGCCGCCGGCGAAGGCGCAGGAGCGGGGCCAGACGTCGTCCGGCAGGGCGGTGGTGTCGCGCCGCTCGGGGACGCCCGAGGCGACGTCCCACAGCTGCATGGTGCGGTCGTAGCTGAGGCTGACCAGCAGGTTGCGGGCGTCGTCCAGGACCAGGCGCTTGATGCCCGCCTCGTGGGCCGGCAGGACCTTGCGCTCGGTGGGGCCGACGACGATGATCTGGCCCTCGTCGTTGCCCGCGAAGATGGTGCCGCCGGAGGAGATGGCGATGGTGTCGGTCTCGATGCCGTCCATGTCGAGGTCGGCGATCAGCCCGCCGGTCTCCAGGGACCAGCGCTTGATGGTGCCGTCGTCGCTGGAGGAGATGAGCTCGTCGCTGTCGCGGGCCCACTCCACCGAGATGACGTCGGCGGTGTGGCCGGTGAAGCGGGCGACGAGCTTGCCCGTGAAGTCGTAGACCCGTACCCGGTGGTCGCGGGAGGCGGTGGCTATGAGCTCCTTGGACGGGTGGAAGACCGACATCTCCACGTCGTCCTCCTGGTCGGCGAGGACCGCGACCAGGCGCAGGTCCGGCACCGTCCACAGGCGGGCGGTGTAGTCGCTGGAGGAGGTCACCAGGTGGCGTCCGTCCGGCGAGAACGAGCACTGGTTGGCCAGGTGGTCGTGGAAGGAGCGGGCGATGGCCGTTCCGGTCCGCTGGTCCCAGCAGATGACCTGGTTGTCGTAGCCGGCGGTGGCGACGTAGGCGTCCTGCCAGGCCGCGATGCCGCTGATGGGTCCCCGGTGCTGGATCACGCTGTTCCTTCCACGAGTTCGATCGAGTGGCCGCCGTACTCGGCCTTGGCGCGCAGGTAGTGGTCGTTGTTCTCGTTACGGAAGATTCCGGTACGGACCTGTTCGACGACCTCGATCCCGTACGAGGCGAGCTGCTCGGCCTTGTCGGGGTTGTTGGTGTGCAGCCTGATCCGCGTCACCCCGAGAGCCTGCAGCATCTGGGCGGCCGAGCGGTAGTCCCGCAGGTCGTCCGAGAAGTTCAGCTCGCGGTTGGCGGCGAACGTGTCCAGGCCCTGGTCCTGCAGGCGGTAGGCGTCGAGCTTGTTGTACAGCCCGATGCCCCGGCCCTCCTGGCGCAGGTAGAGCAGGACGCCGCCGGAGGCGGCGAGCAGCTGCATCGACTCGGTCAGCTGAGGGCCGCAGTCGCACCGCGCGGAGCCGAAGACGTCGCCGGTCAGGCACTCGGAGTGCAGCCGGACCAGCGGGACGTCCGCGATCGGTCCGAACTGCACCGCCACGTGCTCCAGCCCGTCGCCGAGCCCGGTGAACGTCACCATCTGGCCGGGCGTCCAGGCCCCGTCGGCCCGCTGCACGGGGATCTCGACGCGAGCTCTGACGCCCACGGACCCCTCCGGCGGTTCCACCGACGCCCCGTGCAACGGGGTGTCCTCCCCATTGAGTGTTTTGGGCACTGCTTCCTCCCGTAGAACGAGCACGCCCC
This sequence comes from Streptomyces roseifaciens, assembly GCF_001445655.1. NCBI lineage: Bacteria > Bacillati > Actinomycetota > Actinomycetes > Kitasatosporales > Streptomycetaceae > Streptomyces > Streptomyces roseifaciens. The sequence goes on from NZ_LNBE01000003.1 coordinate 1,677,358, forward strand.
GAACCCCAGGGCGCAGTCACAGCATGGGTGTGGAGGGCAGCGCGGACAGCACGGTCCGTACCGGTACGGGTACCGAGATCATTTGACAGCGGTACCGAACCATCCGGTCTGTTCGTTTGGAAGCCCGAAGCTTTTGGCCCGTCAGTTCTGCCGTGCGATCCGGACGCTTCGGGATCTTCGGTCAGGGCCCCTGTGATCGGAAACCGCTCGTCCGGTTCTGTCTCTGGCGTCCCGCAGCCGGATCCTCGGACGGCCGCTGACGACCAGGAACATCTCATCGGTGTCGGCGTGGTGGTGCCAGACGAACTCGCCGGACAGCCTGGCCGGTTCGATCCTCCTGGAGCCTAGGGGAGGTTCCGGTGCCGGACCTCCATTTGTGATCACCAATCCGGCGAGCCCGGTCGGTGCCGGCGCCGTGGGATTCGCCCTCGAGCGGCGCCAGCACGGCACGACTGGTACCGGTGCGGTCGCCCTGCTGCCGCCCGGCCGTTGCACCGGGCCACCGGCCGGCTGAGCCGCCCCCCGGCGTCACCCCTTCGGGCTAATCTCCCGGCCGCCGGGAACCGCCGCCGGGCACCGCGGTGGTACTCCGCGCACCGGTACTGCGACCTGCGCAACCACCCCCCGCCGAGCCCCCCGCGCTGCTACCGTCGCGCGGCATGGAGCAGCTCTTCAGCGACGACGAACTCGCCCTCATCACGGCGGCCGCGCAGGAGTCGGGGATGGACCCGCGCGACTGGGTCCGCGCCGTGGTCCTGCAACTCCTCACCGACGACGAGTACATGGAGGAGGAACCGACCGCCTCCGGCGGCCACCACGCGGGGGACGGCCGCCCGCCGTACCGGGCCGACATGGAGCACGCCGTGTGGCCGGTCACCACCCACCGGGGGTCCGGCCGGAACATGCACGAGCTGCATCACGCCGGATGCTGGGTACCGAAGGGGGGCGAGAGGACCATGTCCACCGCGCAGGCCCGCGAAGAGCTCCTCACGCGCAACGCCCACCCCTGCGAGGCCTGCCAGCCGGAACGGTTCCTTACCCCGCTGGTCTAGCCGTCCGCCGCAAGCGCTGCCGACCCGCACGGCGGCCCGTGCGCGGCCCCGCCGGGCACCGCGCACGGGCCGCCTGTGCGGTCCGTCCTCCCGCCGGCCGCTACGCGGCGGGAGCCCCCGCCGGCTCGTCCTGCGGGGCGAGGACGGAGGTGACGTAGCCCGCCAGCCCCTTCGCCGTCGGGTAGTTCCACAGCACCGTCACCGGCAGCCGCACGCCGAGCAGCTTCTCCAGCTGGGCGCAGACCCGCATCGACATCACCGAGTCGAGCCCGAGGTCGGTCAGCGGCCGCTCCGGGTCCAGCTCACCGGCCGGCATCTTCATCTCCCGCGCGAGCCGGCCGATGATCTCCTCGCCGACGCGGGCGGCGAGCTCGTCCGCCGGCAGCTCCCGCCAGCGCGCCGGGTCGTCCTCGGCGGTGGCCGCCGCGCCGTCCGCGGACAGCGGCTCCTGGCCGGGCGCCGTCGCGTCGTCGTCCGCCGCCGCCCCGTTCTCGTGCAGCGCCCCGAAGCGGGTGCCCGGCAGCCACGCGCGCAACTGCCCCTGCTCGTCGCTGATGACGATGTCGACGGTGTCCGTCGCCGGGTCCACGAGCCGGATGTCGACCCAGCCGGTCTCGGGGGCCTCGCCCACCACGCGGACCTCGCGGATGTGGGCGGGCATCCGCACGGTGGGCGGGCCGCCGTAGATGACCGGGACGATGCCGAGGGCCGCGTCCAGCAGCGGCGCCCACGTGACCTGGTCGCCGGGCACGGCGGGCGCGTGCACCCGGGCGCGTATGACGCCGTCGCCGGTCAGCAGCTCCTCGACCGTCCACGGCCAGGCGATGCCCTCCACGCCGATGGCGTCCAGGCGTCCGATCACGACCGACGGGTCCGCCGCCGTCAGGTCCCGGGGCGGCGTCACGGAGAGCATGCCGGCCGGGAACGGCGGGGCGTCCGCGGCCATGGTGGACGAGGTGGTGTGGGTCAGCCAGTTGCCCGGGCCGGAGGTGCCGGACGGGCCCGCCGGCCGGGTGCTCAGCCGCAGCGTCAGCCCCTCCTGCACGACCTGCACCTCGCGCGGGATCGCCAGCGCGACCGGGAACTTCAGCGAGACGTCGAACAGCGCCTTGCTGCCGCCCTGCCCGGGCGCGGCCTCCAGGAACGTGTGGATGATCGAGGAGGCCGGGACGATCGAGGTGCCGTGCAGCGCGTGCCCGCCGGGGAATGGCCGGACGGCGTCGTCCAGATAGGTGTTCCAGATGCGCAGCGGCGTCGAGGCCGCGACGTCGACCGGCGGGCCCAGCAGCGTGTGCCCGGTGACGTCGTGCCCGTGGGCGACGACGGCGCCCGCGGGCAGCACGGCGTCGGTCCAGTAGCGGCGGTGCTGCCAGGCGATCGGGGGCAGCTCCGCGATCCGGCCCGCCGGGTAGTGCGCGCTCCAGTCGACCTCGGCGCCGTGGCTGTGCAGCGAGGCCAGGTTCAGCAGCAGCGTGCGCAGCTCGGGCTGGTTGCGGCGCAGGGTGTGGGCGACGTGGCCGCCCGTCACGTCCAGGTGGGCCAGGGTCTCGCCGATCGAGTGGGAGACGACCGGGTGGGGCGAGACCTCCAGGAAGCGGCGGTGGCCGTCCTCGACGGCGGCGGTGACGGCCTGGGCGAGGCGGACGGGGTTGCGCAGGTTGGCCACCCAGTAGCCGGCGTCGTGGCGCACCTGCGCCCGCGGGTCGTCGAGCGCGGTGCTGTAGAGGGGCACCTGCGGCGTGCGCGGCTGCAGCTCCGCGAGCGCCTCGCGCAGGCCCTCCGTCAGCGGGTCCATGTGGGCGCTGTGGAAGGCGACGTCGGAGTTGACGTTGCGGACGGGCACGCCCTGCGCTCCCCAGTCCTGCACGAGCGCGGCGACGGCCTCCGCGTCGCCCGAGACCACGGCCGAGGCGGGGGAGGAAGCGATCGCCGCGCAGACCGCGGCGTTCCCTTCGAGGCGGGCGGCCACCTCCTCGAAGGGCAGGCCCGCCATGGCCATGCCGCCCTTGCCGGCGACCCGGCGCAGCAGCGAGGACCTGCGCCCGCTGAGCCGGGCGCCGTCCTCCAGGGACAGCGCCCCGGCGACGACGGCCGCGGCGATCTCGCCCACGGAGTGGCCTATGACGGCGGCCGGCCGGTGGCCGTAGGAGCGCCACACCTCGGCGAGCGCGACCTGCACCGCGAAGATCATCGACTGGGCCCGGTCGACGGCCTCGAAGTCCCCGGAGACGATGGCCTGCCGCGGCGAGAAGCCCAGCTCGGTGCGGAACACCGGCTCCAGGCGGTCGATGACGTCCGCGAACACCGCGTTGCCCGCGAGCAGTTCGCGGGCCATCCCGGTCCAGTGCGAGCCGTGGCCGGAGAAGACCCACACCGTCCCGTCGCCCGAGCCCGGGCGGACGGTGCCCTCGGCGACGTTGTCCTGCTCCTGCTCCTCCGCGTCCTCGGAGGCGACGGCCCGCAGGGCGGCCACCAGCTCCGCGCGGCCGTCCGCCACCACCGTGACCCGGTGGTCGAGGTGGGAGCGGCGGGTGGCCAGGGTGTGGCCGACCGAGGACAGCGGGGTGTCGGGGTGCCGCTCCAGCCAGTCGGCGAGCCGGCACGCGTACTCGGCGACGCCCGCGCGGGAGCGGTAGGACAGCGGGAAGAGCTGCGGCACGTTCGGCAGCGGCTCCTCCTCGCTCTCCCCGGCCGGCTCGGGCGCCTCCTCCAGGACGACGTGGCCGATCGTGCCGCCGTAGCCGTACCCCGAGACGCCCGCGCGCCGCGGGGTGTCGCCCTTGGGCCAGACCTGGTGCTCGGTCACCAGCCGCAGCCCCCACTCCTCCCACGGGATGTCCGGGCTGGGCTCGCTGGTGAGGACCGTCGCCGCCATCTCGGCGCGCTGCAGCATCAGCGTCGCCTTGATGATGCCGGCGACGCCCGAGGCGGGCTCGGCGTGCCCGATGTTGGACTTCACCGAACCGATCCAGCACGGCTTGTCGGCGGGGCGGCCCGCGCCGAAGACCGCGTGCAGCCCCGAGGCCTCGACCGGGTCGCCGAGCCGGGTGCCGGTGCCGTGCGCCTCGATGTAGCCGGCCGTCGCCGGGTCCAGGTCCGCGGCCTTCTCCCAGGCCAGCCGGAGCAGATCGCGCTGCGCGTCGGGGTTCGGGGCCATGATGCCGCTGGTCCGGCCGTCCTGCGCGACGGCCGTACCCTTGATCACGGCCAGCACGCGGTCGCCGTCGCGCTGCGCGTCCGACAGCCGCTTGAGGACCAGCACCCCGCAGCCCTCGGCCCGGCCGTAGCCGTCGCCCTCCGCGTCGAACGGCTTGCTGCGCCCGTCGGGGGAGAGCGCGCCGGCCGCTTCGAGGGTGAGGGTGTAGGCGGGGGAGAGGATGATGTTCACGCCGCCCGCCAGCGCGAGCGAGGTCTCGCCCGCCAGCAGGGACTGGCAGGCCAGGTGCACGGCCACCAGGGAGGCGGAGCAGGCCGAGTCCAGGACGAAGCTCGGCCCGTGCAGGTCCAGCACGTGCGAGACCCGGTTGGCGATGCCGGTCAGCTGGGCGCCGATGCCGGTCCAGGGCTCGATCCGCGGCAGGTCCTCCAGCAGCCGGCGCCCGTAGTCGTCCGAGCAGGTGCCGATGTAGACCCCGGCGTCGGAGCCGGCCACCGAGCGGGGCGCCATGCCGGCGTGCTCCAGCGCCTCCCAGGCGACTTCCAGCACCAGTCGCTGCTGGGGGTCCATCAGCTCGACCTCGCGCGGCGCGATACCGAAGAACTCGGCGTCGAATCCGTCGACGGCCCCGATGAAGTTGCCGGGGCGTTCGGCCCTGCGCAACGCCTCGGTGAACTCCGGGCTAATCTTTGTGTAGGCGCGCCACCGGTCCTCCGGAGTGGATTCCACGGATACCTTGCCGCCGGCCAGGAAGTCCCAGAAGGATTCGGGGGAGTCGATACCGCCGGGGAAGCGGCAGCCGATGCCGACGAGGGCTACTGATTCTTGAATACGCATGCGTCTCAATTCCGTTCGTCCGGGCGAGTGCGGATGCATGACGGAGCGGCGGAAGTCGGGGGCCGGGATGCTTTCGCAGAAGGCCGGGCACGGGTGGGTGCGGGCGTTCGCGGAGCTGCCGACGCTCCGCAGGGAAATGCTCGTTGACGAGTTCCCGGTGACTTCCTGACGAGATCCGCTGTCCTTGTGCAACGTTCACACAGCATGCGTGGTTGGTCCACACAACGCCGTGGAAGTTGTCAACTTGGTAAGGGGCGCACGCTCTTCGCGGTCGCCGGGCAGGGCCGCGAGCTGGCCAGGAGGCGGCTGTTACCTGCGGTCACCTGGTGAGGTGCTCCGGCCAATCTCGTTCCGGCCCGTTTCCCGGGCCCGTACTCGGGGCGGTGCTGTTCGCGGTGGCGAACGGTGCCCGGATGTGAGCTGCAACACCGCTGAATCGCTGCTGTTTCCAGCCATCCGAACGCGTTCGCGGGCGACCGATTTTGCAGTACGTTCGGCCGTGTTCCATCATTGTGACCGCGCGTCAGGCGGACCGCCGGCGCTTCACGAGTGCGTGGTGCACGCGTTCTCGTTGAACAGTCAACCGGAGGGCGGCGAGCGCACTGGCCCCGCCCGGCCGGAACCCCCATCCCTCATTCCCTGAGCTAGGCAAAGGCAGCATGCCCGTCCATCAGCTATCGGACCTCATACGTTATGTCCGTCACAACTCCCCGTTCTATGCGGACCTCTACGCGGACCTTCCGCCGGATGTGGACTGCCTCACCGATCTGCCGGTGGTGGACCAGAGCGCTTTCTGGGCCGCGAATACCCTGCACGGCAATCGCGTCCTGACCGCCCCGCTCGACGAGGCCTCGGTCTTCAAGACCGGCGGCACGACCGGCGCACCCAAATTCTCCTGCTACACCCGCGAGGAATGGCGGGAGTTCGTGACCGCCTTCGGCCACGGCCTCGTCGACGCCGGGCTGCGCCCCGGCCACCGGGTCGCGGACCTCTTCTACGCGGGCGAGCTCTACGCCAGCTTCCTCTTCATCCTCGACTCCCTCTCCCACGCCCCCGTGGGCAGCGTGCGCCTGCCCATCGGCGGCGGCGCCCCGCTGGAGACGACCGTCCCCACGCTGCGCGACTTCGCCGCCCAGATCGTGGCCGGCACCCCGACCACCCTGTGCCGCCTGGCCGAGCACCTGATCGCCGCCGGCGAGCAGCTCCCCTCCGTCGAGCTGCTGTTCTTCGGCGGCGAGGCCCTCTTCGACGACCAGCGCCGCCTGCTGGCCCGCGCCTTCCCCAACGCCGAGCCCCGCACACTCGGCTACGCCAGCGTCGACGCCGGCCTCCTCGGCCGCCCCGTGCCCGGTGCGGCGGACGCCCGCACACACCGCGCCTTCACCCCGCACACCGTCGTCGAGATCCTCGACGACGCCACGGACGAGCCCATCCGCGAGGCCGGCCGACCCGGACGCGTGGTCGTCACCCAGCTCTTCCGCCGCCTCATGCCCGTCATCCGCTACCCCGCGGGCGACCGAGCCGAGTGGACCGACCCCGAGGCGGGCGTCTTCCGCATCCTCGGCCGCGCCGAGGAAGGCGTGCGCGTCGGCCCCGTCTCCCTGTACTCCCAGGACGCCCAGGGCGCCGTCGCCGCGGCCGACACCGACGGCCGCGTCGTGGGCATGCAGCTCGTCGTCCGCCGCTGGGACGGCCGCGACGGCCTCGTCCTGCGCCTGGCCGTATCTCCTGACGACCCCGGCTCCGAGGACCCGGCCGGGCTCGACGTCCTCGCCAAGTCCGTCGTGGCCGAGCTCGAAGAGGCCCGCCCCTTCTACCCCGACGCCGTCGCCACCGGCTTCGTCCACCCGCTGTCCGTCGAGTGGGTGCGCCACCGCGACCTCACCGTCAACCAGCGCTCCGGCAAGCTCGTCCGCGTCATCGACGAAAGGCCCACGGCATGACCGCCGCCCCGACGGCCGGCACCGGCCGCCGGCTGCCGCTGGTCCTGCGCAACCGCGCCTTCGGCGCCGTGTGGCTCGGCCAGGTGCTCACCCAGGCCGCCGTCCGCATGTTCCAGGTCGGCGTCTCCTGGTGGCTCGTCGCCTACGCCGTCTCCGGCGGCAACGGCCTCGCCTCCGGCCTGTTCATGGCGGTCAGCACCGTGCCCGCCGTGGCCCTCGCCCCCTTCGTCGCCCGTGCGATCGGTCGCTTCGCCCACCGCTCCGTGCTGCGCACCGCGGCCGGCGGCGCCGCCGTCGCGGCCACGGCCCTCGCCGTCTGGGCGTACGCGAGCGACCTGCCCATCGCGGCCGCCTACGCCGCGACCCTCGCGCTCGCCACCTGCCAGGCCTTCTTCGACCCCTGCCTGACCACCTCCGTCCCCGAACTCGTCGACGACGAGGACATCGAGGCCGCCACCGGCTTCGAACTGTCCACCCAGTCCCTCGCGAGCCTCGGCGGAGCCCTGCTCGGCGCCCTCATCGTCGACCGCGCCGGGATCCCCGGCCTCGCCGTCGGATGCGCCGCGGCCTACGCGGCCGCCGCCGTGCTCATCGCGACCGTCCGCTTCCGCACCCCGGACGCGGGCGAGGGCGAAGGGGCGGAGGGCGACGGGACCGGCCCGCGCACGCTGCGCCAGGTCCTCTCCGGCCTGCCGTTCGTCCGCGCCATCCTGGTCTGCTTCACCGCGGCCAACCTCTTCACCACGGCCGTGTTCATCGTGATGCCGCTCTACACCAAGTCGGTGCTGCACGGCGACGGAGCCACGGTCGCCCTGCTCGAAGCGGCCCTCGGCACCGGCACGCTCATCGGCTCCTTCACCGGCGCCCGCATCCCGGGACGGCCCACCGTCGTCGGCTCCGCCTGCCTCGGCGCGATGGCCCTCGCCCTCGCCGTCCCCGGCATCGTCGGCGAACGGCCCGTCATCGCGGGCAGCCTCGCCGTGACCGGCTGGTGCGTCGGCGTCATCGGCGTGCGCTTCGTGGCCCTCTTCCAGCGCCTCGTGCCCGCCGCCGACAAGCCCGCCTTCTTCGCGGTCATGCAGGCCGTGCTCGGCGCGACCTTCCCCCTGGCCTCGCTGCTGTTCGGCCTGCTGGGCGACCACCTCTCGCCCCAGACCCTGTGCCTGATCCAGGCCGTGGGCCTGGTCCCGGCGGCCTGCGCCCTGGCCCTGCTCAAGGAGCCCGCCCCGGCCGCGGAGACCCCCCGCCCCGAGGCGGAGACGCAGGTACCGGCCGGCGCCGCCGCGGGAGGCGCGAGGTGACCGTCCCCGCCCCAGCCGTCGAGCAGGCCACCCCCGGCGACATCGCCGAACTGCGCCAGCTCTACTACGCCGTCTACGGCCCGCACTACCCCACGGCGCTCGGCACCGACCCCGCCGTGATGGCCCGCCTCATCGAGGACCCGCACACCCTCTGGCTCGTCACCCGCTGCCCGCGCACCGGCGCCCTCACCGGCTCCGCCGCGGTGCACAGCGAGCCCGGCAGCCGCCTCGGCCGCCTCGAAGGGCTCGCCGTCCACCCCGACCAGCGCGGCTCGGGGCTCGCCGGCCTGCTCACCGAGGCCCTGTGCCGGCGCACGCTGGACGCCGGCCGCCTCGACTCCGTCTACGCCACGGTCCGCACCGTCAGCGCCGGACCCCAGCGCGTCGTCGCCCGCAACGGCTTCCGCCCCATGGGCGTCCTGCCCAACGCCGTCGACGTCCACAGCCGCGAGAGCCTCGCGCTCTACGCGCGTTACTCGCCCGGCGTGCTGGAACGCCGCGCCCCCGTCGCCGAGGTGCCCGCCCCGCTCGTCCCGCTCCTGCGCACCGCGGAGCAGAGCCTGGGCGTCAGCTACGCCCGCACCCGGGCCACCGCACCGGCGCCGGCACCCGCCGGACCCGCGGCCGCGGACCTGGAGATGATCGAGGCGCCGGCGTTCGTCCGCCGCCGCTTCCGCGAGCGCTTCCCCGACGCCGGCCACTGGTTCTATCCCCTGCACACCCCCAACGTGCTGCTCGTCCCCGGCGACGGGAGCTTCGAGGTCTACGCCTGCCTCAACCGGGCCGGCGGCTACTGCGCCCTCGTCGCCGGCCACCCCGGCCCGGCCGTCGCGGCCGCCCACCTCGAACCGATCACCCGCGCCCTGACCCGCGCCGGAGCCGGCTACGTCGAGGCGCTGCTCCCGCTGGACCGGCACGACCTGCTCTCCGCCGGCCTCGCCCAGGGCTTCATCCCCAGCGCCCTCTACCCGGCCATGCGCCGGGAGGGGGACGGCTTCCACGACTACGTCGTGATGTCCCGGACCACCGAGCAGATCGACTTCCGCGGCCTGGTCGCCGACGCGGCCCTGCAGCCCTTCCTGGATTCCTACGTATCGGCCTGGGCGTCGACGTATCTGCCCTCACGCGAGGTTGCCTCATGACACTCACCGCACCCCTCAACCCCCATCTCGCCCCGGTCGCCGTCCCCGACCCGGACGCGCTCGCACACGTCCAGCGCCTGTGCGACCTGACCGACCCCTACGCCTCCGGCCCCGCCGAGGAGGAGCTCTTCGCCGCCGCCATGGCCGAGAGCCACGCCTGGCACCGCGAGCGCTCCCCGTTCTTCCGCGACCTCCACACGGCCACCGCCGCGGACGCGCCCTACGGCGCGCCCCTGGTCCACGCCAACTTCTTCAAGCGCCACGAAGTGCTGTCCATCCCCCGCGAGGACGTCCACCTGCACCTGACCTCTTCCGGCACCACCGGGCAGAAGTCGCAGATGTTCTTCGACGAGTGGACCATCCGCTCCGCCCAGCGCATGGTCGCCCGCATCTTCGAGCGCAACGGCTGGATCACCCCCGACCGGCCCGTCAACTACCTGCTCTACAGCTACGAGCCGGCCCGCGACCTCAAGCTGGGCACGTCCTTCACCGACAACTACCTGTGCGACTTCGCCCCGGCCCGCCAGGTCGAGTACGCCCTGCGCAACACCGGCGCCGGGCACGAGTTCGACCCCTTCGGCTGCATCGCCGCGCTGCGCCGCTTCGCCGAGGACGACGCCCCGGTCCGGATCCTGGGCTTCCCCGCCTTCCTCTGGTTCACCCTGGAACGCATGCGCGCCATGGGCCTGCCGCCCCTGCAGCTGCCCGAGGGCTCGCTGATCATCCTGGGCGGCGGCTGGAAGGGCCACACCGATCAGCAGATCGGCAAGCACGAGCTCTACGCCCGCGTCACCGAACAGCTCGGCGTCCCCTCCGAGCGGATCCGCGACACCTTCGGCTCCGTCGAGCACTGCATCCCCTACATCGAGTGCTCCCACCACAACCTGCACGCGCCGGTGTGGTCCCGGGTGTTCATCCGCTCCACCCGCACCCTCGAACCGCTGCCGTACGGAGAGAAGGGCTACCTGCACCTCGTCTCCCCGTACATCACCTCCGTGCCCGCCCAGAGCGTCGTCATGGGCGACCTCGCCTCCCTCCTCCCCGGCGAGGAGTGCGGCTGCGAGCTGGACACACCGTGGTTCACCATTCACGGCCGCGCCGGAGTGAGCCGCAACAAGAGCTGCGCGGTGGCCGCCGCCGAGCTGATGAAGGGAATGTCATGACCGAGACCATGAACCACCACTACTGGCAGGGCGCCTTCATCGGCGACGACGAGGCCGCACGCCGCCTCGGAACCCTGCCCGCGGCCGTCGAGCAGGCGCTCTCGTCCCCGCTCGACACCGAGACCGTCCTGGCCGCCTGCGACGGCCTCGCGAGCGCCCTGCGCGACCCGGCTCACCCCGTCCGCGCCCGCCTCGCGCCCCACGTGCCCGCCGGCGAGGACGCCGACGCGCTCCTGGGCGAACTCGCCGCCTTCCTCGGCCGCGACGCGCTCAGCCGCAAGCTCCGCCGCGAACTGGGCGGCACCGCGCCGCAGCGCCTGAACCGCCCCGACGCCAAGGAGACCGTCTACGAGGCGTGGGCCCCCGTCGGCCTCGTCGCCCACATCGCCCCCGGCAACGCCGCGACCGTCGCCCCCCTCAGCCTGATCGAGGGCCTCCTCGCCGGCAACGTCAACGTCCTCAAGACGAGCAGCGCCGACACCCTCCTCGCCCAGCACCTCCTCGCCGAGCTCGCCGCCCTCGACCCCACGGGGGCCGTCGCCGAGCGCGTCATCGTGCTGCGCTTCTCCTCCGGCCGCCAGGACTGGCTGAAGCTCATGTGCGCCCCGGCCGACGCCGTCGCCGTCTGGGGCGGAGAGGCCGCCGTCGAGGGCGTCGCCGCCCACGTCCCGGCCGGCTGCCGGCTCGTCGAGTGGGGCCACAAGATCTCCTTCGCCTACCTGACGCGCGACGCGTGGGCCGACGAGGAGACCCTCGCCGCCCTCGCCGCCGACGTGTGCCTCTTCGAGCAGCAGGCCTGCTCCAGCCCCCAGGTCGTCTACCTCGACACCGAGGACGCCGACGAGGTCTTCGCCTTCGCGGAGCGCTTCGCCGCCGTCCTCGCCGGGATGCCGGCGGCCGCCGCGGAGGACCTCGACCCGGCGGAGGAGGCCGAGCTCACCACCACCGAGCTCATCGCCCGCCTCGAGGAACACCTCGGCCTGACCCGGGTGATCGCCGCCCCCGACGGTTCCTGGCGCGTCATGGCCGACACCCGGCCCGCGCTGACCGCCTCCCCGCTGCACCGCAGCGTGTGGGTCAAGCCCCTGCCGCGCAAGGGCCTGATCGGCGCCCTGCGCCCCATGCGCCGCTACCTGCAGACCGCCGGCATCGCCGGCAGCCGCACCGACGTCGCGGAGCTGTCCGCCACCGTCCTGGCCGCGGGCGCCACCCGCGTCACCCCCGTCGGAGCCATGACCGCCGGCTACTCCGGCGAACCCCACGACGGCGTCTACGCTCTCCAGCGCTACAGCCGCCGCGTCGCCGTCCAGGCCGACGAGCGCTTCGCCACCACCGCCTGCCTCGACGACCTGGCCCGCGCCGCGGACTTCCCGGCGCCCACCGGCCCGCTGCTGGACAAGGCGGCCGTCCAGGAGCGCAACCGCGACGTCGCCCGCGGCGACGCCGAGCTGTACTTCCGCAGCGGCGGCAGCACCGGCACCCCCGCCCTGTCCCTCTTCAGCTACGACGACTACGACACCCAGATGCACGCCGCCGCCCGCGGCCTGCTCGCCGCCGGCTACGACCCGGCACGCGACCGCACCGCCAACCTCTTCTACTGCGGCGGCATGTACGGCAGCTTCATCAGCTTCTTCTCCATCCTGGAGCGGCTGGGCGGCGTCCAGATACCGATGGCCGCGGGCCCCGACCACCGGGCCACCGCCGAGGCCATCGTCGCCTACGAGGTCGACACCCTCTTCGGCATGCCCTCCTACCTGTGGCAGCTCCTGCACGAGCAGGAGGAGCTGCTGCGCTCCTACGGCGGCATCCGCAAGATCTTCTACGGTGGTGAGCACTTCACCGACGAGCAGCGGCGCACCCTCGCCGACACCTTCGGCATCGAGGTCGTCCACTCCATCACCTACGGCAGCACCGACCTCGGCCCGCTGGGCTACCAGTGCACCGAGAGCACCGGCAGCGTCCACCACCTCCACGCCGACCTGCACACCCTGGAGATCCTCGACGTCGCCTCCGACGAGCCGGTGGAGCCGGGGGAGACCGGGCGGCTGGTCTTCACCACCCGCGCCCGGCGCGGCCAGCACCTCGACCGCTACGTCATCGGCGACCTCGGCCGCGCACTGCCCGGCCGCTGCCCCTGCGGCAGCCACTCCCCGCGCTTCGAACTGCTCGGGCGGCTGGGCGACGTGATGCGCGTCGCGACGTACTTTCTCAACTACCGCCGCTTCGTGGCGATCGCCGAGGAGAGCCTGCGCTTCAGCGGCGAACTGCAGATCCTGCTCGCCGGCGACGGCACCCGTGAGGGACTCACCGTCCGCATGGAGCGCACGGCCGCGACGGACGTGGCCGCGGCGCGGGAGGCCTTCCTGGCCGGGTACCCCGAACTGCGCACGGCCGTGGAGGAGAAGCTCCTCGCCCTCACCGTCGAAGCGGTCGAAGGCGCCGACCTCGACCGCACCCCGACCAGCGGCAAGCTGCGCACGGTGGTGGACAACCGGAGGTGACCCGTCCTGCTCGTCGTCACGCAGGACCAGCGGGACGACGGTGACCAGGACGAGGGCCGGCCCCGTCAGCAGACTCGGCATGATCGCCGAACGTGCCGACGGGGCCGGCCCGTTCCCGGATCAGGCGTCGTCACGCGGCCGGCCGGCCGCGAAGGCGCGGGCCGGGTTCGTGACGAACACCCGGTGGGCGAAGTCCTCGCCGAGCTCCGCCGTCAGCGCGGGCCGCAGCGTGCGCAGCAGGTACGGCATGCCCGGGCCGTCCGCCGCCGAGCGCGCGGCGGCCGTCGTGGTGTCCCCGCCCAGGAGGATCCGGCCGGCGTGGCCCGCCTCGGCGAGGGCCGTCAGCGCGTCGAACAGCCGCCAGTCCGTGGCGTGATGGGAGCGCGAGGGGCCGTCGAAGGCGAGGAAGGCCCCCTCCCCGGCCGCCCGGAGGTGCACGCGCAGGTCGGGAGAGCGGTTGAGGTGGCCGAGGACGACCCGGACCGGCGGGACGCCCAGCTCCCCGCACAGCAGGTCCAGCACGTCCAGGGCGCCCGTGCCGAGTTCGAGGTGGACGGCGATCGGCGCACCCGTCGCGTGGTGCGCCTGCGCGGCGGCGGCCATCACGTGCCGAGCGTGTCCGTCGAGGCCGTGGAAGCCTCCGGCGACCTTGATCAGCCCGGCGCGGACCGGCCCGTGCGTCAGGTCCCGGACGAACAGCTCCGTCAGCCGGTCCCGGTCGCGGTCCAGACGCTCCCGCTCGTAGTGCACCGCCTGGTGCAGCCCCGTCGCGGCGACCACGTGCACCCCCGTGGCGGATGCCAGCGCCGCGAGATCGGCCCGCCGGCGCCCCATGCCGCGGGGCGTCCACTGCACCACGGCCTGCCCGCCCGCCGCCTGGAAGGCGCGCAGCTCCGCGCCCGCCGCCTCCACGTCGTCGAGCTCCTGGCCCGGCAGCCGGGGGCTGCGCAGGAAGAGGTGGTCGTGCGCGTCGCAGACGCCCAGCTCCTCCGCGGGAACATCCCCGAGAACGGTCCGTACGACGGGCCCCATGGTGTCTCCTCCGCTCTCCATGCGTAACGGCTCACCCGTTACATGATCAGCGTGATCACTGTAACGGGTGAGCCGTTACGATGCTCCTATGACCGACGAGGACGACCGCTTGGCCTTCCGCTTCGACTGCGGAGCCGGCTGGCTCAATCTGCTCGCCACCAGCGGCCGGCACTTCGGCACGCACCCGGTCGAGCGCATGGCCACGCCCGGGCGGCTGGCGGAGTGGCTCGACCGCAGCGAGCTGACGCCGGCCCGGCCGCCCGGCGCCGCGGACCTCCGCCAGGCCCACGCCCTGCGCGAGACCCTGCGCCCCCTCGCCCTGGCCGTAGCGGAAGGGCAGCCGCCGCCGGCCGGAGCCGTCGGGGAACTCACCCGCTTCCTCGGCGAGGAGCGCGACCCCGTACGGCTCGTCGCCGCGGACCGGCTGCTGCGGGAGCCGCCCGCCACGACCGGAGCGGCCCTCGCCCGCATCGCCCGGCAGGCCGCCGACCACCTCACCGGCCCCGAGCGCCAAACCCTGTCGGTCTGCCCCGAGCACGACTGCCGCGGCGTCTTCGCCAACCCCACCGGCCGCCGCCGCTGGTGCCCGTCACCGGCCTGCGCGAGCCGCGGCCGCGTCCGCGCCCTCCGCGAGCGCCGCCGTGCGGGGGAGTGAGGTAGAGGGATCCTCTGCGTGGCGAAGGGCGTTCATGCCGTGCCGCTTGTGTTTGCCGGAGTAGTGCGGGCTGGCGGCGATCCAGTTGATCGGCAGCAGCGCCCGTCCAGGTCGCGGACGCCGGACGGCTCGGAATGCTCGGGAAGGCAACCACTTCTAAACGCACACGGGAGCCCTCAATGAGAGCTCCCGTAGCCATCAGATTTCGAGGTTCGCCGAGCAGCCCTCGGAAAACCTAACCTGCTTTCCAGCCCGACCATGCTCCGCTGGTGGCTCGGGTGTTGTGCCACCAACCGCCATCGCTGCCTCTGCAGGATATGGTGATGGACCAGCCGTTTGCGCTGGAAGGCAGGCCGTCGTTCGGGTTGCACCAGCCCTTCATGTTGAGCCAGTTACTGGTCGACGAAGCGGTTGACCAACGGCTCCATACGCTGTGGTCAGTTCCGATGACGAAGACCTGAGGGTAGCCATCCGGCTTCTGCCAGTAGACGACGTCAACGCCGGTGCCTTTGCAGAACCAGTTTCCGCCCCAGTTGCTGAAGTGGCACCACCCGTCAGAAGTCCGGTAGGCGGATCCGGGCACTGATGCCTGGATCCTTTCATCTTCGCTTCTCGGGGCGGCTTGTGCAGCAGTGGAGCTAGCCGCGACAGCCATCAGTGCCCCAGCAGCCAGAACGCCTAGGCGTCGACCTGAACTGCGCACGATAGAACTCCTCTGTTGTCGTTTCTCTCGAAACGTGCAGAAAGTGTCTAACTGTCACCGCAGAACGCGCACATCGTAGTGTGCCTGTTTGTACCGAAGCACGACATGTTCGAGCCAACCCCACACAGCACCACTGCCGCCCGGCCGGTGAAGTCGTCGTCGATCCACACAGCGGGGCGTCCCCCAACCAGCCGTCGACGTGATCACGCTTCCACAGGTAGCCGTCGGGATGGCTGCTGGTGATCTCAGGACGCGGCACGTCGACGTGCGGCAGAGGCGGAAGGCCGCGCCCGATTCACCGGCACGAGCATGGCGGGCCCGAAGACCGACTTGGAGTTGGCCCGCCAGGAGATCACCTTGCTGCGGGCCGCGCGGGACAAACTCACTGAGGCCCTGCGGCGCCAGCTCGGCCAGCAGTTCGACCAAGTCGCCGTCGGTGATCGCGTGACCCGCGTGAACGAGCTCACCGCTCAGGACCAGCGGCTCTCTGCCGATCTCGTTGCCGCCCAGCAGGCGACGGCAGAGCTCGAAGCACAGCTCACCGAGGCCTAGGATGACCTCGCTGCGGCCCGCGGCGGTCTGCAGAAAATCTGCCGTGGACATCACCGAGCCGAGCGAACTCGATTTCTACCAGAAAGCGTTCGAGCTGCTGCGCCGAGGCGCCGTGTACGGAGATGCCGCCAAGGAGCTTCTGCGAAAGGCCCGGTCCTTCTGGACCAGTGCTCCGCTCCGGACGGGAGACCGAGACGCAGAGGACTCGATTTCCGCATGGGCCGCGGCGGCGGTTCCCTTAAGCCGACACCGCCTGACTGACTGCCCCCAGCCCGCAGGTCATCCCAAGGGACGTCCTGGCGAGCCGGGCGCGTCTTCCTTCCACGGAGAGAACTGGGGAGCAGATAGGGGGTGCGGCACCCAAGAGCTGCTGCCCCGTCGGAACTCCCCGGCGCCCCGTCAGCCCACCGGCTGGGCGCCGGTGGCGGGGGCGCGGAGCAGGGCCGACAGTCGTGCGGCCGACGTGCCCAGGCCGGTCGGGGTGCCCAAGGGCGGGGTGACGGGGGCCGGGGCGCCCTTGTGGCGGAGCAGGTCCTCCTCCCGGTAGCGGCGGCAGTCCCGGTGCCAGGTGAGGATGCCGGCCATCCAGTCCTGGAGCTCCCGGGCGTACCCCCGCAGCGCCGCGCGGGCCTCCGCGTCGAGGCCGAAGTCCTCGAAGAGGACCGGCAGCTGGTGGTCGACCACGTGCTGGAACTCCCGCATCCGCGAGGCCTGGAGGTCGGCGACGATGCCCAGCGCTTCCATGCGCCCGCAGTCGAAGAAGTCCTCGACGACCAGGACGGCGTTGTGGATCTCGCCCTCGAACTGGATCTCCTTCTGGTACGAGAACATGTCGTTCATCAGGATGGCGTAGTCCATGGCCGCGTTCTCCATGGCCTGGACCGGCTGGGAGCGGTAGATCTCCGGCGGCACGGCCGCGCCGTGGCCGTTGCGGCAGAGCGTCAGGGTGAGGTCGGAGCCGAAGGTCTGGCGGCGCATCTCGATGTAGTCCACGGGCTCGGGGACGCGGTGCAGCTTCTGGTTCTCCAGCTCCCACAGCCAGGCGTCGAGCATCGCCTTGACGGCCGCATGGAGATCGGCGCGCTCGCTGCTGGTCATGGCCTCCGTGGTGCGGGCCCACAGGTCGGCCAGGCCGAGCTCCAGGACGTGCTCCGGGGGCGGGGTGACGGGGGAGTCCACGGGCATGAACAGCAGCAGCCGCTTCGTGCAGGCCTTGGCCGCGGCCATGCCGGCCGCCCCGGTGTGCCCGCCGAAGGCCACGGGGTAGTAGTCGTCCCCGTAGGTGCCCCAGGTCAGCCAGTCGGTGGCCAGGTCGAGCTGGCCGGCGGTGCCGTCGGGGTGGAGGCCCGCGGCGCACAGCGCGAAGTCGTAGTCGGCGAGCTTCTCCTCGGTCCACAGCCCGGAGCCGGGAAGCACGGGGTTCGGGGCGAGCATCCCCATGCGGTGGCCCCACACGATGCTGTTCCGCCGGGAGGCGTCCAGGTGGGGGTTGAGCCGCACCTGGTACGGCATGGGGAAGTCCGGCAGCGGCAGGTGGCCCACGGCCTGGAACGGCACGTGGGTGTGGCGGCGCAGCCGCGCCGGTGCCGTCGCCGCGATCGAGGTGAACATCCGTGCCGCGGACGTGCCCAGCCCGAGCGGCCCGGCGAGCAGCGCCTCGGGGGCGTTGACCGCTCCGCCCGGGGCGTCGTTCATGTAGCGGCTGGAGCGCATGTGCCATTCGTGGCCGCCGGACTGCCAGTCCTGGAGCCCCTTGACGTAGGCGAAGACGTCGTGGCGGGACAGCGGGTCCAGGCCGTGCTCGTCGAAGAGGGGCGCCAGCTCGGTCAGGGCGGTGTGCTCGAACTGCTGGAGCCGGGAGGTGAGCCAGTCGTTGACGGTGTCGGCCGCCTGCTGGGTGTCGCACCCCAGGAACCGCTCCAGGACGAGGACCGCATTGGCCAGCTCGCCCTCGGCCTCGGTCTCCCGCTGGTACGAGAAGAGGTCGTTGCGCAGGTGCACCCCGTCGGCGAAGGTGTCCTTCAGCACCCGCATCGGCCGGCTCGCGGCGACGGCCCCGGGGACCTCGGCGCCCACCGCGAACTCGACGAGGTTGGCCGACCAGGGGGCGCCGCCCACCTTGCGGCGCATCTCGATGTATTCGATCGGGTTGGCGACCCGGCCCTCGTTGATGTTGGACAGTTCCCAGATGGACTCGTTGAGCAGGTGCCGCGTGCTCTCGATGAAGCGCCGCCGCCAGTCCTCCGACATGGACGGGACCGTGCGGGCCCATAGGTCCGCGAGGCCCGCCTCCACCGGGTTGGTGGGCTCGGGGGTCCCGCCGGCGTCCAGGGGCATGAAGGCCGGCAGCCGGTCGAGATACGCCTTCGCGCCCGCCATGTCACCGGTGCGCTTGAAGATGTCGAGGAAGTGGTCGTCGAAGAAGAACACCCAGACGTACCAGTCGGTGACGAGATCGAGCACCGGGCCGGACGCCTCCGGGTGGGTGTACGCGCACAGCAGGGCGTAGTCGTGCGCGTCCAGGTCCGCCTCGTCCCAGATGCCGGAGCCCTCCAGCATGTTCATCTCGCGGGCCCAGGCCTTGGAATGCTCCCGGGCGCCTTCCACGTGGGGATTGAGGCGCGCGGGGTACGGCATGTAGAAGGAGGGGAGAGCGAAAGGGTGCGACATGGCCGCCCACGCTAGTTCGCGTGCCCCTGGCAGGTAGATCGGAAGGTCATATTTCCCCTCAATGAGGTGAAAGCCGGGGCCGCGCCGCTTAAGGATCTTGAGTTCGGTGCCGCCGCTTCCGCGGGCCCCGGCGCGGGGGCGCACGCCGTTCCGCACGGTGATCGCCGCACTACCTTGCGTACCGAGATCTGTTCGGCCCGCGTAATGTCGGGCCCATGGGCGATGAAGCGCTGCAGCAGGACGTACTGGACGAGCTGGGTGAGGACAGGATCCAGGAGCTCGCAGGAGAGCTCGGCACCGACGCGGACGGGGCGACACGGATGGTGCGGGAGACCGTCGCCGCCCTCCCCGAGGAGCTCACCCGCCAGGAGAGCGCGGCCCCGGCCGGAGCAGCCGGCCCGGGCGGGTTCGGCGGCCTCGGGGGCGGGCTGGGCGGCGGGCTGATGTCCGGCGTCCTCGGGAAGATCACCGGCCCCGTGGCCGAAACCGTCGCCAAACGCACCGGCCTGCCGGTCGCCCAGGTCACCCGGGCGCTCGAACTGCTCCTGCCGGTCGTCATGACCACCATCGCCAAGCGCCGGGGAAGGAAGAAGTAGGCCGTGCGGCCGGGCGGGGGCCGCCCGCGGACACCTCCTGCGGCGGGGCTCCCGGCCGTGGCCTGCGGCGGGCCCGGAGGGCGCGGCGTGCGGCTCGCATAACATCGTGGCGTATCCCGGGTCCCGGACAGGGGCCGCCGCCAGCCGACGATGGAACCGCCGAGTGCCCCGATCCACCTGCCCCGACGCCGGGAGCGCCGTGCCGAGTGCCGCCTCCCGCCGGCGCGCCCTGCGGGCGCTCGGTGCGCTGGCCGTGCTCGCGGCGGCGGCGACCGGGTGCGCGAGCGCGGGCGAGCCCGTCGGCGCCGGCCGGACGGCCCCCGCCTCGGCCCCGTCCAGACTGTGGCCGCAGGCGACGCCGGCTCCGTCGCCGAGCGGCCCGCAGCACGACGGCGAGACGGCCACGAAGGTCCCCGGCGTCGCGGCCGTCCCCTCCGGGGACATCCACAAGGTGGACGCCTACGCCGCGGTCAAGGCCGAGGTCACGGCCAACCGCAACAGCGTCACGGGCGCGGACGCCCTCGACGACGCGACCGCCGCGAAGGTCTCCTCGTCGTGCTCCACCCCGCAGCAGCGGCAGCGCAACTGCCCCATCCGCAAGCCCGTCTACAGCGACCTCACCGGAGACGGCCGCGAGGACCTGATCGTCGGCATCGAGATGGAGGACCACTTCCTCTCGCTGCGCGCCTACACCCTCGTCAAGGGCGAGCTCACCCGCGTCCTGTCGACCGTCGCCCAGCCCTCGTCCGTCGAGGTCGCCGGCCGCGACCTGATCGTCTGGGAGCCGTGGACGACGCCGCACTACGCCCTGCGCTCGGTCTACACCTGGAACACCCAGAACCACTACATGGACTTCCGGCGCTACGAGATCCGCCGCGCCGAGTCCGGCGCCGCCCCGGCCACGCCGCGCGACCGGGAGCGCCGCCGGTGACCGCCGGGCCGCGGGGCCTGCGGGCCCGCCTCCGCAGGCTCTCCCGCCTGGGCTCGCTCTACGGGAAGTTCACGCTCTTCCTCGCCGTCGTGTGCTGCGTCGTCGCGACCGTGCTCGGCGTCCTCGTGCACGTCATCGTCACCCGGCAGACCGTCCACCAGGCCCGCTCCGAGGCCCTGTCCCGGCTCGACGCCGCCACCAAGGCCTACGCGTCCGGCGACCCCATGCACCGCCCCGCGGCCCTGAACCCGCCCGACCTCCCGCGGCGGCTCCAGGAGATGGCGCTGCGCGGCGAGCGCGGCACCGCTCTCGGCGACCACGACGGCACCCCGACCATGTGGGCCGCCGGGCCCGCCGACGCCGGGGTCATCACCGCCCGGTTCGACTACCGGCACAGCAAGGACACCATCGACGGCCTCGACCGGGCCATCGCCGGCTCCGCCACGCTCGCCATCGGCGGCACCCTGCTCATCGGCGTCTTCGCCGTCTCGCGGGTCACCCGCAGACTCCACCGCACCGCCGATGTGGCCCGCCGCATCAGCGCCGGCGACCTCGACGCCCGCGTCGCCGACCCGCGCACCACCCGCCCCGCCCGGGAGCAGGACGAGGTCGCCGCCGTCGCCGCGGCCCTCGACGCCATGGCGGGCACCCTGCAGGCCCGGCTGCAGAGCGAGCAGCGCTTCACCGCCGACGTGGCCCACGAACTGCGCACTCCCCTCGCCGGCCTGCAGGCGGCCGCGGACCTGCTGCCGCCCGGCCGGCCCACCGAGCTCGTGCGCGACCGGGTGCAGACGCTGCGCCGCCTGACCGAGGACCTGCTGGAGATCTCCCGGCTCGACTCCCTGACGGAGAAGGCCGACCTCGACGCGCACCTGCTGGGACAGCTGGCCGAGCGGGCCGTGCGCGCCTCCGGGATGGAGGCCGAGGTGCGCGTCCTGAAGGACGCGTGCGTGGAGACCGACCGGCGCCGCCTGGAGCGGGTGCTGAGCAACCTGCTCGTCAACGCCCACCGCCACGGCCGCCCGCCCGTCGTCGTCACCGTCGACGGGCCGGTGGTCTCCATCCGCGACCACGGCGAGGGCTACCCGGACTACCTCCTCGAACACGGCCCCCAGCGCTTCCGCACCGAGCCCACCAGCACCAGCACCAAGGGCCACGGCCTGGGCCTGACCATCGCCGTCGGCCAGGCCCGGACCATCCACGCGGAGCTGACGTTCGCCAACGCCCCCGGCGGAGGGGCGCTCACCACCCTGTGCCTGCCCGAGTACGAGGAGAGGCCGGAGGAAGCGGAGTAGAGGCCGCCGCCCGCTCCGGCCGCCGGCCACGGCGTGCCGACGACGGCCGCCGCCTGTCGTACGCGGCACGCGCCGCAGGAGACCGCCGCCGTGCGTCAGGCCGCGCTTCAGGCCGCTCGTGAACCGGTGGGGAGGGTGGCCCGCGCCCCGAACCACCGGGCCAGCGCGCTGCCGAAGGCCTCGGTCGCGGTGGGCCCGCCCGGAGCGGTAGTCGGCCGCCTGGCGGGCGTTGTCGGCTCGCCCGCCCTGCGCGCCCGCGTCCGCGAGGCCGTCGAGGAGCTGGAGGACGCCCTCGCGCGGGCCGTCGCCGGGACGACCGGGGCCCGCCCCGGCGACCCGGTGCCGCGACTGACCGCGGCCCTCACCGTCACCGCCTACCGCACCGTCGTCGCCACCACCATGGCCCGGCTGCTCGCGGGCGAACGTGCCGCCGACGCCGCCCCTGGCCACCGCGCGCTCATCGGCACCACGTTCGACGCCCTGGAGGCGGCGCTGCGGGCGCTCGGTGGTCCGGCCCGCGGGCCCGGGACCCCCCGACGCTGTAGCCTCGGCCGCATGCCACCGCACCCCCGCCGACCCCGGCCGTGGACCGCGGCCCTCGTCGAGGAACGGCCCCGCCCGGATCGCATACGGACCCGCCCCGGCGGCTGGCGGCTCGCGGTGGCCACCGTCTGCTTCGGTGCCTTCATGGGCCAGCTCGACGCCAGCATCGTCACCCTCGCCTACGGCGGGCTGCGCAGCGAGTTCCACGCCTCGCTGGCCGCCGTCGAGTGGGTCTCGCTGGCCTACCTCCTCACCCTCGTCGCACTGCTGGTGCCGGTCGGCCGGCTCGCGGACGCCCACGGCCGCAAGCTGTTCTACCTCTACGGATTCCTCGTCTTCACCGCCGCGTCGGCCGCCTGCGCCCTCGCCCCGTCCCTGGCCGTCCTCGTGGTCTTCCGCGTGCTGCAGGCCGCGGGGGCGGCGATGATGCAGGCCAACAGCGTGGCCCTGGTGACCACCAGCGCGCCGCGCGGGAAGATGCGCGCCGCCCTCGGCGTCCAGGCCGCGGCGCAGGCCCTCGGACTCGCCCTCGGCCCGACCGTCGGCGGCGCCCTGGTGGCCGGGCTCGGCTGGCGCTGGGTCTTCGCGGTCAACGTCCCCGTCGGCCTGGCCGCCCTCGTGGCCGGCCAGTACCTGCTGCCCCGCACCCGTACCCGCAGCCCCGCGGCCGGCTCCGACCGCCTCGGGCCGGTGCTCCTGGCCGTCGCGACCACCGCGCTGCTGCTGGCCCTGTCCATGGTGTCCGGGCTGACCGTGCCCGCCTGGGCCGTCGCCTTCCTGTTCGCCCTGGCCGCAGCCGCGACCTGGGGCTTCGTCCTGCGGGAACGCCGGGCGGCCCACCCCCTCGTCGACCCGGCCCTGCTGCGGCGCCGGGCCGTCTCCACCGGCCTCGCCGCGGCGCTCGGCGCCTACCTCGTCCTCTTCGGCCCGCTCGTGCTCGTGCCCGTCGTGCTCACCGGCGCAGGCTCCTCCGAGCTGCACGCCGGGCTGGTCCTGACGGCCCTTCCGGCCGGCTTCGCCCTGGCCGCGACCTGCGCGGAGCGCGTCCTGCCCAAGGCCCTGGGCGACCGGAGCCGCTGCCTGCTGGGCGCGGCCGTCGCGATCGCCGCGCTCGCCGCCATGCTCGCCCTCCCGCTCGCCACGGGCCCCCTGGTCCCGCTGCTCGCCCTTCTCGGCCTGGGGCTCGGCGTCTTCACCCCCGCCAACAACGCCCTGGTCATGGGGGCGATCCCGGCGGCGTCCTCCGGCACCGGGGGCGGGCTGGTCAACATGGCCCGCGGCCTCGGAACGGCCTTCGGCATCGCCCTGGTCACCCTCGCGCTCCACCACTCCGGCGCCGCCGGCCCCCACCGCGCGGTGGCCGTCCTGCTGGGCGCCGCGCTGCTCGTCGCGGCCGCCGCGTGGCTCGGGCCGACACGCCGGGGCCCGTCACCCGGACGAGCCACCGGGGACGCCGGCGGTTAGCAGGCCAAGTACCGTCCGCGGCATGAGGCCCGTACTCGCACCCTCCCTCTCCCTGCCCCTCGCCGTCGCTCTGCTGGCCTGCAGTCTGACCGCCTGTGCGAGCCGTGACGAGGCGGCGGGCCGACCGGACCTGACCCCCTATTACGACCAGGAGATCGCCTGGGAGCCCTGCTCCCGGGACCAGGACAAGACGATCAGGAACGAGACGCGGCACGCCCCCGGCGCACCCGAGTGCGCCCGGCTCACCGTGCCCTACACCTACGCGGACCCCGCCAAGGGCGAACTGCGGCTCGCCCTCATGCGCTACCGCACCAAGGACCAGGACCACCGTCTCGGCTCGCTCGTCCTGTCCTTCGGCGGACCGGGCGAGTCCGGGCTCGTACGGCTCGGCGCCCGCGGCCCGGACGGCTTCGGCAAGGCCGGCGGCCGCTACGACCTCGTCACCTTCGACCCGCGCGGCACCGGTGCCAGCTCCCCGGTCCGCTGCGGCCCCCGCGGCGCCGCCGTGGAGGCGGCCCGCGGCACGGACGAGGACTCCGGCGCCCGGGGCGGCCTCGCCGACCGCATCGAGGACCGGGCCAAGGGCCTGGAGGAGTGCAGCAGGCGCTCCGGGCCCGTCCTGCCGCACGTCGGGACCGTCAACACCACCCGCGACCTGGACGTGCTCCGCGCCGCCCTCGGCGAGGACAAGCTCCACTACCTCGGCTACTCCCACGGCACCCGGCTCGGCGCCGCCTACGCCCACCGCTTCCCGCAGAAGGTCGGCCGCATGGTCATGGACGGCGTCGACGACCCGTCGCCCGACGCGAGGCGGACCACCCTCGCCCGGGCCGCCGCCTACCACAAGGCCCTGCGCCACGCGGTGGAGATCTGCACCAGGCGGGGCGACGAGGACTGCATCCTCGGCTCCGACACCGACCGGGCCATGGAGAACGTCACCGCCGCCTTCGACCGCCTCGACGAGCAGCCCCTGCCCTGGGTGAACGGCCGCACCCTCGACCGGGAGACCGCCGTGACGCGGACCATGGGCCTGCTGCGCTCCCGCGGCGGCCTGCCCGAGGCCCCCAACCTCCTCGCGTCCATCGTCTACCACCTGCCGCCGGGGGAGTCCGCGCACATGGCCGAGGAGGAGGCCGCCCGGGCCGAGGGCAGGACCGAGGACGGCCGCGACGGATCCGGGGCGGCACGGGCCGCGGTCAACTGCGCCGACTCCAAGGGACGTTACACCGCCGGCCAGGTCGCGAACGCCTACGACGACTTCGCCGACGCCTCACCGGTCTTCGGCCCGACCCTGGCCTCCGACATGGCCCTGTGCACCGGCTGGCCGCAGGCCGGTGACGACAGCTCCCACGACGTCGCGGCCCCCCGCGCCCCCAAGATGCTCCTGCACACCTCCGAATTCGACCCCGCCACCCCCGTGCAGTGGCTGCGCCGCATGGCCCGGGCCGTCGGCCCCTCGGCCGTCACCATGACGGACACGGGCGGCGGCCACAGCGTCTACGGCTCGCCGGACGCCGAGTGCGTCAACGACAGGATCGACTCCTTCCTCCTGGACGGGACGCTGCCGGCCGACCGTACCCGCTGCACCTGACGCCCCGGCACCTGCCCGTGCTCCATTGGAGGGGACTGCGGGGCGCGCTGATGCGGCGCGCCCCGGCCGGGGGCAGGCATCAGCTCCATGGGGGCGTCGCCACGTACGTCCCACCCGATGCCGTCCCGTGCCGGGCCGACCGGCGCGGGACGATGACGAACGGAGCGTGCAGGATGCGTATGGGACACCGGTTCACGACCGCAGCGGCAGCCCTCGCCATGGTGGCGGGACCGGCGGGCGTCGCGCTCGCCCAGACGGACACGGAGGCGGCGAAGGACGGCTCCTTCCTGGCGATGGCCCATCAGGGCGGCCTCGGCGAGATCGCCATGGGCAAGGACGTCAAGAAGAACGCCACCACCTCGTGCGTCAAGAAGACCGGGGAGATCCTCGTCAGGGACCACACCCGGCTCGACAAGAAGATCACGGACCTCGCGAAGCGCCTGAGGGTGACCCTGCCCGACCGGGCCATGGCCGAGCAGCGCAAGGACCTGAAGAGCCTTCAGAAGAAGGCGCACACGCGCGAGTACGACCGGCTCTGGCTGAAGCTGGCGGCGGCCGGGCACGTCCAGGCCCTCAAGATGCTCGACGACGAGATCGCCCAGGGGAAGAACGCCGACGTGCGCGAAGCCGCCCGCATGGCGAGACCCGTGGTCGCCGACCACCTCAAGAGAGTGCAGGTGTGCCAGAAGCAACGCTGACACCCTGCCTGCCGCAGGCCGCCCCGGTGTTCACCCGGCGGCGGCCAGCGGCTGCTGGGCCCAGATCGTCTTCCCCTCCGCGGTGAAGCGCGTACCCCAGCGCTCCGTCAGCTGCGCCACCAGCAGCAGCCCCCGGCCGCCCTCGTCCGTGACCCGGGCCCGGCGCATCCGGGGCGAGGTGCTGCTCGCGTCCGACACCTCGCAGATCAGCGAGGAGCGCTCGCGGATCAGCCGGAGCCGGATGGGGGCGTAGGCGTGCCGGACGGCGTTGGTGACCAGCTCGCTGACGACCAGTTCGGTGGTGAACCCCAGCTCCTCCAGCCCCCAGGCCGTCAGCTGCTCGGACGCGAACTTGCGCGCCTCGGCGACCGTGGACCGCTCCGCCGGCAGGTCCCAGCTGCGCACCTGCGAGGCGTCCAGCGCGCGTGTGCGGGCGAGCAGCAGCGCGATGTCGTCCTTGGGCCGCTCGGGGCGGCGCGGCAGCAGTGCGTCCAGGACCGCGTCGCAGGTCTGCTCCAGGGGCGCGGCCGGACCCGACAGGGCCGTGCGCAGCCCGTCCAGGCCCGCGCCGATGTCGTGGTCGTGGCTCTCGACCAGCCCGTCGGTGTACAGCGCGAGGAGACTGCCCTCGGGCAGCTGCAGTTCGGCGGACTCGAAGGGCAGCCCGCCCAGGCCCAGTGGCGGGCCGCCGGGGAGGTCCAGGAAGCGGGCCGTGCCGTCGGGCGTCACGAGCACGGGCGCCGGATGGCCCGCCCGGGCCAGGACGCAGGAGCGCGACACCGGGTCGTACACCACGTACAGGCAGGTCGCGCCCGTCTCCCGGACGGTGCCCGGCAGCCGCTCCGCCGCCTGGTCCTGCTGGTCCTGGGCCAGCTGGACGACCAGATCGTCCAGGTGGGTGAGCAGTTCGTCGGGCGGCAGGTCCAGGTCCGCGAGGGTGCGGACGGCCGCGCGCAGCCGGCCCATGACGGCCGACGCCTGCAGCCCGTGGCCGACGACGTCGCCGACGACGAGCGCGACCCGGGCGCCGGACAGCGGGATGACGTCGAACCAGTCCCCGCCGACGCCGGCCTGGGCGCCGGCGGGCAGATAGCGGGAGGTGACCTCGACGGCCGTCGGCTCGGGCAGCCGCCCGGGCAGCAGACTGCGCTGGAGCGTGAGCGCGACCGAGCGCTCCACCGCGTATCGGCGGGCGTTGTCGACGCACACGCCCGCCCGCGCCGCGATCTCCTCGGCCAGCAGCAGGTCGTCCGCGTCGAACGGATCGGTGCCCGGGTACCGGACGAACAGGGCCACGCCGAGCGTGGAGCCCCGCGCGCCGAGCGGCACGGCGAGCACCGAGTGGGCACCCTCGTCGCCCAGGCACCGGGAGAGGGCGGGGCCGCCGCCGTCCGCCCACGCCGCGATCGCCGCCGCCTCCGCGCGGTGCAGCGAGGGGCGGCCGGAGGCGAGCGCCTCGGCGGGCGGGGAATGCGGCGCGTAGGAGAAGGAGCTGCCCGGCTCCCCGGGAAGGCCGTCGAGCACGGACCGCGCGGCTGCCCGGCGCACCGGCTCCGCGTCCGGCCCTCCGGCGCCCGCGTCGTCCGGGCCCGCACCGGCTCCACCGGCCGCATCTCCGCTGTGCAGTACGGAGTCGAGCAGATCGACGCTGACGAGGTCCGCGAACGCGCCCGTGGTGACCTCCGCCAGCTCCTCGGCGGTGCGTCCGACATCCAGCGTGGTGCCGATGCGGGCGCCCGCGTCGTTGACCATCGCCAGCCGCTGCCGGGCGCGGTGCGGCTCCGTGCGGTCCAGTGCCGCTATCGACACGCCCTGCACGCGGCCGTCGCCGTCCTTGAGCGGGGTGAAGAACGTCGCCCACGCGCGCTTGCGGGACTGGCCGGGCGCGCGGAAGAAGGTGTCCGTGCGCAAGGTCTCGCCGTTGCGCAGCACATCCGCCATCAGACGGCCGAACTCGTCGAAGGGGGCGCCGGGGAAGATCTCGGTGAGCTGCAGCCCCAGCATGGCCTCCTCGGGACGGCCCGACAGGCGCACCATCTCCCCGTTCGCACCGGTCAGCCGCAGATCGCGGTCGTAGACGGCGGTGGCGATCGGGGACTGCACGTACGCCCACTCCTTGAGGGCGGCGTCCTTCTGCGCCGCCTCCTCGAGCACGGCGTCCGGCTCGCCGGGCGGGGCGCCTTCCGGAGCGGCGCCGAGCAGCACCCACTGCACGCGGCCGTCGCCCTCCGGACAGGGGTGTGCCCGCACGGTGACCCGCACCGCCCCGCCGTCCCGGTGGCGGGCCGTGAGGGCGCCGCTCCAGGGTGCGGACCGCGTGAGCGCCCGCAGTGCCGGGGGCGGCAGGGGTGCGGCGAGCAGGGCGGCGGCGGGGCGGCCGATGACCTCCTCGGGCGCATGGCCGAGCGCGTGCCGCGCGGCGGGGCTCCACAGGGTGACGGTGCCTTCCGCGTCGACGGCGGCGACAGGGACCGTCGCCGTGGGGGAGAGGGGGTCGGAATTCGCGTCCATCGATGGTCATCTCGTCCGGCGGGCGGCGTACGGCGGGGCCGCCTGCCGCCCGCATAAATCAGGCTGTAGCTATCTTTCCCGCACCAATCGGCACTGAAGCATCCATCTCGCCCCTAACTGTCGCGGTGGTCCGGGTGGACCGCCGGGGCGGCCCGGGTGTGATCCGGCCACGACGAGGCCGTTGTATCGGCCAATCGAAGCGTGGTGTGCATAGCCCCGCTGCAGCGCCGTCCGTCCGTCGTCCTGCGCAGGGGCGGCCCGTATCCGACGGGGAATCAGTCGGTCGGATACGGAGAAAAACGGACGGCGCATGATCGGTTTGCTACACAATTGAGACAGCCCCCGACATGCCCGCCCCGTCACGCATGACATCCTGAGCCGTCACAGTTCTGCCGGACGCACTCGGCGGATGTCCGGGGATTACGAGGATGCACCAATGAGACTCTGCTTCCTGGTGGAGGAGCAGTACCGGCACGACGGCATGCCGGTGGACGTCATCCGCCAACTCAGGTCCTGGGGCCACCGGGTGGACGTGCTCAGGCCCGGCGGGTCGCTCCTCAGGCTCTCCGAGACGGTGCGCGCGGGCCGGCACGACGCCTGGATCCTCAAGACCGTCTCCGGCGGACCCGGGCTCACCCTCCTCGAAGCCGCGGCCGGCGCCGGACTCACCACCGTCAACGACGCCCGCGCCATCCGCGGCGTGCGCGACAAGGCCCTCGCCGCCGTGACCGCGGAGACCCACGGCCTGCCCGTCCCCGTGACCTACGCGGCCATGCGCATCGAGGACTTCGCGGAGGTGCCCGCCGCCGAGTACCCCCTCGTCGTCAAGCCCGCCGACGGCAGCTCCGGCCGGGCCGTGCGCCTCGTGCCCTCCCCCGACCGGCTCGCGCACCAGGCGCCCCGGGACGAACACGGGGCGGGCAGTGGCATGCTCATAGCCCAGCCCTACGTCCCCAACTCCGGCGTCGACCTCAAGGTCTACTGCGTCGACGGCGAGCTCTACGCCACCGAACGCTGCTCCCCCCTCCACCCCGACCAGCCCGCGAGCGAGCGGCAGGTGCCGCTCAGCGCCGAGGTGGCCGCCATCGCCGCCCGCGTCGGAGAGGTCTTCGGCCTCGACCTGTACGGCGTGGACGTCGTCCTCGGCCCCGACGGGCCCGTCGTCGTCGACGTCAACGACTTCCCCAGCTTCCGTCAGGTCCCGGACGCGGTCGCCCGCGTGGCCTGGGCGATCCTGCGGCTCGCCGACGCGGGAGGAACCCGCCCGCGCGCCGCCGCGGCCGGCGCCGCCGCCCTGCTGTCGGCGCAGCCGTCCGCGCCAGCCGGCGGCCCCCTCGGCGGCGACGCATGAAGATAGGCCTGCTCACCCCGGCCCCCGACCACCCGCTGCTGGCAGCCGCCACCGGCCTGCTGACGCCCCGCCACCGCGTCGACGCGCTCGACCCCGCGCACGCGCCCGACCCCGCGCCCGGTGACCTCGCCGACGTCTACCTCCTCAAGACCCGGACCCCGCGCGCCCTGGCCTTCGCCCGCCGCCTCGAGGAGCGTGGCGCGCCCGTGCTGAACTCGGCCGCCTCCACCGGGCAGTGCCAGGACCGGACCGCCATGGCGGAAGTGGCCCTGCGCGCCGCCCTCCCCTTCGTGGCCACCGCCACCGAGCCCTCCCTCGCCGGCCTGGCCGCCCGCGGCGACCTGTCCTACCCCGTCGTGATCAAGAGCCGCCACAGCCGCCGCCACGACCTGGTGGCCCGCGTCGACGACCCCGTACGGCTCGCCGTGCTCGCGGCCGAGTGGGGCGACGAGCCCGTCGTGGTGCAGCGCTTCACCCCCAACGACGGCTGGGACCACAAGCTGTGGGTCGTCGGCGACCACGTCTTCGCCGGCCTGCGCCGCTCGGAACTCGCGACCCCCGTCCGCACCGGCACCGAACCCCTGCGCACCGACGCCCTGCCCGCGGGCTGGCTCGACGTCGTACGGCGCGTCGGCGAGGTCTTCGCCCTGGACGTGTACGGCGTCGACCTGCTCGACGTCGCCGGGAGCCCGCTCATCGTGGACGTCAACGCCTTCCCCGGCGTCCGGGGCCAGACCGGCGCCCCCGAGGCCCTGACGGACCTGACCCTGCGCACGGCAAGGGGCACTCACCTCCCGCGAACCCCCACGAGCGCCACCCCCGAGCCGGCCGCCTGCCCGCCCGCCGCCGCGACGGCGCGTAACCCTCACTGAGGTACCCGGCGGTGCCGAGCGGGCCTGAGGCGTGCAGGGCACCGCTGGTCGCGGTCGTGGGGGTTGCGCGCCGTCGCGGCGGTTTTGAATGGCGCGCCCGTTCCCCGGCAGGCCGCCGTACGAACGGCGTCGCACCGCGACCCCGCAGCCCCGGTGGAGCCGTCTGCGCGCGAACCCTCGCCCGTACAAGAGACGCGAATTCGACTCATCCGTCCCAGCCGTCCGCAATGTCACCCCCAGGGGACGGCCCCTCTCCCCACCCGTGACCGCGGCCCCGTGCCGCCGTTGACCCGGCCAGACCAGTCCTCATGCAAGCGGGGCTGCCGAAGGCCGTACGACGTTCCCACCCGGAGCGCCGGCGGGCCCGGACCGGGCTACCGACCGCCGCCCGCACGGGCCGTCGCGGCCCTTCCGACCGGCGGCCGTCTCTCGGCGCGATTCCGCGCTGTGACGGCGGGAGACGGCCGCCACACCTTCGTGAGGGACACCGACGCCGAGGTGAGGGAACCCGCATGGGCCTGCTGCGCAAGATCCGTGAGACCGGACGGGTGGCGGAGGACGCCCCGCCGCGCCCGGCGGGGAACCTGCCGCCCGGCGCCGCGGAGCTGGCCGGTTCGGCCCACGTGCGCTGCATCGACGCGGGTTCCTGTAACGGCTGCGAGATCGAGATCGCGCAGGCCTTCGGGCCGGTGTACGACGCAGAGCGCTACGGTGCCCGCCTGGTGGCCTCGCCCCGCCACGCCGACGTGGCCCTCGTGACCGGCCCCGTCACCCGCAACATGGCCGAGCCGCTGCGCCGCACCGTCGCCGCGATGTCCCGGCCCCGCCTGGTGGTCGCCGTCGGCAACTGCGCGATCGACTGCGGCGAGTTCGCCGGCGGCCACGGCGTGGAGGGCGCGGTGGCCGACGTCGTCCCCGTCGACCTGCGGGTGCCGGGGTGCCCGCCGGAGCCGGAGCGGATCGTGGCGGCGCTGCGCGTCGTGACGGGCCGGTGAGCGCGTACGGCTGCAGGAGACCCGCGGCCGGCGGCGGTCCGATAGGCAGCCGTCCCCGCTCAGCCGCCCCCGCGGGGTACGCCGCATGAGCCCAGCCGAGTCCGCGACCGTCGTGGCCACGGGTCTCGCCGGTGCCGGAGTGCTGGCCGGGATGCTCCTGCCCACCCGCGCCCGGGTGGTGACGGTGGGGCTGTGCACCGCGGGGCTGGGCGGCGCCGGACTGGCGGGCGGGATCGCGGCGCTGGGCGGCACCGCCTGGTCCGCGTACCTGCCCGGCCTCCTGCCGCTGGCCGGGCTGCGCCTGGCCGTCGACGCCCTCTCGGGCCTGTTCATGGCCGTCGCGGGCGCCGTGGTCCTCGCGGTCTCCGTCTACGGGATCGGCTACGCCTCCGGCCGCGGCCCGCGCGGCACGGCGTCGCGCGGCGTCCAGTCGTCCCTGCCGGTCTTCGCCCTGACCCTGGTCCTGGTCCCGGCCGCCGCTTCGGTCTCGTCCTTCCTGCTGCTGTGGGAGGGGATGGCGGTCACGTCGCTGGTCCTGGTCCTGGCCGAGCAGCGCGACCGCTCCGCCGTCCGCGAGGCCGGCGTCTGGTACGCGGTGATGACGCACGTCGGTCTCGTCCTGCTGCTGGCGGGGCTCGCGCTGTTCGCCGCCGGGGCGGGCGGCGAGACGTTCGCGCAGCTGCGCGCGGGGGCGGCCGCCATGTCGCCGGGCGCGCGCGGCGCGGTCTTCGTCCTGGTCGCCGCGGCGTTCGCGTCGAAGGCGGGCATGGTGCCCCTGCACCCGTGGCTGCCGCGGGCCCACCCCGAGGCGCCGAGCAACGTCTCGGCGCTGATGAGCACGGCGATGGTGAACCTGGGCGCGTACGGCATCATCCGCGTGGACTTCGAACTGCTGGGCGGCGGCCCGGGCTGGGGGTGGCTGCTGGTCCTCGCGACGGGATCCCTGTCGGCCGTCTACGGCATCCTGCAGGCGGCCATGGCCTCCGACCTCAAGCGCCTGCTCGCCTATTCGACGTCGGAGAACCTGGGCCTGGTGCTCATCGGCGTGGGCGCGGCGGGCCTGTTCGCCTCCTCCGGCTATCCGGTCCCCGCGGCCCTCGCCCTGGCCGCGGCCCTGCTGCACGTCACCAACCACGCCGTCTTCAAGGCGCTGCTGTTCTGCGCGGCCGGTTCCGTCGTGCGGGCCACGGGGCTGCGCGACCTCGACCGGCTGGGCGGCCTGCGCGCCAGGATGCCGGCCACGGCGGGCTTCTTCGCGGTGGCTTCGCTGGCCGCGGTCGCGCTGCCGCCGGGCAACGGCTTCCTCAGCGAGTGGCTGCTGCTGCAGTCCCTGATCCACGGCATGGCGGTTCCCGGGGTGTCCACGGCCATCGTCCTGCCGCTCGCCGTGGCGGTCATCGCCCTGTCGGCGGGGCTGGCGGCCGCCGTGTTCGTCAAGGCCCTGGGCGTCGGCTTCTTCGCCCGGCCGCGCAGCGGAGGGGCCGCGGCGGCGGAGGAGAGCCCGCCCCTGATGCACGTCGGCATGGGCCTGCTCGCCATCGGCTGCACGGCCCTCGCCCTCGTCCCCGGCACGCTGGGCAGCAGCCTGTCGCGGGCGGTCGCCGCGGCGGGGCTCCACGACGGCCGCCCCCTGGCGGGCGGCGGCCTGGAGCTGCGGCTGGACCGGGCCGCCGCCTCCCTGTCCCCCCTGTGGGTGACGGCGGCCCTGCTCGCGGGCGTCGTCGCCGCGGCCGCCCTCATCCGTCTGACGGCCCGTCGCGGACGCCGTACGAACGCGCGGGTGTGGGACTGCGGGGGCGGCGCCCCCACGCCCCGCATGTCGTACACCGCGACCTCCTTCGCCGAGCCCCTGCAACGGGTCTTCGGCGATGTCCTCGATCCCGAGCAGGACGTGAACGTCACCCCGGTGCGCGATTCCGCCTACCTCGTGGAACGCGTGCGCTTCCGGCGCAGCGTCCGCGACCGGATCGAACACCGCCTCTACCGCCCGGTCCTGGCGGCCGCCCTGGCCGTGGGCCGGGCCGCGCGCCGGCTGGCCCCCGGCAGCGTGCACCGCTACCTCGGCTACGGGTTCTTCGGTCTCGTCGCTCTCCTGCTGGCCCTGGCGGTCGGCTGGTGAGCGCCACCTCGCACGGGGAGACGCCGTGAACGGCACCATGACCGCCACCGGAACGGCCGCGGTGACCGCCCAGGTCGCCCTGGTCGTCGCCGGGGCACCCCTGCTCGCCGGGCTGATGAGGCAGGTACGGGCGCTGATGGAGGGGCGGGCCGGGCCCGGCGTCACCCAGCCCTGGCGCGACCTGCGCAAGCTGCTGCGCAAGGAGGCCATCACCCCTGCGGGCACGGGCCCGGCCTTCCGCACGGCACCCCTGCTGCTGGTGGCCACCATGGCCGTCGTCGCCGCGCTCGTCCCGCTGGCCTCGACCGCCACCCCCGTCAGCGGCAGCGCCGACCTCATCCTCGTCGTGGCGCTGCTCGGACTCGGCACCGTCACCCTGGCCCTCGCCGGGCTGGACACGGGCACCGCCTTCGGCGGGATGGGCGCCTCCCGCGGGATGACCGTGGCCGCGCTCGTCGAACCGACGATCCTCCTCGCGGTGTTCGCCCTGTCGATACCGACGGGGTCGACGAACCTGTCCGCCATCATCGCCGGCGGCATCCACGACCCGGTCCGCCTGGTCTCCCCGGCGGGCCTGCTCGCCACCGCCGCCCTGGCCGTCGCCGTCCTCGCCGAGACCGGCCGGCTCCCGGTGGACAACCCCGCCACCCACCTGGAACTGACGATGGTCCACGAGGCGATGGTGCTGGAGTACGCCGGACCCGACCTCGCCCTGGTCGAACTCGGCTCCCAGATGCGGCTGACCGTCCTGCTGGGCCTGCTCGCCTCGCTGTCCGCCCCCTGGGGCATCGCCACGACCGCCTCCCCGGCGGCCCTCGTCCTCGCCCTCGTCCTGCTCGTGCTGAAGGTCGCCCTGCTGGGCGCGGCCCTCGCCGCGGCCGAGGTGTTCTGGGCCAAGCTGCGGCTCTTCCGCGTGCCCGAGCTGCTGGCCGGATCCTTCCTGCTGGCGCTCCTCGCGGTGACCGCCTCGTACTTCCTCACGGGAGAGTGAGTGAGGGACACATGACCGACAGCGTCTACACGCAGCTGCTCGACCTGGCGTGCGGCGCGTTCCTGCTCGCGGCCGTCGTCGTCCTGTGGCTGCGGCAACTGACCTCGATCGTCCGCGTCTTCGCCTTCCAGGGCGTGGCCCTGGCCGCCGTCGCCGCCCTGCTCGGCCTGCACGAGGACCGCCCCGGCCTGCTCGCCGTCGCCGCCGGCGTCGGGCTGCTGCGGGCCGGCGTCCTGCCGCGCCTGATGCTCCGCGCCCTGACCGCCGGCACGCCCCCGCGCCCCTACCCCCACTACCAGGAGGACGTCAGCGAGACGCGCGAGACGCGGCCGCTGGTCAACGTCGCCGCGTCCCTGCTGAGCGCCGCCCTCCTCACCCTCCTCGCCTACGCCGTGTCCCGGCCGCTGGTCGAACTGCACCCCACACCGGCGACGCGCGCCCTGCCCGTCGGGCTCGCCGTCGTCCTCATCGGCTTCTTCACCCTGGTCACGCGCCGCCGCGCGCCGGCCCAGGTGGTCGGCTTCCTGCTGCTGGACAACGGCATCACCGTCACCGCCTTCCTCGCCGCCTCCGGAGTCCCCCTGATCGTCGAACTCGGCGTGTCCTTCGACCTGCTCCTCGCCGTTCTCGTCCTGCAGATCCTCACCACCCGGATGCGGGTCGCCTTCGGCGGCACCGGCATCGACGACCTGCGGGAGCTACGCGACTGATGACGCACGCCACCACCGCACTGCTGCTGACCGCCCCCATCGCGGTACCGCTCGCCACCTCCGCCGCGTACGCCGCCTCCGGCCTGCGCGGCGCGAAGGCGCGCGCCGGGGTCGCCGCCCTCGCGCACCGGACGCCGCGTCAGCGCGGCGCCGCGGCGCCCGTGGCCACCCTCGTCCTCCGGCCGGGCGGCCGGCCGGACGAGTCCGTGCGCCACGGGGGTGCGCCGGACGCGGACGGCTCCGCGTACCCCGGCCCGGGATCCGCCACGTCCACCGTGCCCGGAGCCCGCCCGGCGGCGCCTCCGGGGCCCGGCACCGGACCCGGCGGGTCCGCCCGGCCCGGCAGGGAATCCGCTGCCTCTCCGGCGCCCGGCAGGGAAGCCGGAGCGTCCCCTCTCCCCGGCTCGGTAACGGCTTGGTCCGGTACGGGCCCTGACGGGTCCACTCCTTCCGGGCCGGGGACTGCTCCGTCCGCCCGGACCGGTACGGAATCCGCGGTGCCTCCGGGGCCCGGCACCGGACCCGGCGGGTCCACCCCGCCCGGGCCGGGGTCCTCCGCGTCCCCTTGGTCCGGGACGGAATCCTCCCCTTGGTCCGGGACGGACCCCTCCGCCTGGCCCGGCACGGAATCCGCCGTGTCACCGGCTCCCGGCAGGCGGTCCGGAGGGCCCGCCCGCCCCGGCGCCGGGCCCTCCGCGCCCCCACGGCCCTGGAGCGCGCACCGCGGCCCGCGCCCCGCCGCCGGAGCCGTGCCGCGGCCGCTCACCGGGCGGCTGGGACTCGTCTCGCCGTTCGCGATCCTCACGTGCGGGGCCGTGCTCGCCTGTACGGTCCCCGACGACGGGCCCGTCACCGCCTACGGGCGGCTGCTGCGCGCCGACGCGCTGACCGTGTGGATGCTGCTCACCGTCGGCGCGGTCGCCTGCCTCGCCTGCGCCGCCAACCCCGCCCACCTCGCCCACGAGCGCACCGACCTTCCCGCGACCCGCCGCTACCACCTGCTGATCCACGCCTTCCTCGCCGCGATGAGCGCCGCGGTCCTCGCCGCCAACCTCGGCGTCCTGTGGGTCGCCATCGAGGCCACCACCGTCGTCACCGCCTTCCTCGTCGGCCACCGGCGCACCCGCGCCTCGGTCGAAGCCGCATGGAAATACGTGGTGATCTGCTCGGCCGGCATCGCCCTGGCCTTCCTCGGCACCGTGCTCGTCTACTACGCGGCCCGCCAGGCCGGCATCCCCGAGGCGTACGCCCTGGACTGGCAGACCCTCGCCGCCCACGCGGACCGGCTCGACCCTTCGGTCACCCGTCTGGCGACCGGCCTGGTCGTCCTCGGCTTCGGGGCCAAGGCCGGCCTCGCGCCCCTGCACGCCTGGCTGCCCGACGCCCACAGCCAGGCCCCCGCGCCGGTCTCCGCCCTGATGTCCGGGGTCCTGCTCGCGGTGGCCTTCGCGGGCCTCCTGCGCTACAAGGTCATCGCGGACGAGGCCCTGGGCGCCGGCTTCACCCGTACCCTGCTCGCCGGCGTCGCCCTGGTCACCCTCGCGCTCGCGGCGGCCCTCCTGCTGGCCCAGCGCGACTGCAAGCGCATGCTGGCCTACTCCAGCATGGAGCACATGAGCCTGATCGCCCTCGGCACGGCCGTGGGCAGCCCGCTCGCCCTCTCCGCCGTCCTGCTGCACATGACCGGCCACGGCCTCGCCAAGACCGTCGCGTTCTGCGCCTCCGGCCACATCGCACGGCTGTGCGGAACCACCCGGATCGGCAGGATCCGCGGGCTGCTCGCCCACTCGCCCTGCCTCGGCACCGCCTTCGCCGCGGCCGTGGTCGCCCTGCTCGGGTTCCCGCCGTTCGGCCTGTTCGCCTCCGAACTGGGCATCGTCCGGGCCGGCTTCCTCTCCGGCCCCCGCTGGGCCCTGGCCGCGGCCCTCGTCCTGATGCTCGTCGCCTTCGCCGCCCTGGCCGCCCGCACCTCCCGCATGCTCCTGGGCCCGCCGCCGGGCGAGGACGACGAGGAGGAACCCGTCCCGCTCGGCGCCGACGCCGCGGCCCCCCTGGTCGCCGGACTGGCCGCCTGCGCGGCCCTCGGCGTCACCACCGGCCCCCTCACCGCCCTGCTGACCGAGGCCGGCGAGATCATCGGAGGCCACTGAGCATGCACCCGGGCACCGCACACCGCACCGTCACCGACATCGGCCCCGCCGAACTGCCCGGCAGAGCCGCCGACCTGCTCGGCGGCGGCCACCGCCTCGCCCTCGTCGCCGCCCACCACGACAGCGCCGACGAACCCGGCGGCCGGGCCGTCCGCGTCGTCTACCTCTTCACGGCCGGCCCGCCCGACACCCGCACCGAGCTCCACGTCCGCCTCGACCCCAAGGCCCCCGAACTCCCCACCCTCGCCCACCTCTCCTTCCCCGCCGGCCGCTTCGAGCGCGAGATGCGCGACCTGCACGGCATCGTGCCGCTGGACCACCCGCTCCCGCACCGCCTCGTGCGCCACTTCCACTGGCCGCGCGGCTGGTACCCGATGCACCCCGACGCCGGGCCGCCCCCGCCCTTCGCCGAACCCGAAGGCCCCTACCCCTTCCCGGAGGTCGAGGGGGAGGGCGTCTACGAGATCCCCGTCGGCCCCGTCCACGCCGGCATCATCGAACCCGGTCACTTCCGCTTCTCCGTCGTCGGCGAGACGATCATCAAGCTCAAGGCGCGCCTGTGGTTCGTCCACAAGGGCATCGAGAAGCTCTTCGAGGGCCGCACCCCCGAGCAGGGCCTGCCGCTCGCCGAGCGCATCAGCGGCGACACCGCCGTCGGCCACGCCCTCGCCTACTGCCTCGCCGTGGAGGAGGCCACCGGCGCGCACGTCCCCGTGGACGCGCGCCGCGCCCGCGCGCTCCTCCTCGAACTCGAACGCCTCCACAACCACGTCGCCGACCTCGGAGCCCTGTGCAACGACGTCGGCCACGGCGTCCTGAGCGCCCGCGCCCAGCACGTCCGCGAGCGCCTGCTGCGCCTCAACCACGAGGTCACCGGCCACCGGCTGCTGCGCGGCGGCGTCGTGCCCGGCGGCTCCGTCCTGCACGCCGTGCCCGGCCCGGCCAGGCTCGCGGAACTGGGCCGGGAGATCCGCGACATCGTCACCCTCGCCCTCGGTCACAGCACCGTGCGCGACCGCTTCACCGGCACCGCCCGCCTGGACGTCACCGCGGCCCGCGACCTCGGCTGCCTCGGCTACGTCGCCCGGGCCAGCGGCCTGTCCGCCGACGCCCGGGCGAGCCACCCCTTCCACGACCACGCCGGGGCCTTCACCGTCCCCGTCCACACCACCGGCGACGTCCTGGCCCGTTTCCTCGTACGGGCCGAGGAGACCGAGACCTCCCTCGCCATGGCCGAGCGGCTCGCAGCGGGGCTCACGGCGGGCCGGACGACCGGTACGTCGCTCGCCTGGCCGCCGCTGTTCGCCCGCAGCACCCGCCGCGCCGGCGTCGGCATCGTGGAGGGCTGGCGCGGCACCATCACCACACGGGTCGAACTCGGGGCCGGCGACGCGCTCACCCGCGTCAAGACCGTCGACCCGTCCTTCTTCAACTGGCCCGCCCTGCCCGTGGCCCTGGCGGACACGATCGTCCCCGACTTCCCCCTGGCCAACAAGAGCTTCAACCTCTCGTACGCGGGGAACGACCTCTAGCCGGTGTCGACGCCGTGGGCGCGGGCCAGGCGCAGGGCGTCCTCCAGCTCGTCCTCCGCCACGGCGATCTCGTAGGCGTCCCCGGCCGACTCGGCCTCCGCGAGGGCCTTCCGGGCCTGCTGTACGCGCTGCTGCATGGCCTCGGCGAATTCGCTCACGGCGGCCCCCGGCGCAATGGGCATGAACAGGAGATTCCTTGAAGTCTAGAGCCGATCGGCCCCGGTGGCGCCCACGGAGCAACGCCGACTTCCCGGTCGCAGGTCGCCGGCCCCGCCCGTTCCCGCATTCCCACGCCGACCTGCTCCGATATCCGTTTTGCCGCTGCCGAAACGATGGGTAAGGTGCGGGCCAATGCTCGTGCGTAGCGCAGAGGCAGGCGCGCCGGCCTGGCAGGTCGGAGGACGCCGGTTCGAATCCGGCCGTACGAGCAGGCTCAAGACGTGAACGAGGTGGGGCCCGGGGCTCTGCGACGGGGGCGGGGACGACGCGGACGTGGGCGGCAACACCGGCACCACTGGTGCCACCGGCACCGGTGACCTCACCGAGGGCGAGCTCGCGGCCTTCGACCGCACCGTCGGCCTGCTGAGGCAACTGCCCCTCGACGACCCGATGCGGCTGCGTGCCGAGCAGGTCGCCTCGTCCTTCGTGCGCGACGGACGGCACCGCCGCCGCAAGGCCCGGCGCGAGGAACAGGCCGCGGCGGACGCCCAAGTGGCCGCCGCCACGGCGACGGGCGCCCTAGCCCGCCGCGAGGACGCACCGCTGGAGACCCCCGGTACGGGCGGTACCTACAGCCGCTCGCGCCGCTGCTACGTCTGCAAGACCCCCTACCGGCAGGCCGACGCCTTCTACCACCTGCTCTGCCCCGGCTGCGCCGCCGACAACGCCGAGCGGAGGGGCCTGCGCACCGACCTGACGGGCCGCCGGGTCCTGCTCACCGGCGGCCGGGTCAAGATCGGCTTCCAGCTCGCCCTGATGATGCTGCGCGACGGCGCGGAGCTGCTGGTCACCAGCCGCTTCCCGCGCGACACCGTCCGCCGCTTCCACGCGGCCGAGGGCAGCGAGGCGTGGCGGGACCGGCTCACCGTGATCGGCATCGACCTGCGCGACCCCCGCCAGGTGCTCGGCCTGTGCGAGCGGCTGAGGGACGAGGGCCGGCCCCTGGACATCCTGGTCAACAACGCCGCGCAGACGATCCGCCGCCCGCCCGGGGCGTACGCGCCGCTGGCGGCGGGGGAGTCGCGGCCGCTGCCCGCCGGCGGCGCCGCGGCGACGGCCCTGTGGCAGGCGCCCGGCTTCCGCACGCCGTACGCATTGGAGGGGACCGGGGACGGCGCGGGCGCCTCGGCGGCGCTCGGTCTCGTCCTGCCGGCCGCCGCGGAGGTGGACGAGGCCGGGCTGGTCCCGGACCGCTCCGCCGCCAACTCCTGGTCCGCGTGCCTCGGCGAGCTGGACCCGGCCGAACTGCTGGAGACCCAGCTGGTCAACGCCCTCGCGCCCACGCTCCTGTGCGACCGGCTGCTGCCGCTCCTGCTGGCCTCGCCCCACCCGCGGCGCTACGTGGTCAACGTGACGGCGGTCGAGGGCCGTTTCGCCGTGCGCAACAAGACGGCGGGCCACCCGCACACCAACATGGCCAAGGCGGCGCTGAACATGCTCACCCGCACCAGCAGCCGGGAACTCGCCGCCCGCGGCGTCCACATGTGCAGCGTCGACACCGGCTGGATCACGGACGAGAACCCGGCGCCGAAGAAGGCGTGGATGGCCGCGCACGGCTTCCGCACCCCGCTGGACATCGTGGACGGCGCGGCCCGGGTCTACGACCCGATCGTGCGCGGCGAGGCGGGGGACCCGGTCTCGGGCGTCCACCTCAAGGACTACCGGGTCGCCGACTGGTGACGGGGCCGCGCTCTGCGGGAGCAGGGCGGCCCCGGGCGGAGCCGCCGGTCAGGCCGCGCCCTCGACGCCCCAGCCCGGCACCTGGAAGCGCGCGGTGATGGCCGAGCTGTCGACCTCCTCGCCGCAGCACCGGCAGACGACGGCCGGGTCGAGATCGGCGCCGCAGGAGTGCTCGAAGACGGTCGGCGGCACATCCGCCAGGTGACGGTCGCCCCAGCTCATCAGCATGATGAGGACCGGCCGCAGATCGTGCCCGGCTTCCGTGGGGCAGTACTCGAAGCGCGCGGGCCGTTCGCTGTAGGGAACCTTCTCCAGCACCCCCGCCTCCACCAGGCGGCGCAGCCGGGAGGCCAGGATGTCGCGCGGGGCCCCGGTGTTGCGGGCGATCGCGTCGAAGCGCCGGACTCCGAAGAAGACCTCGCGCAGCACCAGCAGGGAGTACTTCTCGCCGACCACACCGAGCGCGTCGGCGATCGAACAGGGGCGCGGCTTCGTCATGCGCCCCATCGTAGGGCAGCAGGATTTGCTTCCCCAACCCTTGCGGTCGCGTACATCCATTTTCCCAACCGACACGGCCGCCTCAGGGGTGTGCCGCCTCGATCAGCTGCCGCAGGGCGCCGTAGTAGACCTCATGGTCCGTCATGGCGGGCAGGATGACGCCCGTGTTCCCGGTCAGGACCGGGAACTCCCCGGGATCC
The DNA here is from genome assembly GCF_001445655.1 of Streptomyces roseifaciens. Classification (NCBI taxonomy): domain Bacteria; kingdom Bacillati; phylum Actinomycetota; class Actinomycetes; order Kitasatosporales; family Streptomycetaceae; genus Streptomyces; species Streptomyces roseifaciens. The sequence goes on from NZ_LNBE01000003.1 coordinate 1,719,012, forward strand.
AGCGCGGCCAGTGCGGTCCGGGTGCTCGTGACCGTCCGCCCGGGGTCGCGGTGGTCGACGAACGTGGCGCTGCCGAGGGTCAGCAGGTACATCCGCCGGTACGCGTGGAACGCCTGCTCCGGCGTCATCCCCGCGGCGATGCTGTCGGCGAGCGCCGGCTCGACCAGGCGGGCCAGCAGCTGGGGGCCGAGCCAGGGGCGCGAGCCGCGCAGGGCGACCAGGCCGGGGTGCGCGGTGAGGAGCTCGTACAGCCCCCGGAACCGCCGCTCCGTGGCCTCGGCCCAGGCGGTGCCCGGCGGGATCCCGGGCAGCTCGGCGGCGAGGTGGTCGGTGCACAGGTCGATCAGCCCGCCCAGGTCCGTGCAGCGGCGGTGGATCGTCGCGTGGGAGATGCCCAGCCGCTCGGCCAGGGCCCGGAAGCTGAGGGCCGAGGGGCCTTCCTCGTCGATGATCGCGAGGGCCGTGCGGGCGATGAGCTCCGGGGTCGCCCGGGCGAGGGAGGGAGATTGCCGTGGCATGTGATACAGCGTATCGTACGCTGTATCACCCACGCTTTCGCCATGCTGCGGCCCTGTGCTTCCCGCCCGGTCCCCGCCTGCGCCCCGAGGAGACACCCCGTGCACGACCTCACCCACGGCGACGTCGAACAGGCCGCCGCCCGCATCGCCGGCCGGACCCGCCCCGTCGCCGTCGCGCCGGCCGGTCCCGGCACCCCCGGCCGGGTGTGGTTCGCGCTGGAGTCCCTGCAGCACACCGGCTCCTTCAAGGCACGCGGCGCCTGGAACTTCCTCGCCGCCCACCGCGAGGCCGGCACCCTGCCCCGGGCCGGGGTCACCATCGCCTCCGGCGGCAACGCCGGACTGGCCTGCGCCTGGGCCGCGCAGCAGCAAGGGGTGCCCGCCACCGTCTTCCTGCCCGAGAACGCCCCGCAGGTGAAGACCGACCGGCTGCGCGGCTACGGCGCCGACGTCCGCCTGGTCGGCTCCGAATACGCCGAAGCGCTCGCGGCCTGCGAGGAGTTCGCGCGCACCACCGGCGCCCTCGCCAGCCACGCCTACGACCACCCGCTGATCGCCGCGGGCGCCGGCACCCTCCTGGAGGAGATCCGCGCGCGTGTCCCCGGCCTGGACACGGTCGTCGTCGCGGTGGGCGGGGGAGGCCTCTTCGCCGGCGTCGCCACGGCCGCACGGCACCACGGGATCCGCACCGTCGCGGTCGAGCCCGAGGGCAGCCGGGCCCTGCACGCCGCCCTGGAGGCCGGGCGCGTCGTCGACGTCACCGTCGACTCCGTCGCGGCGGACGCCCTAGGGGCCCGCCGCGTCTCGGAGGCGGCCCTGGCCGCGGCCCGCCACCAGGACGTCACCTCCGTCCTCGTGCCCGACGACGCCATCGTCGGCGCTCGGCAGTCCTTGTGGGACGAACACCGCCTCGTGGTCGAGCCCGCCGGGGCCACCGCGCTCGCCGCCCTGACGGCCCCCGGCGGTCCGTACGTGCCCGCGGAGGACGAGACCGTCGCCGTCGTCCTCTGCGGCGCCAACACCGACCCCGGCGACCTGGTGCGCCGCCGCTGACGCGCGGTCAGCGGGGGCCGGGCGGCAGTTCGCACCAGGCGATGCCGGGCTCCACGAGGCTGCCGAGCACGAGGGTGCCCCCGTGTTCGTACACGCTGGTGACCATCCGGTAGCCGGCGCCGCGCCGCCCCAGGTCGTGGGCGACCCGGCCGTCCGGGCCGATGCCCATCACGCGTGCGAACCGGCGCGGGGGCGGACGCAGACGGACCGCCGCGGCCGCCGCCCCGCGCCGTAACGCCGCGGGCGCACGGTGGAGCCGGTCGAGGAGCGCCTCCCGGGGCGCGGCCAGAGCGGTCCAGAAGGTGCCGTCGGCGCTGCGGGAAAGGTTGTCGGGAAAGCCCGGCAGGTCCTCGGCCAGGGTGTCGCGCAGCCCGGACCGGGGGCCGGTGAGCCACAGCCGGACGAGGCGGTACGCGCCGGTCTCGGCCACGACGACGGAGGACTCGTCGGCCGCCAGGGCGACCCCGTTCGCGAACTGCAGGTCGTCGAGGAGCACTTCGGGGACACCGCCCGGCCGGAGCCGCAGCAGCCGGCCGGTGCCGGAGTGCTCCACGATGTCCGCCCGCCAGTCGCGCAGCCCGTACCGGCGGCTGGAGGCCGTGAAGTAGACGGTGCCGTCCGCGGCGGCGGCCGCGTTGCTGCAGAAGTGCAGCGGTTCACCGGCCACCGAGTCCGCCAGGACCTCGACCTCGCCCCCGGCCTCAGGGGTGACGCGCAGCAGCCCCCGTTCGGCGTCACAGACGAGCAGCCTGCCGTCGGGGAGCAGCTCCAGGCCGAGCGGCCTGCCGCCCGTGTCCGCCAGCTCCTCCACCCGGGCACCGCCGCGCGGGCCGGGAAGGGTGATCCGCCGGATCCGGCCGTCGCCGGTGCCGGTCAGCACCCGCCCGGCGCCGTCGACGACGACGTCCTCCGGCCCCGGACCGCCGATGCGGAGCATGCGCAGGGGCGGCAGCGGCCGGGGCGGCGCGGGACGCACGGAAGCGGGCGCGTGGCTCATGAGGCGGCCACCGGGCGCCGGGCGCGCAGGCAGCGGGACATCTCCTCGGCGTACGGGAGGATCACCCCGGCACCGATCGCCACGCCGAGACCCGCGAGGTACTTCGCGGGCAGCGGCCGGTCCTTGGGGAGCAGGACCCAGTCGCCCCGGCCGCGCCCGCCGCGCAGCGCCGCACGGACCTCGTCGGCGTGCAGGCATGCGGTGAACGCCATCGCCGACAGCGGCAGCACCTCCAGGAAGCTGTGGATGTGCTGCTCCACGGGGTGCACTTCACGCTTCTTCGTGGCCAGGCTCACGTCGTAGAGGGCCGTGGCGCCGTGCGCGAGGGCGGCTCCTCCCATCACGGAGAGGACGAGCGGGTTGATCCTGGCCAGGAGTCCCATCGCGACGGGGACGCCGGCCTCGGTCATCATCAGCGCATGGACGGCGGACTCCTTCACGCCGCTGGTGTGTTCGATGCGCGTCCGCTTGTGCATCCACCAGTCGGCGACCGCGGGCACCACCCACATCGGGAGCACCCCGTAGAGCAGGAAGCGCCGGTTGGTGTCCTCGACGGCGGTGGAGTGGAGGGGGACGGACAGGTCGCGCCCGCGGCGCCAGTGCTGCCAGGAACGGACGAAGGGCTTGCCGCAGAAAGCCATGAAGCCTCCGGGGAGAGGGGTACCGGACTACATCTTCCGTACACGTGTACCCCGTACTTCTCTCCCATGCGGCCGGGAGACGGGAATCGGCGCGGCCGGGACGGAGACCGGCGCCGTGTGGCACGACCGGGCCCGGTCGCCGATCCTGGGAACGTGCCCGATGTGGTCGAAATACGCGTGCACGGTGTCGGTGGGGCACCGCCCGCGGGTGTCCTCCGGATCGCCGAGCTGCGGCATGTCGGCGGTGACGACACGGCACGGTTCCTGCGGCGCTCGGTGCCGCCGCCGGAGCCGCCCGCGAGGGAGGCCTTCCACTGGGCGAACATGACCTCCGGTTCGGTGACCAAGGCGCTGTGGCTGCTGCTGGCCCCCTTCGGCATACTGAACCTCGCCCGCTACACCCTGCCGATGGCCGTCCGCGTCCCCGGGAAGCGGGAGACCGAAGTGCGGCGCAGGGTACGGCAGACAGCCGATGCCGTGCTGCGGCTCCTCGGGCTCGTGCTGACCCTGCTGCTCACTGCGGCCGTCGCCTTCGTCGCGATCGACCTCGTCGCCTGGCAGTGCGGCGGCAGCACGCTCTGCACGTCCGGTAACAGCTGGGTGCCCTTTTCCGGCAAGCAGCCGACCAGCTGGTCGTGGCGGCTGCCCCTGGGCGTCGCCGCACCGGCCGCACTGATCTGGCTGCTGGTCCGGTTCGGCCGGCAGGTCTACGTCTATCCGCCGCCCACGGCCACGAAGCCGGAGGAGTGGCCGGACGGCGTGGGCGCTCTCGCGCAGAAGCCGTTCTGGTCCTCCTCGCCGCGCGCCCCCATGCTGAGGGTGTTCCACACGACCGCGGCGGTGGCCGTGCTCGCGATGCTCGTCGCGTACGCGTCGGTCGAGCCGGTCGCCGGTCTGCGGACCGCCGAGGGCTGGGAGGACGACGCCCTCTGGGCTCTGTTCGGCTTCGCCGCAGCGGTCGGCCTGCTCTGCGTCGCCCTCACGGCGGCCGGCTACCACCCCCGGGGCGAGAAGCTCGTCTACGACCGCACCGGCCGCGACGCCATCCGGATCCCGGTGCCGTGCCACATGCTCCGCTGGAGCATGTGGGTGGCGCTGCTCGCGGTCGTGGTGCTCGCGGTCTTCTTCGGACCGCACACCACCTCCCAGGGCACCGGCAGCCCGCCCGTGAATCTGGCCGGCTTCGCCTGGGCCTTCAACGCCCTGTACGCGGCCTGCGCGGTGCTGTTGCTCGCCTTGCTGGTCACCACCTTGTTTCTGCACGGCGTCATCCCGACCGCAGGCCTGGCGAAGGAGCAGCGGCCCATGTGGGGTGGGCTGGCGTGCCCCGTGCTCGCGAGCCTGGCGGTGCTCCTGGCCACGGGATTCACGGCCGGCTTCGCGATCCAGACCGCCCGGCTGCTGGGCAGGCTCGTCCAGCCGGAGGAGGCTCCCTCCGGGGGCGGGGCGCTGCTCGTGCTCCCCACTGTCTTCCACGTCACCGCGCTGCTGTGGGCACTGGTGCCGGCGGTCGCCGTCGTGCTCGGAATCTGTCTGTGGGTCTTCCGCCCCGGGCCGGTCCCCGACCTCAAGGGCCGCATCCGGAGCGACTACCCGCAGACGACCGAGGAGGACTTCCCCGACCGCACCGTGGCCCGCCTGGCCAAGGCCTGGCGCCAGGCTGCTCTGAAGTACCGGCTGCCCACCGTCCTGGTGGTGGTCGCCCTCACGGGGTTCGCCTGCGCGCTCCTGCAGGGCTGCTTCGCCGGCGAAGCCCTGGTGCTGGGGGAGGACCGTGGATTCAACCGGATCCAGGACGCCCTCTACAACCGCGTCTGGCTCGGCGTGAAGTTCTTCGGACTGGCCGACGATATCGGGGCATGGGTGCTGACGGGACTGGCGGCAGGCCTGGTGTTCCTGGGCGTGCGCGCCTTCCGCAGCCTGCAGTGGCGACGGGCGGTGGGGGTGCTGTGGGACCTGCTGGCGTTCTGGCCGCGCCTGGCGCACCCGATCGTGCCGCCTCCCTACGGCGGCCGGGCGGTGCTGGCGCTGACCCGGCGGATCCAGGACAAGACGGCCGAGGGCGGGACGGTCGTGCTGTCCGGCCACAGCCAGGGAAGCCTGATCTGCGTGGCGGCCGTTCTCCAGGCCGCCCATGCGCCGCAGCCGGCCGACCCGCCGCAGCCGGCGGACGCGCCGCAGCCTGTTGACCGGCTGGCCCTGCTGACGCACGGTTCGCAGCTGACGTGGGCGTACGCCCGGCTGTTCCCCGCGTACGTGGGCCATCCGCTGTTGCGGGACGTGTACACCCGGCTGAACGGGCGCTGGCGGAACCTCCACCGCTGGAGCGACTACCTCGGCGGCCCCGTCCTGGCACGCCCCGCCGAGGGGCACGTCCGGCCGTCACTCGGCGACTGGGAGACGATCGACCGGGCCGTGGTCACGCCGGACCCGGGCGGCGACGGCGACTTCTGGTGCCGCCGCATCGGTCCCGAGATCCAGCTGCGCGACCCGCACAGAATCGTCGCCCGGGACGACAAGCCCGAGGCGCCGCTGCTCAAGCACAGTGCGTACTACGCGGATCCGGCCTACGACCACGTCCTGCAGGAACTGATCGACAGCGTCCCGGGACGACAGCCGTCCGCAGCCGCCCCGGCACGCCCTTCGGCCGCCACGCGGCTCGGCACAGCCGTCGCACGCCGCCTGCGCGCCGGCCGCCGGCCGCCCGGACGACGGCCGGGCGGCGGCTTCCGGGGGTGAACGTCCCCGTCAGGCGCGCTGCGCCCGCTCGTAGGCCTTCCTGGCCTGCGCCCCCAGCACGGGGCCGAACATCGAGGTGCTGCCGTCCAGTGCGTCACCGTGGCTGTTGACCGAGACCAGCGTGCCCAGCCCGGTCGACGCGTCGAAGCCTGCCAGCCACGGGCCGCCGCTCGCCCCGCCCGCCATGTCGCACGGCACCTGCCACTCGTCCGCGGGCGCGGCCTTCGCCGGCCCGGCGCAGTACAGCAGTTCCTCGCCGCGCTGCGGGCGCGACGCCGGATAGCCGAAGGAGGTCACCTGCCCGCCCGGCTTGCGGTCGAACGACACGTCCTGCCCGCCGACCGCATCGGTCAGCTGCTTCCCCTTGTACGGATCCACCGTCAGCGCCGCGACGTCGCCGGTGCTCTCCTGCGCCCACGAGGCGGGGGTGACCGTGGCCCGCACCGGGAAGACGCCGTAGGGCCGGGCCCCCTTGGCGTAACCGGGTACGAACACGAGGTCCGTGTACGTGTTCACGGGGGAGGCCCCGCGCCGTACGCAGTGCGCGGCCGCCATCACCACGGAGCGATTGCCGCTCTTGACGGCGGTGGCGGTGCACCAGGTGTCGTTCCCGTTGGCATTGACGAAGAAGAGCCGGCCGACGGTCTTCACCGGCGCGCCCTTCCACGCCTTGGTCATCGGCCCGGTCGGGCCGAGGTCGACGCTCTGGCCGACCTTCTTCATCCGCGCCGCGGTCCAGTGGGCCAGGGCGTCCTGACGCTCCTTCACGGTGTACGTCACCTCCGCCACGTCCGGCGCGGCGGCGGGCGGCTGAGCGGCGGCCGGGGAGGGCGCGGCGCCCAGGGCGGCCGCGGAGGCGAGGGCGACGGCGCAGAGCCGTCCGAGCAGGTGTGGCGCACGCATGAAGACCTGTTTCTCCCGAGAAAGCGGAATAAGGGTTCCCACCGGGAGATGCGCGGGTGCGCAGGGAGGTTCCCGTGCACCGCGAGCTGTACGGCGCGGGCCGACGGGACGGCTTCCGGCACCCGGGCCCGTCGCGTCACGTCGTGTCATATCGTGTCATGTCACGGTGCGGGGCCTGCGGGGGAGAGCCCGCCGTGCACCTCGTCCGAGGCCAGCGCCACCACCCCCGTCGCCGTCTCCAGCAGCGCGGGCCGGTGCGTGACCATGACCACCGTCCGGTGCGCGACCAGCCGCCCCAGGGCGGCCACCACCAGCCGCTCCGCCTCCGCGTCGAGCCCCGACGTGGGCTCGTCCAGCAGCACGATCGGCGCGTCGGCCAGCAGGGCGCGGGCGATCCCCACGCGCTGGCGCTGCCCGCCCGACAGCCCGCCGCCGCAGTCGCCGAGCCGTGTGTCGAGCCCGTCGGGGAAGTCGTCGGTGAACGCCGTGACCAGCGCCGCCCGGGCGGCCGCCCGCACCTCGTGCGGTTCCGCGTCCGGCCGCGAGTAGCGGATGTTGTCGGCGATGGTCCCCGCGAACAGGAACGTCTCCTGCAGCACGGCCGTGACCTGGCGGCGCAGCCACTCCTCCGGCAGGTCGCCCGTCGCCGTCCCGTCGATGCGCACCGTGCCGCACGTGGGCCGGTACAGGCCCGCGACCAGTGCGAGCGCGGTCGACTTGCCCGCACCGTTGGGCCCGGTCAGGGCGATCCGCTCGCCCGCCCCGATGCTGAGGTCGAGGCGGTGCAGCGCGGGGCGGTCCCCGTAGCGCATCGACACCCCCTCGAAGTCGATGCGGCCGTTCGCGCGGGCGGACAGGCCCGGGGGAACGGCCCGCACCGGCCGCCGCAGCGGGCACGGCTCCTGGAGGATCTCGGCGATGCGCCCGGCCGAAGCCCGGCCCTGCGCGAACGTTCCGGAGAGCTTGGACAGCGCCCGCAGCGGAGCCACCATGCCCGTCAGATAGCTGAGCGCGACCACGAGATGGCCGGTGCTCCACCACCCGCGCAGCACCCCCATGCCGCCCACCCACAGCAGCCCCGCCGTGCCGACCGCCGTCGCCGACTCCAGCAGCGGCGCCCGGCGGGCCTGGACGTCGGCGGCCTCCAGCCCCGCGCTGAGCAGCCCCCGGCTCCGCGCCGCGAACTCCCGGTCGTGCGCCTGATGGCGGCCGAAGACGTGCACCGTCCGGATGCCCTGCAGCGCCTCGGCGACCAGCCCGGTCAGCTCGCCCTCCGCCTCCCTGCGCCGCCGGGCGGCCAGCTGCCCGCGCCGCCGGTTGCGGACGCCGAGGAGCAGGACCAGGGGGATGGCCGCCACCCCGATCAGGCCGAACCGCCAGTCGAGCAGGAGCAGCGCGGCCGCGTAGCCCGTGACCGAGAGGACACCGGGGAAGAGCACCGAGCAGAACGCGACGAGGCTGTCCTTGATGTTCCCGCAGTCGGTGATCACCCGGCTCGTGGACTCGCCCACGGTCTGCCGGTCGTGGTAGCCGAGCGGCAGGCGCTGCAGGTGGGCGAACGTCTCGCAGCGGATCGCCACGCTCATCCGCTCGCCGACGCCGTTCATCGTCCGGTCGCCCGCGTAGTCGAACACCGCGGACACCAGGGCCACCAGCACCACGAGTGCGGCCGCCGTGGTGAGCATGGCCGTCCCGTCCCGCCCGAAGACGTCGAGCAGCGGGCCGAGGGGGTTGTGCGAGCCGGCCATGCCCAGCACCCGGTCCACGACGGCGGCGACCGGCCACGGCGTCACCAGGTCGGCGGCCATCTCGCACAGCCGCATGCCGACCCCGAGGGCGAGCAGCCGCCGGTGCGGGGTGCCGAACCCGCGGAAGAACCACAGCACGTGACGGTTCGCCGTGGACGGGTCCTTCATCAGCGCTCCCAGCGGACGGCGTCGGCCGCCCTCATGGTCGCCGCAGCCCGCCGCGGCGGGCAATCCGGCACGCTGCCGGGCGGTGAAGTGACTGCGGAATGCGTAGACGCAGGGTGGGCCCCGGCTTCCGCCGTTCCGGCCTCCGGCGCGCTGCGGCTCCACTAACGTCGGCCGGGTGCGCAGTCGCCTGTACGTCGCAGCGTTCCTGGCCGCCCTCGCCCTGACGGCCTGCAGCAGCTCCGAGGGGCCGCGGCCGCCGGGGCCGTCCGACGGCCGGGCGGGCGCGCGGGCCGACGGCGCGGAGCTGCTCTACCGCGGCAAGGGGCACACGAGCGCGCAGAACCCGGCCTTCTCGCCGGACGGCGGTTCCGTGCTCTTCACGCTCTTCGCAGGCGGCTACAACGAGGGCGCCGCGGCGCTGCGCGTGCTCTCCCTGCGCGGCGGCGCGCAGAGCCGTCCCGGCACCCTGCTCGACGAGGCCGACCGGGCGGCCGTGAACCTGCCCGGCTCCAGCTGGCACTCGTCGGCGGGGGTGACCTTCGCCTCGGACCGGGAGGGCGGGCGGGACGAGGTATGGGTGATGCCGCCGGGCGGCCGGCCCACCCGGGTCACCGAGCACGGCGGCGACTCCGGCTACCTGGAGCCCAGCTTCTCGCCGGACGGCTCGTGGATCGTGTTCCAGGAGAGCCGGGAAGGGCGGGAGGGCGGTCGGGAAGGCGGCAGGGAAGACCGAGAAGACCGGGAGGGCGCGGAGAGCGGGACGGAGAAGGAACCGGCGGACGGCGGCAGCGCGCTCGGCTCCCTGTGGAAAGTCCGACGGGACGGCAGCGGACGGACCCGGCTCCTGGACGGCCCCGCCACCGGCACGGACAACCGCCAGCCCAACTGGTCGCCCAAGGGCGACCGGCTGGTCTTCCAGCGGCGCGAGCGCGGCGGCCACGACTGGGCGCTGTACGTGATGAACGCCGACGGCAGCGGCCTGCGGCGGCTCACCGGCGGCGCCGGCGAGCACACCGACGCCAGCTGGTCGCCCGACGGCCGGCAGGTGGTCTTCTCCTCCACGTCCGGCGGTCTGGAGGTGCCGCAGATCTTCGTGATCCCGGTGGACGGCGGCCGCCCCGTCCGGGTGACCAGGAACGACGGCTCCTACGACGGCGCGCCGAGCTGGTCGCCGGACGGGCGGTGGATCGCTTTCGAGTCCCACCCGGGGGACGAGGACCGGCCGACTGCACTGTGGCGGATCCCCGCCCCCGGAACGGACGGGCCGTAGCCCCGGGGCTCAGCCGGTGGTGACCGTCAGCAGGGAGTACTGGCCCACGGTCAGGGACACCGTGGCGGTGGTGCCCGCCACCTGCCAGGTGACCGGCTGCGGGGCCGGCGAGGCACCGTCCGGGGAGCTCACCGTGGCCGACAGCACCCGCTTGCCCGCGGGCAGCTCCAGAGCGACGGAGCAGGCGATCGGCGTGGTCTTGAACGCGACCGGAGTGTCACCGAAACAGGTGAAGTTGACCAGCTGGACGACGGTGTCGTCGCCGAGCCGGCTCACCTCCATGTGGATCCGGCGGTCGCCGGTGAGCCGCACCGAGGGCGGCGCGGCCGCGAGGACGGGCGCCAGGATCTGGTCGGCGCTCGCCTGGTCGGCGGAGGTCAGGTAGCTGTGCCCGGCCAGGTTCTTGACGTACCAGCACGTACCCGAGCCGAATCGATTCTGCTTGCTCGCGGGCAGCGGATCGCCCTTGCGGAACCCCAGCACGTCGGCCAGCGCGTACTCGCTGCGGGCCGTGCCCAGGCCGTCGAGGGCGGTGGGCGCCGGACCGGTGATCACGACCGTCCCGCCGCCCGCCACGTACTCCCGCAGGACCGCGGCCTCGCCGTCCGAGACGGCCTGCAGGTTCGGCAGCATCAGCACGCGGTACGGGGCCAGGTCGGCGGCCTCCAGGTGCGGGCTCGTGACGGTGGCGAAGGGGATGTGGGCGTACACCAGCGCCTTGACCGTGCCGCGGAACTCGCCCAGCCACGCCTGCTTGGTGCAGCTCTCCTCGGGGCTGCCCCCGGCCCACCAGTCCGTGACCCCGGAGGGCACCTTGGTGTTGGCGTACATCCCCGTGCCGGCGGCGGGGCTGACGAAGTCCCGGGAGGCGGAGGAGTGGTAGACGCCGACCTCGGCCGCGGGCACGGCGTTGTAGAGCTTCTCCTGGTTGGCCGCGACGAAGGCGTACATGCGGGTGCGCATCGCCTTGTCGGTGCTCGCGTCCTTGAACGGGCTCTTGACCTCGTACGGATTGCAGCCGGCCGCCAGCAGCTCGGCCATCACCAGCGACGCGTCGTCGGCCTTCCAGCCGTAGGAGAACGCCCACGCCGGCTTCGCCCCGCTGGCGGCCCGCGCGTACTTGTACATCGAGATCAGACAGGTCCAGTCGGTCGCCGTGGCGTGGCGCATCCCGTCGTAGTTGCCGAGGATGTCCACCTCCCAGACGTGGCTCACGCCCTCCGCCTTGCGCAGGTACGCCCCGTCGAGGCCGACCAGCGTGGCGTACTGGTAGTCCATGCTGACCGTCTCGACGAAGGTGACCACGTCGGGGTTGACCGACCGGCCGGCGGCGGCGATGTCGAGCTGCCACTGGTTGAGGTTGCGGTGGCGCCACTCCACGTAGCGGCGGAAGGGCAGGCTCGTGAAGTCGGCCTGGGCCGGGAGGGCGAGGCCGGTGTCGGCCTTGAAGGCGTCCGCCGCCCAGGTGGAGCCGTCGCACCAGCTCATCGCGCCGTCGAAGTAGATCGGCACGTCCGGCCAGATCGCGTCCACGCCCGTGGCGGCGAGGGCCTTGATGCGGCCTAGGTAGTAGTCGCGCCAGGGGGAGTTGGGGCTGAGCCAGCAGCTCTCGTCCCCCGGGTCGACCCAGACGACCAGGCTGCCGTAGAAGACGTTGGGCTTGCCGTCGAGGGAGCGCTGCACCCAGGACTTGCCCTCGCCGTCCTTGTAGAACGACGGGCCCTTCTCGCCGCCGACGCTGATGAGCTCCAGCGACGGGTAGTACATGACGACCCGGATCCCGGCGGCGTGCGCCAGCTCCGTGAAGCTCTTGACCTTGCCCATGTGCTCGGTGAACTCCGCGGGCGTCAGCCAGTTCGACAGGATCGTGTCGAGCTCGATCACATTGACGTTCTGCGCCTTGAGCGCGGTGATCACCGGCTTCATGTCGCGCAGCGGGTCGGCGTCCTCGTCGAACGTGCCGTCGGCCAGCCTGGCGAACCGGCTCCACTCGGGGAAGAGCCCCTGCCGGGCCGCGGCCGGCGCCCAGGCGGGCTCGGTGCCCGGGCCGGAGGGGCCGGGGAGGCGGGGGAGGAGCTGGGAGGCCAGCGCGCCGCCGCTCACTCCCAGGCCCGTCCGTAACAGCGCTCTCCGGTTGAATCTTCGCATTCCGCTCATGGGTGTCCCCTCGCATTCACGACTTCACGACTTCACGACGGTGTGACGGGGTCTGCACGGTGCCCGCAAAGTCTGCCCGATCGCCTCCGCGCCGGCCGACGGATTCCGGTTAAGGCGGTGCGCATCCGCCATCAGGGGTGCGCATCTGCCATCAGATGGAAAACAGCCCGATATCGCTCCCGTACGGAGTAGCCGGGGCGGCACCTCTCCGGCAGGCGGTTAACAGAGTCTCCAGACGACTGAACCGCGAGGAGTGCAGGCATGGCTGAAGTGAAGCTGACCGCCGAGACGCGTACCGAGTTCGGCAAGGGTGCCGCCCGTCGCATCCGCAGGGACAACAAGGTCCCCGGGGTCATCTACGGGCACGGCTCCGATCCGCGGCACGTGGCGCTGGACGGGCATGCCCTGCTGCTGGCCCTGAGGACTCCGAACGTACTGATCCGCCTGGACATCGACGGCAAGAAGGAACTCGTCATCCCCAAGGCCGTCCAGCGGGAGGCCCTGCGCGGCTTCCTCACCCACGTGGACCTGCTGATCGTCAAGAAGGGCGAGAAGGTCACCGTGGACATCCCGATCCACACCGAGGGCGAGCTCGCGCCCGGCGGCAACCTGCTGGAGTACATCCTCAACGCCCTCCCGGTCGAGGCCGAGGCCACGCACATCCCGGAGGGCGTCACCATCTCCATCGAAGGCCTGGAGGCCGGCCACACCATCCACGCCAAGGACATTCCGCTGCCGCGGGGCACCACCCTCGCCGTCGACGACGAGGACGCCGTCCTGCAGATCGTCGCGGCGCAGACCGAGCCCGAGGAGGAAGAGGAGGAGGAAGGGGAAGGCGAGGAGGCGGCGGCCGCCGCCGAGGGTGCCGAGGAGGGGGAAGCGGCTCCCGAGGGCGAGAGCGGCGGCGGCAGCGGCAGCTGAGCCGGGGTCCGGCTTCTGGTGCCGGACGGGTTTCTTGCGCGGGACGGGCTTCCGACGCCGGACCGGCTTCTGGTGTCGGGACCCGCTTCCGGGTGCGGCCTTGGGCTCGGATCCGGAGCGGACCCCGGTCCCGGACCCCGGTCCCGGACCCCGGTCCCGGACCTTGGCCCCGGACTGGACCCTGGTCCCGGACTGGACCCCGGACCCCCGGCTCTGGACCCAGGCCCGGCCCGGAGCCCTGCCCTGGCTTGCCCGGCCCGGCCCGGCCCTGCCCGGAGCCCTGCCCGGGCAGGGCCGACGGCGGACGGAATCCGCCCGCCGTGCGCCCCCCGGCGGACCGACCCCGTCGGCCTCGTTGCCCTGCTCCCGGCGTCCGGGGACCCACCCGTCGCCGTGACGTCGTCGGCCCCGGGCGGGCCGTCCCTCGCGCGATCGGGGGTCAGGCCTCGCGCGGCAGGGGCTTGATGACGCCGAAGACCGCGCCGAACTGGTCGGCCAGCCAGGCGATCCGGCCCACGTCCGGCACGTCCGCGGCCGGCGCGACCACCGAGCCGCCGCTCTCCTGCGCCTTGGTGACGGTCGCGTCGGTGTCCGTCACCAGGAAGTACGGGATCCAGCGGGACTCCATGCCGTCACCGTCACCCTCGCCCTCGCCCGGCACGGGGGCGATCCCGCCGAACGGGGCGTCGGGCCCGCTGCTGCCGGCCGTGGAGATCAGTGTGTACATGCCCGTGCTGAACTCCCTCTCCTCCGCGCCCCACCCGAACAGGGATCGGTAGAAGGCCGCGGCGGACGCCGGGTCCGCGGTGTGGAGCTCGACCCAGAGCAGGGTGTCGGGCTCGCACATCCTCTCCAGCCCCTTGACGGCACCCGGCTGCCAGAGGGAGAACTCCGCGCCGCCCGGGTCGGTGAGACAGGCCAGCCGGCCGGCGTCCATGACGTCGGCCGGCGGCACCCGCACCCTGCCGCCCGCCTGCTCGGCCGCCTTGGCGGTGGCGTCCGCGTCGGGGGTCTGGAAGTACACCGTCCACGCCGGGCTCGCGCCCTCCTCCGTCAGCGGACCGAGCGCCGCGACGTCCTTGCCGTCCTGCTGGAAGAAGGCGTAGCCGCCCGTGTCGGGCCCGGCGGACTGCACGTCCCAGCCGAAGACCCGGCCGTAGAACTCGGCGGACCCGGCCGTGTCCGGGCTGCCGAGGTCGAGCCAGTTGGGTGATCCGGTCACGAAATCTGTGCTGAGCATGGTGGGTGCCCCTTCGACGGATACGCGCGAGGGGCCCGGCACCGCGGGCGCGGCGCACGGCGTCCCCCGACGCGTCTCAGTCTTCCACCGCGGCGGAGGCACCGCGCGACGCCGTGGCCAACGCCCACCGGCGTACGGGGTCGCGGCCCGGCGCGATGCAGGGCGGTCAGTGGCCTGAGCGGCCGGTGGCCTGAGCGGCCGCCGGCCGGCTCATCGTGCCGGACCGCTGTGCGTCGGACGGTCGCGTCAGATCGTCGCGGCGTCGATGACGAAGCGGTAGCGGACGTCGCTCGCCAGCACCCGCTCGTACGCCTCGTTGATCTGCTCGGCCCGGATCAGTTCGACCTCGGCGCCGATGCCGTGCGCACCGCAGAAGTCGAGCATCTCCTGGGTCTCCGGGATGCCGCCGATCATCGAGCCCGCCAGGGACTTGCGACGGGCGACGAGGGCGAGGGACGACACCGGCTGCGGCCGCTCCGGGATGCCGACCTGCACGAGCGTGCCGTCGGTCTTCAGCAGGCCGAGGTAGGCGTCCAGGTCGAGGTCGGCGGAGACGGTGTTGACGATCAGGTCGAAGCTGTCCGCCAGCGTCTCGAAGGTGGCCGGGTCGGAGGTCGCGTAGTAGTGGTCCGCGCCCAGCCGCAGGCCGTCCTCCTGCTTGCGCAGCGACTGGCTGAGCACGGTCACCTCCGCGCCCATCGCGTGCGCGATCTTCACGCCCATGTGGCCCAGGCCGCCGAGGCCGACGATCGCGACCTTCTTGCCGGGGCCCGCCTGCCAGTGGGCGAGCGGGGAGTACAGGGTGACGCCCGCGCACAGCAGCGGCGCCGCCGCGTCCAGCGGGATGGAGTCGGGGATGCGCAGGACGTAGTTCTCGTCCACGACGATGTGCGTGGAGTAGCCGCCCTGGGTGACCTCGCCGTCACGGCCGGTGCGCCCGTAGGTGCCGACCATGCCGAGCTTGCCGGTGCAGTACTGCTGGAGCCCGGCCTTGCAGTTGTCGCACTCACGGCAGGAGTCCACGAAGCAGCCGACGCCGACGCGGTCGCCGACCCGGTGGCGGGTCACGCCGGAGCCGACCGCCGTGACCACACCGGCTATCTCGTGGCCGGGAACGACCGGGAAGTGGCCGTCGTCGCCCCACTCGCCGCGGGCGGTGTGGATGTCGGAGTGGCAGATGCCCGAGTACTTGATCTCGATGAGGACGTCGTGCTCACCCGGCTCCCGGCGCTGGACGGTGATGCGCTCCAGGGGGGCCTTCGCCGAAGGGGCGGCGTACGCGGGAACGGAGGTGTGTGTCGTCATGGCCGCAATCCTGCGCCCACCCGCACATCCCAGCCAGAACCCGGCTGAGACTACGCTTGCGGTTCCTACCACCGGCAGTATCACCCTGGCTCGCAGGGCCGCCCGCATACTGGTGGGTATGGACCAGCGCACCGAACTGAGCGAGTTCCTCCGCAGCCGCCGGGCTCGGCTGCAGCCCGAGGAAGTGGGCCTCACGCCCTACGGCGGGCGGCGCCGGGTGCCCGGGCTGCGGCGCGAGGAGCTGGCGCAGCTCGCAGGCGTCAGCGTCGCCTACTACACGCGCCTGGAGCAGGGGCGCGGCCAGAACGTCTCCACGGGTGTGCTGGAGGCGATAGCCGACGCCCTGCGTCTGACCCGCGCCGAGCGGGACCACCTCACGCACCTGGTGCACCCGTGCGCGACGAAGACGCGCCGGCCGTCCCGCCCGCAGCGCGTGCGCCCCTCGGTGCAGCACCTCATCGACACCATGGACAACACCCCGGCCTACGTGATGGGCCGCCGCCTGGACATCATCGCCTGGAACCGGCTGGCCTGCGCCCTCCTGGGCGACTTCGAGGCGATGCCCGCGGGGCAGCGCAACATGGCCTGGCAGATCTTCCTGGAGCCCGCCACCCGCGAGCTGTACACCGAGTGGGACCGCAAGGCCGCGGACGTCGTGGCCTTCCTGCGCCTCGACGCGGGCCGCTGTCCCGACGACCCCAAGCTGGCGTCCCTGGTCGGGGAACTGTCCGTCAAGAGCCCGGAGTTCCGCTCGCTGTGGGCCACCCACAACGTGCAGGACAAGGGTTTCGGGGTGAAGGAACTGCACCACGCCGTGGTGGGCCCGCTGACACTGTCCTACGAGACCCTCGTCCTCCCCGCGGACCAGAGCCAGCAGCTGATCACCTACCACGCCGAGCCCGGCTCGCCGTCCGCCGAGTCGCTGCGGATCCTGGCGAGTTGGGCCATGGAGAGCACCGGGAGCGGCATGCCCACGGCGCGCCCCGGCGCGTAACCGCCAGATTGGAGGCCGACGCCGTCCTGTGAGCCCTGTGAGCCCTGTGAGCTTCACGAACGCCGCTCTCAGTGCCGGGCGTTGACGAACCCTATGCCGACGGACCCCCACCAGCACACCTGGGAGACGAGGGCCGTGCCCGCGCCCCAGGCGAGCAGGCCCCGGCCCGGCGGGGTGGGGGAGTGCTGCGCCAGGCGCCGGGTGAGCACCCCGGCCTGGAGGCCGTTGAGGGTGAGGACGACGATCATGACGAGCTTGGCGCGGGTGAGCGGCGAGGCCGGGTCCGGGTGCAGGAAGGCGCCGCTGGCCAGCAGCCCTGCCAGGCCGGCCCAGATGGGCACGTGCAGTCGCCCGGCGGCGTTGAGCGCGTCGGCGAGCGGAAGCCGCCGGGTGACCCACAGCAGCCCGAACCAGTCGGCGGCCAGCACCGCACCGAAGCCGAGGGCCAGGGACGCGAGGTGCACGAAGAGGGCCCCGGTGTGCAGCGCCTCGTCGGTGCGGACGTGCAAGGAGACCCACAGGCAGCCCGCCAGGGCCAGGCACGCCAGGAGCGCGCCGGCGGCGACCGTCCACCACGAGTCGTACAGGCGCAGCGGCTGTGGCTGCGGCTGTGACTGAGGAGCGGACACGGGACCTCCCGGAAAACGAGGCGAGGAGCGCGGGGTAAGGAGCGCGGAGTAAGAAGTAGGTAAGCCTTACCTATGTTCGTTGCTGTCCGTCAAAGCGGGTCCGTCGATACGTCCCGATCCGGGCCGAAGCGTGACCGCCGCGAGATCACGCCGAGATACTCCGGCCGGCCGTACAGGCGTTCCCGCCTCGTCGGCGCGACGCAATGCCGCGCCCACCGACGAGTGATTCCGCCGGATGGAGCAGCGCACGTGGATATCTGGAGGCACCGTCCCGTCACCACGAAAGGACTCCCGTGCGTATCCGCCGCGCCCTGGGCACCGCCGTGTCCGTCCTGCTGCTCACCACTTTCGCCGCCTCACCCGAGGCGCACGCCGCGAACGGCACGCTGACAGTGGACTACTCCCGCTGCAGAGCGGGCACCGGCATCACCGGGGTGGCCTGCCTCCGCGAGGCCGTGAGCAGGCGCGAGAAGGACCCGCAGGACGGCAAGTGCTACAGCCTGCTCACCGAGAACCGGGCCAAGATCCGCCGGCTCACCAACGGAACCAGCCGCGCCATGCTCTACTTCACCGACCGCCACTGCACGCGGCGCGCGGGCGTCCTGGGCGCAGGCCGCCACTTGACGAACCCGCCGGTGCGCAGCGTGCAGTACCCGATCTGACGCACCGGGCGGGAGCGGGCCCGGCCGGGCCCGCTCCCGCCTTCCTGCGCCGTCGAGGAGGATGGGTCCCATGGCCACGATCACCTTCGTCCAGGGAAACATCACCCAGCAGCACGTCGACGCCGTCGTCAACGCGGCGAACTCCTCGCTCCTCGGGGGAGGCGGCGTCGACGGCGCCATCCACCGCGCGGGCGGCCCCGCAATCCTGAACGCCTGCCGCGACCTACGCGCCTCCCACTACGGCAAAGGCCTCCCCACCGGCAAGGCCGTGGCCACCACGGCGGGCGACCTCCCGGCGCGCTGGGTGATCCACACGGTGGGCCCGGTCTTCTCGCAGCAGGAGGACCGCTCCCACCTCCTGGCTTCCTGTCACCGCGAGTCGCTCCGAGTCGCCGACGAACTGGGCGCGAAGACGGTCGCGTTCCCGGCGATCTCGACGGGCGTGTACAGCTGGCCGGTCGAGGACGCGGCCCGCATCGCGGTCGAGACGGTCCGGCAGACGGAGACGTCGGTGGAAGAGGTTCGCTTCGTCCTCTTCGACGAGCGGGCGTACGAGGCATTCGCGTCGCAGATGCGTTGATGGCTGTATGGGTCGGGAGGATGACCACGCCTGAGCCCCCTGACGAAAGATCACTGGACGGCCGCCACCTCGCACAAAGATGGCGGCCGTCCAGCGATTGCCGGGCACGGTGCACCGACCCGGAATAGCCTTGCCGGAGACGGTCCCGCCCTCGTTCACTGTTGCAGGGCGTGGAGCGAGGGAGGGCAGGTTGGCGGGTCTGAAGCTGTGCCGTACGGCGGGCGGGGTGACGGAGCCCGTGCCTCAACCAGGGGCTCTTCTGCCGGCGCAAGACGTACCGCGCTTACCAGCGGTTGCGGAACATTGCCCCCTGTCCCTTTCTGCTCTCCTCTGTGCGGAGATTCTCGATGCGTACATCAGCTCATGCACGATGGCAGCCGTCCGAGCCGCCGGGCGACGACGAGCGCATACTCAAGGAGCTCGGCTATACCCAGCAACTGCACCGGCGCATGGGCGCCTTCGGTAACTTCTCCGCTTCCCTGTCGGTCATCTCCATCATGTCCGGGGCGTTGCTGCTTTTCGGCTACGGCCTGAACAGCGGTGGACCCGCAGTGGTGGTGTGGGGGTGGCTCGCCGTGGGGCCGCTGGTGCTGTGCCTGGCCGCGGCGCTGGCCGAGATCACCTCCCGCTACCCCACGAGCGGCGGCCTGTACTACATGGCCCGCCAGCTCGGCGGTGAGCGGTGGAGCTGGTACACCGGCTGGCTCAACCTTCTGGGGCTGCTCGGCGGGATCGCGGCCCAGGACTACGGCATCGCGACCTTCACCGCCGCCTGGGCGAACCTGCAGTTCGGCTACGTGCCGACGCCAGGGTCCCTGCTGGTCCTTTTCGCGGTCATCCTCGCGTTGCACGCGGTCCTGAACCTCTTAGGCACCCGGCTGATGAACGTCCTGACCTCCCTGAGCGCGTGGTGGCACCTGGCCGGGGCCGTCGTCATCATCGGCGCCCTGATGCTCGTCCCCTCCCACCACCAGTCGGCCGGCTTCGTGTTCTCCGAGTTCACCAACAACACCGGCTGGTCGAGCCCCGTGTACGTGATCCTGCTGGGCATGCTGCTGCCCTGCTTCGCCCTGGCCGGCTACGACACATCGGCCCACCTGAGCGAGGAGACCAGTGGCGCCTCCGTGGCCGCGGCGCGCGGGATCATCCGCTCGGTGACGGTGTCCTGGATCGCCGGCGGCATCCTGCTGGCCGCCTTGCTGTTCGCCATCCAGGACTACACCGGAACCCTGGGCAGCGAGACCGGGGTGCCGGTGGCGCAGATCTTCCTGGACGCTCTGGGCGTGGCGACGGCGAAGGCGTTGCTGCTGGTGATCATCGTTGCGCAGTTCCTGTGCGGCTACACCGTCACCGCCTCCGCCAGCCGCATGACCTACGCCTTCGCCCGGGACGGCGCCCTGCCCGGCTCGGCGCATTGGCAGAAGGTCAGCCGCCGTACGGCCGTCCCGGCCAACGCTGTCTGGCTCGCAGTCGGTGTCGCCTTCGTACTGGCCCTGCCGTCCCTGTATTCCGCCACGGCCTTCTCGGCGGTGACCGCGATTTCCGTCGTGGGCTTCACCCCGGCCTACGCCATCCCGGTGCTGCTGCGACTGCGCCACCGGGACCGGTTCACCCCCGGGCCCTGGCACCTGGGCCGCTGGAGCCGGCCGATCGGGTGGGTGGCCGTGCTCTGGGCAGCCGGGGTAACCGTGCTGTTCCTCCTACCGCAGTCCAGCCCGGTCACCGCCACGAGCTTCAACTACACGCCCGTCGCCTTGCTGGTGGCCCTCGGCATGGCCGCCCTGTGGTGGCGCTTCGGACGCCGCTCCTACGGGGTGCCCCGCTCCAGCACGGCGAACGCCCACGACCAGACCGAAGAAGCCGAAAACGTCACCTGATGACCGCACGACTGCACAACCGCACGTCGCAAGCAGAGTCCGAGGCGCCAAGGGCATCCACCACCTGCTCAGGAGCCTTGCCGAACACAACACGTCATGGAGGCACCGTGACCGTTTCCACGGAGTCCATCGAATCGGTACAGCAGCTCACCACGGCCTGGCGGACCATGGTGCTCGACCGCGACCCGAACGCGGACGTGCGTGACCTTCCGGGCATCGCTGTCCGCTGGGCCGACAGCCGGTTCGGGTTCTTCAACTGCATCACCTTGACCGAGGCGGAAGCGGGAGCAGAGCTCCTCAGGCACCATCTGAACCAGGCCGCGGACATCATGCGGACAAAGAAGCACCCGGGCTTCGTGTGGCTCTTCGAAGACCTCCTCGACGACGAGGCCCGCTCCGCGCTGGAGACGACAGCCGAGCAGGCCGGCCTCCAGTACGCCTTCCCCGGTACGGGCATGGCCGGCGACCTGCTCCCCATCCCCGAGCCGGCCCACCCCGACCTGACGTTCACCCGCGTGCGCACCGACGAGCAGTTGCAGGCCTACGCCGACCTCCAATCACGCGCGTACGGGTTCTCCTTGGAGGAGGGCCGCGACGGCCTGGCCGGATCCGCGCTCTGGAAGAACGAGGTGTACGCCTACTTGGCCATGCGAGGCGACGAACCGGTGGCGTGCGCCGCCACGGTCGAAGCACAAGGGCGCCTGTTCGTCGCATTCGTCGCCACGGACCCGCAGTGGCAGCGCAAGGGCTACGGCGAAGCGGTCACCCGCAAAGCGCTGTACGAAGGCGCGCGGGCCACCGGACTGACCCGCGCCACGCTGCACGCCACCGCCGCCGGAGCCCCCGTGTACCCGCGCATCGGGTTCCGGCCGAACACACCAATCCACTTCTACAGCCTGAAAGGCTGATCCGCTGAGGCAGCTTTCAGGCCTCTCCGACGGGCCAAGTGGCGGGGCCTCGGCCTCCGCCGCTTGGAGATGGATCTCGCGGTTCAGGCGTCCCGGAGCCGACCTTCAGTAGATCGTCGGCACGCGACGGCACGGCCCCGTGTTCCTCTCACGTTGGACAGGAGCGAGCAGGTGCAAAAGGACAGGAACGCGCGTTCGTGACCAGACCGGGGCACGGGTGCACCTTTCGCTGATGCGGACCGGCGCGCCGAGCGGCCCCGGTGTTGCCGGGGGCCGTTCGATATGTGCCTTCAAGTCATCACACCGATCATTTTCAGCCAGCGTGGTTCCACAAGAACTCGCACCGACTTCTAGCGGGTG
This sequence comes from Streptomyces roseifaciens, assembly GCF_001445655.1. Classification (NCBI taxonomy): domain Bacteria; kingdom Bacillati; phylum Actinomycetota; class Actinomycetes; order Kitasatosporales; family Streptomycetaceae; genus Streptomyces; species Streptomyces roseifaciens. The sequence goes on from NZ_LNBE01000003.1 coordinate 1,740,682, forward strand.
CAGCTCTTCCTCACCTCGTGAACCTCCCTCAGGATCGGGGGACATCCGGAAGCGGTCAGTCCGCTTCATCGACTCCGCACTCCGATGAGGACTCATGCCGGCCCCATTCGACCTCCTTGCCGCTCGCTCTCGACCGAGATCCGCTGGGGGAGCGCTGGACCGTTGAGATTCCGGATCGGTCGCCCGAGCAGTACGCCCGCACGCACGGCTTCGGAATACCCCGAGTACCCGGAGTACCCGCAGTACCCGGAGCACCCCGAGTATCGCGAGTACCCGCAGTACTCGGAATACCCCGAGTACCCGGAGCCCGTCCACGGCGTCCATGCCGGCCATGACGTCCATGCCGACCATGACGTCCAGGCTGTGCATGCCGTAGAGCCGGAGACCGCTGAAGCGCCGTTGTCGGACCACGAGATCGCCCTCATCAGGACGTCCCTCTCGGTGGTCGAACCCCTCGCAGGGGAAATAACGGTCTACTTCTACGCAGTCCTGTTCGCCCGCTATCCCGAAGTCCGTTCGATGTTCCCGGAAGGGATGGACGCCCAGCGCGATCGCCTCCTGCGCGCGCTGCTGCGCATCGTTGACCTGGTCGACGACCCCGAAAACCTCGTCCGCTTCTGCGGACACCTCGGCCGCGATCACCGTAAATTCGGCACCGCCGCCGCGCATTTCCCGGCCGTGGGCGAATGCCTCCTCGCCACGCTGGCCCGGTACGCCGGTTCCGCGTGGACCCCGGAGATCGCCGCCGCCTGGACGAAGGCGTACGGCACGGTCGCGCAGGTCATGATCAGTGCGGCCGAGGAGGACGAGGCGGTACGGCCCGCCGTGTGGCCCGCCACGGTCGTGCACCGCGTCTCGCGCGGCCACGGCATCGCCGAAATCACCGTACGTCCCCATATTCCGTACGAGTACGCCGCAGGCCAGTACGTGAGCGTCGAGACCCCGTGGTGGCCGAAGCGGTGGCGCTACTACTCCGCCGCCAACGCGCCTCGCGAGGACGGCACCCTCACCTTTCACGTGCGCGCCGTGCCCGGCGGCTCGGTCAGCGAGGCGCTGGTGCACCGGGCGGCGGTGGGGGACGTCATCCGGCTCGGGCCCCCGATGGGCGACATGACCCTGGACGTGGCCGACCAGGGCGAACTGGTCTTCGTGGCCGGCGGCACCGGTCTCGCCCCGGTCCGCGCACTCGTCGAAGAGGTCGCCCGGCGAGGGGGATACCGGCAAGTGCACCTGTTCCTCGGCGCCCGGACCGGGGCCGAGCTGTACGGGGTCGACGACATGCTCCGGATGGCCCAGCGGCACCACTGGCTGACCATCAAGGGCGCGGTCTCCGACGAGTACATTCCCGGAATCCGCGGATCCCTCCCGGACGTACTGGCCGAATACGGGCCGTGGTACGAGCACGACGTCTTTCTCAGCGGCCCGGCCCAAATGGTCGCCTCCGCCAAGGAGATGCTCACCCTCAGCGGCACCCGGCCCGACCGCATTCATCACGACCCCTTCGAGACTCCCGTCCTGTCCGCTCCCTGAGCCGCGCCGCCCCCCTCCGAATCCGACCTGTCACCTGCCAGGAGACCCCTTCGTGACCATGCCTCCGCCGTCCTTCGGATCAGCGGGTGAACACCAGCTGCAGCAGCACATGGGCACTGCGGACCGCGCCGCCCGGTTCTACGATCAGCAGGTGCGTCGCCATCTCACGCCGGAGATGCAGGAATTCATCGGGCGCCAGGCCATGGTCTTCCTGGCCACCGCGGACTCCCACGGGGAATGCGACGCCAGCTTCCGGGCCGGGCCGCCGGGTTTCGTCCACGTGATCGACGCCCACACCCTCGCCTACCCCGAATTCCGCGGCAACGGTGTGCTGGCCAGCGCGGGCAACATGGTCGAGAACCCGCACCTCGGCATGCTCTTCGTGGACTTCACCCACCACCACGTGGGACTTCACGTCAACGGCGTCGCCCACCTCTACCACGACAGCGACCTCCGGCGTCTCCGCCCCGGCCTGCCCACCGACGTCGCGCCCGGGCGCAGTCCGGAAATGTGGGTGCACCTCACCGTCGAGGAGGCCTATATCCACTGCTCCAAGTACATACCCCACCTGGTACCGGCCCCCCGCCCCGCCGGCCGCGACGCCTCCCGCCCCAAGGACTCGGACTACTTCACCCAGCCCCACGCGGCTTACTGAGGCACACCGAAGCCTGCGCCGGCGCGCGAGTGACGCAGCAGCCGACGTTTTCGCCGCACTCCGCGCGCTCGGCGCCGACCTCGACGGCCCGCGGGGCGTTCCCGGACCGGGTCCCGCCCGGCCCGGGCGCCTGTCAGCGCGTCCGTCCTCCTCCGGCCGTCAGCACAGACGGGTGTGGCGGCAGATGATCCGGCCGCCGCCGTGGGAACCGCCGGACGAGCCGCCGGAGCCGCCGGAGTCGCCCAGGCGGGGAATGCCGTCCGGGAAGGCGGTGTTGCGGTTGCGGTCGCCGGGGAAGGGGTCGCGGTAGTCCGGATCGAGGTCGCCGTCCCGGTCCGGCAGGTCCACGGACGTGCCGTTGCCCCGGTCGGGCTCCGGGCAGCCGTTGTCCTTGGACGACAGGTAGAGCGTCACCCGTGTGCCGCTCTCGACCTTCGCGTCCTTGGCCGGGTCGTGCGCGCACACCCGCCAGTCGTCGTACTCGCCTTCGTCGGGCAGCTTGTCGTTGCGGTAGGCCTTGCGTGCCTCGATGCGGCCGGCGGGGACCCCCAGGGCGATGACCTCGGCGCGGGCCGTCCACCACGTCTTCCACACCAGCTCGGGCATGGTGGGCCACGGTATGGGCCGGCCGTCCTCCTTCGGGCACGGGGCGTCCTTCGGCACGACGCCGAAGTCGAGCGTCGGCTTCGTGCCGAGCGGCCGGCCGGCCTCCTGGAAGCAGACGGTCCACGTCGTACGGCCCCGGATGAACTTGTTCTTCTCGGACGCATCGTGGGAGTTCACGATGAACCCGGCCTTCCGGGCCTTTCCGTACGCGACGTCCAGGTTCTGGCCGCGGTAGTCGGCGGCCGGCGGTCGCGTCGGCTCCGCGGTGCTCGTCGCGGAAGAGGCGGCCGCCGCGCCGGGCTTCACGCCGCGGGGCTGCTTCGTGCCGGCCGCCTTCGCGTCCGCCGCGGTGCCCTGCGTGCCGTCCTTCTGCAGGTCGGGCAGTACGGCGCCCAGCACGGCCACGGCGGCGACCGCCGTCGCGACCTTCCGGCGCTTCGACCAGGGGTTGCGCTGCCGGGGTGCGCCCTCGGGGTCGTGCGGCGGATCGGACGGTGCCGGAGTGGTCGTCTGCGGGCCAGGCATGGCGGCGCCCTTCGAATTCGTGCAGTTGTGCGGGCGTATCGTACACAGCCCGCGGCGGGCGCCGGCCCCGGCCCCATGACGGGCTCGGGGCGCGGCGGGCTCAGGGGCCGGAGATGAAGTGCAGGGCCGTGACGGCTGCTGCCAGCACTCCGGCCAGCACCGTGATCAGGACCGATGACGTCAGCAGGTACGCGCTTCCGAGGCTCGCCGTCGTGCCGTTGACGAGCGCCACGACCTCCGTGGGGCTCGGGTGGCGCTTCGGGCCGGCGGGGCCGCTGCCGTCGGGGTGTGGTGTGCCGGTACGGCGACTCATCAGGGCCTCTCCTCCGTCGGGGCTGTCATCGAAGAAGGGGCGGAAAAGCGCCCGTCCCGTGCAAGTTCCGTGGGCGGAGGCTGCCGAGGAGCGGCTCCCGGCGGCCTTTGCACGCCATCGCCTTCTCAGGGACCTTTAAGGGTGTGGACCGACCCGGAGGAGGTGGCTGCGTGAGCCCCCGAGGAGATCACGGGGCCGTACCCGCTGAGTTACCGGTTTTCGCCGCTTTCTTTACGGCGGAGTATCCACGAGTCGTGCACAGTCTGATGAGAGCCGGGGCGACCTATGAGGAAGCCGAGGATGCGGCGCAGGACGCCATGCAGGAGCTCCTGCGCAATTGGCCGGGCTGCAAGAGCCCCGCGGGCTGGGTCCGGAAGGTCGCCTGGCACGCGTATTGCAAGAAGGCCGAGCGCAATCGCAGACGACTGGCCCTGGAATCGCGGAGCGCACGCCTGTCGGGACCGGCGTCACCGGACCGCGCCGAACCGGACGAGCACGAAAAGGTGCTGGAGATCCTGCGCGGTCTCCCGCCCCGGCAGGGGCAGGTCCTGGCCCTGCACCTGGACGGATACTCCGCGCAGGAAACCGCTGAACTCCTGAGCGTGAAGGCGAGCACCGTCCGCAGCAATCTGCGGCACGCGATCGCCACGTTGCGCAGCCTGCTGGACAACTACGAGGGACAAGAAGGAGGTCCGCGTGTCCGCAAGGGATGAGCGGGGTCTCGCAACACGCAGGGCCCGGCCGAAGGCCGCCAGAGATGCCACGCCGTGCGTGCATCCGGCCTTCGAGCGTTTTCTCCGGACCGTCCGGGCCGACGTCGAGAGCCGGCTGACCCCGGACGCGGTGGAGGAGCGCCTGCAGCGGCTCGTCGGGGCCGCGACGGCGGCAGCACCGGAGGCGAGCCCCGCACGGACGGCCGATGGCTCCGGCTTCGCCTCCCAGGCCGGCTGGGCCGCCTACGGCTATCACGTCGTCCGCCTCTGGCTGCTGGCCGTCGCGACCGCGGGCCGCCCGGGTGTCCGTCTCCACCGGGACGACGTCGACGCGCTGGCGGTGGAGACGGCGGCGCGGGCCCTGAGCAGTTTCCGCGACGGGGCGCAGCAGCCGGTTCCGGAACCGCAGGCCGCCGTGCCGGAAGTGAAGGCGGCGTTTCTCACCGAGTGCGTGCGGCACCTGCCCTATGCCGACCGGAGCCGCCGCCTCATGGCCGAGCAGGATTCCTTCGACGAATTCGAGGACACGGACGCATCCGGTCTCGTGGGTGTGCTGTGGGACTGCGCGACCACCGAGCAGGCGGAGGAACTGCGTCGCGTGGCCGGCGACGACGAGGAGGCGTGCGACACCGACGAGATCGTCACTCTGACGCCCATCGCCATCCGCGCCGCGGCCCAGCGGTACCCGGAGGGAGTGCCTCCGGACCGATGGCCTGATCTCCTCTCCTGAGCGCACCACCGGACACAGGTGACATCTCATGAACGTGAACGACGTGAAAGTGCGGCAGGTGCTGCGGCGTTCGTACGAGCTCGACCACGGGCACTACGCGGTCGGCGTCGAACTCCAGCCGTACAAACTCACGGGGGTCGTCGTCGGATCCGACGGTGTGGTGATGGCCCGCACCCGTCGGCACCTCACGGTCATGGAGTCGGCGGAGGTGGTGAAGCGCGTGGCCGAGATGGCGGGCCGTCTGATGGACGACAGACTGGGCTGCGCCTTCCCCCGGAGCAGGGTGTGCGTCGGGGTCCAGGTGGGCGGCCCCGTCGATCCGGACACGGGAACGGTCCTCCACCTCGTCAACGGCCCCGACGACCACCGGCACGAGAAGCCCCCTCCGTACGAGTGGGTGGACGTCCCCCTCGGCGCGGAGCTCGCCTTCAAGATGGGCTGCGCCACGTCGGTGGAGAACGACGCCCACGCCTTCGCGGCGTACGAGCAGAGCCTCGGCGTGGGCAGCAGGAGCGCGACGTTCGGGGTCGTGCTCGTCCGCGACGGCGTGGGTGCCGGAATGGTCGTCCGGGGCGAACGGATCTCCGTCCCGATGGAGTTCGGGCACCTCCAGGTCTGGCAGCGGGGCCGGATCTGTGACTGCGGAATGCGGGGGTGCATCGAGAGCCAGGTCGGCAACCGGGCGCTGACCGCCGTGGTCAAAGAGCTGACCGGGCGGGAACTGGACGGGCTGGAGGCCGCGATCGCGCTCGCCGACAGCAACGACCCGCAGGCCCGCCAGGCGGCAGCGGCCTTCCGCAAGGCCGGGACCTCGATCGCCCGTGGCATCGCCACAATGCTCACCACGTTCGGCCCGACCCAGGTGGTGATCTATGCGGCGGAGGATCTCATCAGCGGCGGGCCGGGGCGCCGGGCGGCGAATTCCTTCCTCCACGCGATGAGGAAGTTTCCCGCGCACACGTTCCACATCAGCAGGGACTGTCACATCGTCACCAAGCCGCTGGATGCCGTCCGTGGTGCGCACGGCGCCGCGCTGATCGCGCTGCAGAGTTGTTTCGGCGTCCGGCTCCGACCCCGGTAGGAGTGTCCCCCATGCGCCCACGGTTCCACGACGACGACCGGCTCGCCATCGGACTCGACATCGGAGGCACGAAGATCGCAGCAGGAGTGGTCGACGCGGGAGGCCGCATCGTCGAACGGGTCCCGGCCGTGCCGTGCCCCTCCGACCAGGCGGCCATCCTGAAGGCCGTTTCCGTCCTGGTCGAAGAACTGCACTCCCGGAATCCCGGGACCGTCGCCGTCGGCGTCGGAGCGGCGGGCCTCATCCACTGGCCCGAAGGCCGCATCCGGACCGCTCCCAACAATGCCTACCGCGATCTGCCGCTCCGCCGCCTGCTCCAGGAAGCCACCGGACTGCCGGCCCTTGTCGACAACGATGCCAATGCCGCCTGCTGGGCGGAGTACCGCAAGGGAAACAGCGCCGCCTACATGGCATTCGTCACCGTGGGCACCGGCGTCGGCGGCGGTCTCGTCCTGGCGGACCGACTCTTCCGCGGCCGCACCGGGATCGCCATGGAATTCGGGCACACGATCGTCGACCCGCACGGCACCGAACGCTGCGGCTGCGGCATCGTCGGCTGCCTCGAACCCCTTGCCTCCGGGCGGGCGCTCGGTCGCTACGGCAGCGCGGCGGCCGCGGCCGAACCCGGCGGGACGCTGGCCACGCTCGCCGGAGGGCCCGGCCGCGTGACCGGGGAGACGGTCTCCGCAGCCGCGCGCACCGGAGACCCGGCCGCACGTGCCCAGTTGGAACGCCTCGGCCACTGGCTCGGCATCGGCATCGCGACGCTCGTCAACCTCTTCGACGTCGAGCTGGTGGTCGTCGGCGGCGGCGTCGCGGAAGCCGGTGAACTGCTGCTGGCCCCCACCCGTTCGAGCTTCGCCCGGTACGTCACCGCGGGCGCCCACCGTGAACTCCCGGACATCAGGCCGGCCCGCCTCGGGCCGGAGGCGGGGTGGATCGGCGCGGCCCTCCTGGCCCTGGATCAGGACGGGCCGGACGGGGGAGTGTGAGAGGCCCACGGAAAACGGCCGGGCGGCCACCTCGCCGTTGAGGTGGCCGCCCGGCCGCGGCGTTCGGGAACGCCGGAGAAGACAAGTGCGCCGGGATCAGACCTGCGGCACCGGGAAGGTCGGGTACTCCACCCCGGACACGTGCTGGACGACACGGATGACCTGGCAGGAGTAGCCGAACTCGTTGTCGTACCACAGATAGAGGATCGCGTTGTCGCCGTCGACCTTGGTGGCGCCGGCGTCGACGATCGAGGCGTGGCGCGAGCCGACGAAGTCCATGGACACGGCGTCGGGGGCGGTGGTGAAGTCGATCTGGCGCTTCAGCGGCGAGTTCAGCGAGACGTCGCGGAGGTACTCGAGGACCTCCTCGCGGTTGGTCTCGCGCCCGAGCCGCAGGCTGAGGATCGCGATCGAGACGTCCGGCACCGGAACGCGGATCGAGCTGCCGGTGATCGGCGCCTTGAGGTCGGGCAGCGCCTTGGCGACGGCCGAGGCGGCACCGGTCTCGGTGATGACCATGTTCAGCGGCGCGGAACGGCCGCGGCGGTCGGCCTTGTGGTAGTTGTCCAGCAGGTTCTGGTCGTTCGTGAACGAGTGGACCGTCTCCACGTGGCCGCGCAGCACGCCGTACTCGTCGTCCATCGCCTTCAGCGGCGGGACGATCGCGTTGGTGGTGCAGGACGCGCAGGACAGGACCCGCTCGTCCGGCTTGATCATGTCGTGGTTGACGCCGTGCACGATGTTGGGCACGTCGCCCTTGCCGGGCGCGGTCAGGACGACCTTGTCGATGCCGGGGCGCAGGTGCTTGGACAGGCCCTCGCGGTCGCGCCACTTGCCCGTGTTGTCGATGAGGATGGCGTCCTCGATGCCGTACGCCGTGTAGTCGACCTCGGACGGGTCGTTGGCGTAGATCACCTTGATCTCGTTGCCGTTGGCGACGATCGTGCTGGTCGCCTCGTCGACGGTGATCGTGCCCTGGAACTGGCCGTGGATGGAGTCGCGCCGCAGCAGCGAGGCGCGCTTCACGATGTCCTGGTCGCCGCCCTGGCGGACGACGATGGCGCGCAGCCGCAGGCCGTTGCCCGAACCGGCCTTCTCGATGAGGAGGCGGGCGACGAGGCGGCCGATGCGGCCGAAGCCGTAGAGGACGACGTCGCGGCCCTCGCACCGCTCGATCTTGTTGTCACCCGTGGCGCCGGCGACGGCCTCGGCGGTGAAGTCCTCCACCGAGAGACCGCGGTCGTCGGCCTTGTACGTGGCGGCGAGCATGCCGAGGTCGATCTGGGAAGGGCCGAGATCGAGCGTGGTCAGGGCCTGCAGGAACGGCAGCGTCTCGGTGACCGAGAGCTCCTCGCCGGCTATCTGCCGGGCGAAACGGTGGGTCTTCAGGATGCTGACCACCGACTTGTTCACCAGGGAGCGGCTGTGGAGGAGGACCGTGACGTCCTGCTCCCGGTGCAGCTTCCCGATGATCGGGATCATCGACTCCGCGATCTCCTCGCGGTTCTTCCAGCTTGTGAACGAGTCCTCGTTGACAGTCACAGGTGCAGGTCCATCTCTCGATCGAGCTAGGCGGCGCTCATATGCTAACCCCACACTCTTTTGACTGTTCAAGCGGTGTCGCTGAGGGGAATCCCACACTCCGGAGCGCGGTCGCCGCGTGCCCTGGAGTAGCCGCCCCCGGGGATGGTTCAGGATCCCGGCCGTGAAGACGATGGGACATCTTTCCAAGACCCAGGGATATTCATCCGCTCATTCGATCTCCCTAATGTTGAGCACATCAACCGCCGGGGACACCGCCCCGGCCCCTCACAGGGAGAGATCACCATGCGCGCTGTCGTCCAGAAGTCCTTCGGAGGCCCCGAGGTCCTGGAGGTCGTCGAGACCGAGCGTCCCACCCCCCTCGGCGGCGAGGTCCTCGTCCGCGTCCACGCCAGCGGCGTGAACCCGGTCGACGTGGCCGTCCGCTCCGGCGCGTACCCGCTGCTCGGCGAGCCGCCCTTCGGCGTCGGCTGGGACATCTCCGGCGTCGTCGAGGAGGCCGGCCCGGGCGCCCGCTTCAAGCCGGGTGACGAGGTCTTCGGCATGCCGTTCTTCCCGCGCGCCGCCACCGGCTACGCCGAGTACGTCGCCGTGCCGTCCCGCCAGGTGGCCCGCAAGCCCGCCGGCCTCGACCACGTGCACGCCGCGGCCCTCCCGCTCGCCGCGCTCACCGCCTGGCAGGGACTGGTGGACGCGGCCCGGATCACCGAAGGGCAGCGGGTGCTGATCCACCGCGCCGCCGGCGGCGTCGGCCACCTCGCCGTGCAGATCGCCAAGGCCCGAGGCGCCCACGTGATCGCCATGGCGAGCGCCCCCAAGCACGACTTCCTGCGCGGCCTGGGCGCCGACGAGGTCATCGACTACCGCACCACCGACTTCACGGAGGCGGTCAAGGACGTCGACGTCGTCTTCGACTCCTCCTCCGAAGGCGTCCGCTCCCTGTCAGTCCTGCGTCCCGGCGGCACGCTCGTCAGCATCATGGAGCACTGGAACCAGGAGCTCGCCGCCCAGGTCGAGGCCGCGGGCCGGAACTTCGCCGGAATCTCCGTCGAGCCCGACTACGCCTCGCTGGAGGCGATCGCCGCCCTCGTGGACGCCGGCCGCATCCGCCCCCACGTCGCCGAAACGTTCCCCCTGGCCGAGGCCGCCGCGGCCCACGAGGCGGTCGGATCGGGCCGTACCCAGGGCAAGATCGTCCTGACCGTGGACTGACACGGGCCGGGACGTAGGCTGGCCGGACGGCCGGTGACGGGGACGAGAGGGGACGGCGTTGGACATCCTGACCGAGGCGCTGGGCTCGATGCGGACCGGGCAGCCCAGGTCCGTACGCACCCACGGCCGCGCCCCCTGGGGGCTGCGCCTCCCCCCGGTCGCCGGCGCCGGCTTCCACGTGGTGCTGCACGGCACCTGCTGGCTCGTCCCCCTCGGCGACGCGCCGCACCTGAAGCCCCTCGCCCTCGGCCCGGGCGACGTGGTCTTCCTGCGCGACGGCCGCGGGCACATCCTCGCCGACGACCCCGCCACGCCGGCCGAAGCGGAGCGGCCGGAGCAGTTCCGGCCCGGCTCGCCGCTCGGCACGGTCACCATCGGCGGCGACGGCCCCAGTACCAGCCTGCTGTGCGGCAACTACCACCTGGACCAGGGGCGCCCCCACCCCCTGGTGAGCCGGCTCCCCGAGATCATCCACCTCCCCACCCGGCACGGCCGCCACCCCGAACTGAGCGCCGCCGTCCAGCTCCTCGGCACGGAGCTGGAGAACCCCCGCATCGGATCGGCCGGCATCGTCCCCGCGCTCATCGACTCGCTGCTCCTCTACATCCTGCGCGCCTGGTTCGAGGACCAGCCCCCGACGGCGGCCAAGGGCTGGGCGGCCGCCCTCGGCGACAGCGCCGTCGCCCCGGCGCTCTCCGCCGTCCACGCGGACCCGGCCGCCCAGTGGACCGTCGAGGCGCTCGCCGAGCGCGTGGGCCTGTCCCGCGCGGCCTTCGCCCGCCGCTTCACGGCCCTCGTCGGAGAGCCGCCCATGGCCTATCTGACCCGCTGGCGCATGACGACCGCCGCCCGGCTGCTGCGCGAGACCGACGCTCCGCTCACCACCGTCGCGGCCCGGACCGGATACGGCTCCGAATACGCCTTCGCCAAGGCGTTCAAACGCGAATACGGCCGGGCCCCGGGCGGCTACCGCCGGGAGGCCCGGGCCGCGTGAGGCACACCGCGGTCACGAGCCGAGGTGCCGGGTGTCACCGAGGCCGACGACCTGGCGGTTGTGGAAGAAGTCGTCCTCGCGCAGCGTGGTGATGCTGCCCGGGGCCGCCCGGAAGCCGACACGGCCCAGCGCCTCGAACGGCATCCCGATCCACGCCGCCACGACGAACGTCAGGGCGAAACCGTGCGTCACGAGGACCTGGTGCGCGCAGGGGCGGCGCAGGATCTCGTCCACGGCCGCGTAGACGCGCCGGGCGAAGACCGCTCTGGTCTCGGCCCCCGGCACGCCCTCGTGGTGTCCCATCCGGTCCCCGGTGACCGGAGGCGGGACGAACCGCCGGTCCAGCCACTCCTGCGGCCTTCCCTCGGCCTCCCCGTAGGACTTCTCCCGCAGCCTGCGATCCAGGACCGGTTCCACGCCGAGGAGCGCGGCCACCTCTTCGGCCGTCTCCCGGGTCCGCTGCAGGTCGGAGGAGAACAGCTCCACCCCGGCGCCGTCGGGGACCGCGGCCCGCAGCGCCCGGGCGATGGAGGCCGCCGCGCGCCTGCCCGCCGGCGTGAGCCGTGAATCGTGCCAGCCGCCGACCACCCCTTCGACGTGGTGCGTCGCTTCCGGGTGCGTGACGACGTAGACGCTGCGCATCAGTGCGTGCCCTTCTCGTGGGGTCCTCACCCTGTGCCGCCGCGAGGCCCGTCGCCCCACGGCGGCGGGGGATGATGGGGCGGTGAACCGCGCCGCCCATGATCCGACACCCGTCAGGGATTCGGCACCCCGTCCCGTCCCCGACGCCCTCGCCTACCTGTCCGGGCAGTGGACGGTCGACCGCACCCTGCTCGACCTGGACACCGGCGCCGGCGGGTCGTTCCACGGCACGGCCGTCTTCCGGCCCGCCGATGACGGCGCGTCCGTACTGCACGTCGAGGACGGCGAGCTGAGCTGGGGCGGCGCGGTCAACCGGGCCGGGCGGACGCTCCGGCTGCTGGCCCGGCCGGACGGCACGGCCGAGGTGCTGTTCGCCGACGGCCGGCCCTTCCACGACCTCGACCTGCGCACGGGGCACTGGACCACCCGCCACCCCTGCGGGCGGGACGGCTACGACGCCACGTTCACCGTCGTCTCACCCGACGAATGGCACGTGCAGTGGCGTACCACCGGCCCGGCCAAGGACCACCTCCAGCGCTCGGTGTACCGGCGGCGCTAGGCGGCCGGTCGCCGCAGCGCCCCGCGCCCGCCCCTTCCTGCCAGGGATGCACCGGCAGGTGTTCTGTGGATTGATGGGGGCAGGGGCGGAGAGACCGGCCGCGCGCCGGTCCTTGCGACCGGCGATGCGGGAGGACGGGTTCATGCCGAAGGAGACGGTGGCGGAGCAGTTCGTGGACATCCTGGCGCGTGCCGGGGTGCGGCGGCTCTACGGGGTCGTCGGGGACAGCCTCAACCCGGTCGTGGACGCGGTGCGCCGCAATGCCGCCGTCGACTGGGTCCAGGTCCGGCACGAGGAGGCCGCCGCCTTCGCCGCGGGGGCGGAGGCCCAGCTGACCGGCAGGCTGGCGGCTTGCGCGGGCTCCTGCGGCCCGGGAAACCTGCACCTCATCAACGGCCTCTACGACGCCCACCGCTCCATGGCCCCCGTGCTCGCGCTCGCTTCGCACATCCCGAGCGGCGAGATCGGCACCGGCTTCTTCCAGGAGACCCATCCGGACCAGCTGTTCCGCGAGTGCAGCCACTACTGCGAGCTGGTCTCCAACCCGCAGCAGATGCCGCGGGTGCTGCGGACCGGCATCCAGAACGCCGTCGGACGCGGCGGCGTCAGCGTCATCGTCCTGCCCGGCGACGTCGCGGGGGAGCAGGCCCCGGCCCGCTCGGGCGAGCACGCGCTGGTCACGGCCCGGCCGTCGGTGCGGCCCGGGGACGCGGAGATCGACGCCCTCGCCCGGATGGTCGACGAGGCGGGGAAGGTGACGCTGTTCTGCGGCAGCGGCACGGCGGGGGCCCACGAGGAGGTGATGCGCTTCGCGGAGCGGGTCAAGGCTCCCGTCGGGCACGCGCTGCGCGGCAAGGAGTGGATCCAGTACGACAACCCCTACGACGTCGGCATGAGCGGCCTGCTCGGCTACGGGGCCGCCTACGAGGCCACCCACGAGTGCGACCTGCTGATCCTGCTGGGCACCGACTTCCCGTACAGCGCCTTCCTGCCGGACGACGTGAAGATCGTGCAGGTGGACGTGCGGCCCGAGCACCTGGGCCGCGGTCCGCGCTCGACCTCGCGGTGTGGGGCGACGTCCGCGAGACGCTGCGCTGCCTGACGCCGCGGGTGCAGGTCAAGAGCAGCCGGAAGTTCCTCGACAAGATGCTCGCGAAGCACGCCGACGCGCTCGAAGGCGTCGTGAAGGCGTACACGCGGAAGGTGGAGAAGCGCACGCCGATCCACCCGGAGTACGTGGCCTCCGTCCTGGACGAGGAAGCAGCCGAAGATGCGGTCTTCACCGTCGACACCGGGATGAACAACGTCTGGGCGGCCCGCTACCTCACCCCGAACGGCCGACGCCGCGTCATCGGCTCCTTCACCCACGGGTCGATGGCGAACGCCCTGCCCCAGGCCATCGGGGCGCAGTTCCTGGACCGGGACCGGCAGGTCGTCTCGATGTCCGGCGACGGCGGGTTCTCCATGCTGATGGGCGACTTCCTGACGCTGGTGCAGTACGGCCTGCCGGTGAAGGTGGTGCTGTTCAACAACTCGTCGCTGGGCATGGTCGAGCTGGAGATGATGGTGGGCGGCCTCCCGGCGTACGGAACGGCCAACCACAACCCCGATTTCGCGGCCATCGCGGGCGCGGCCGGTGCGTACGGCGTGCGGGTGGAGAAGCCGAAGCAGGTGCGGGGTGCCCTGCGGGACGCGTTCCGGCACAAGGGCCCGGCGCTGGTGGACATCGTGACCGACCCCAACGCCCTGTCGATCCCGCCGAAGATCACCGCGGACATGGTCGGCGGTTTCGCCCTGTCGGCGGGACGGATGGTCCTGGAGGGCGGCGTGGGCCGGATGGTCCAGATGGCGCGCTCGAACCTGCGCAACATCCCGCGCCCCTGAGGGCCACTTCGCCCGGACCCGGCCCCGAGGCGCGGCGGCGAGTGAGCCGCGTCTCACCCGGGCGGCGGTGCTTGTCTATGAAACGAGTTGCATAGCAGGATCCGGGTATGGCGCTCGAGCACGCGATCCTCGTCTCCCTGCTGGAGAAGCCGGGCTCCGGCTACGAGCTGGCCCGGCGCTTCGAGCGGTCCATCGGCTACTTCTGGACCGCCACCCACCAGCAGATCTACCGCGTCCTCAAGCGGATGGAGGGCGACGGCCGGCTCGACGTGCGCGAGGTGCCGCAGCAGGGCCGGCCGGACAAGAAGGAGTACTCCGTCGCCGCCCCCGGGCGCGCCGCTCTCTCCGACTGGCTCCACGAGCCGATCGAACCCGAGAGCGTCCGGCACGACCTCGCCGTGAAGATCCGCGGCGCGGCCTTCGACGACCCGGCCGCACTGATCCGCGAGGTCGAACGCCACCACCGGGCGCACTCCGACCGGCTCGCGCACTACCTCGCGGGGGAGCGGCGCGACTTCACCGGGCCCGAGGCGCCCGGCACGCCCGGCGACGCCGGGCGGGAGCTCCAGCACGTCGTCCTGCGCGGCGGCATCGCCTACGAGCGCATGACGATCGCCTGGCTCGACGACGTCCTTGCCACGCTCCACCGGCTCCGGGCCGGGCACTGACCTGCAGACCACACCCTCCGATCTCCACGCCGGAAAGGCGAACCTCCATGGCCGACCAGCTGCTCTTCAACCCGCGCACCTACGACCCCGCGCACTTCGACCCCGAGACCCGCAGGCTGCTGCGCGCCACCGTCGACTGGTTCGAGGAGCGCGGCAAGCGCAAGCTGATCGAGGACTACCGCTCCCGCGCCTGGCTGGCGGACTTCCTCGCCTTCTCGGCCAAGGAGGGCCTGTTCGCCACCTTCCTGACGCCGTCCTCCGCCGCCGACGGGAACGAGGACAAGCGCTGGGACACCGCCCGCATAGCCGCCCTCAACGAGATCTTCGGCTTCTACGGGCTCGACTACTGGTACGCGTGGCAGGTCACCATCCTCGGCCTCGGCCCGGTCTGGCAGAGCGACAACGCCACCGCCCGCGCCCGCGCAGCCGAACTCCTCGCCCAGGGCGAGGTGTTCGCCTTCGGCCTGTCCGAGAAGGCCCACGGCGCCGACATCTACTCCACCGACATGCTCCTGGAGCCGGACGGCGACGGCGGCTTCCGGGCGAGCGGCTCCAAGTACTACATCGGCAACGGCAACGCCGCAGGTCTCGTCTCCGTCTTCGGCCGCCGCACCGACGTCGAGGGCCCCGACGGCTACGTCTTCTTCGCCGCCGACAGCCGCCACGAGGCGTACCACCTCGTCAAGAACGTCGTCGACTCGTCGAAGTACGTCAGCGAGTTCCGCCTGGAGGACTACCCGGTCGCGGCCGAGGACGTCCTGCACACCGGCCGCGCCGCCTTCGACGCCGCCCTCAACACCGTCAACGTCGGCAAGTTCAACCTCTGCACCGGTGCCATCGGCATCTGCGAGCACGCGATGTACGAGGCCGTCACCCACGCGCACAACCGCATCCTCTACGGCCGCCCGGTCACCGCCTTCCCGCACGTGCGCCGCGAGCTGACCGACGCCTACGTCCGCCTCGTCGGGATGAAGCTCTTCAGCGACCGCGCCGTCGACTACTTCCGCTCCGCCGGCCCCGACGACCGCCGCTACCTCCTCTTCAACCCCATGACGAAGATGAAGGTGACCACGGAGGGCGAGAAGGTCATCGACCTGATGTGGGACGTCATCGCGGCCAAGGGCTTCGAGAAGGACACCTACTTCGCCCAGGCAGCCACCGAGATCCGGGGCCTGCCGAAGCTGGAGGGCACCGTCCACGTCAACCTCGCGCTGATCCTGAAGTTCATGGGCAACCACCTGCTGAACCCGGCCGAGTACGCGCCCGTGCCGACCCGACTCGACGCGGCCGACGACGACTTCCTCTTCCGCCAGGGACCGGCCCGCGGCCTGGGCGCCATCCGCTTCCACGACTGGCGCACCGCCTACGACGCCTACGCCGACGTGCCCAACGTCGGCCGCTTCCGGGAGCAGGCGGACGCGCTGTGCGAGTTCGTCACCACCGCCGCCCCCGACGAGGAGCAGAGCCGCGACCTCGACCTCCTCCTCGCCGTCGGCCAGCTCTTCGCGCTCGTCGTGCACGGCCAGCTGATCCTGGAGCAGGCCCGCCTGACCGGCCTCGACCGGGACGTGCTCGACGAGCTGTTCGCCGTCCTCGTCCGCGACTTCTCCGCGCACGCCGTCGAACTGCACGGCAAGGACTCCGCCACCGAGGAGCAGCAGCGGTGGGCCCTCGGCGCGGTCCGCCGCCCCGTCGTCGACGACGCCCGCTCGGCCCGCGTCTGGGAGCGCGTCGAGGCGCTGTCCGGCGCGTACGAGATGGCGCCGTAACCCACCTCCGGCCGGGGCCACTCCGGCACCGGTGACCGCTCCACGCCACCTCGGTCCTGTCCCGCTCGCATCGGGGCGGGACCGGGGCCGTTCTCCCACGGAGCCGCTTCTTCCGGCCCGGGCGGGCGCATCCGTTTCTGCCCCGCCCCGGGACCGATACGGTGGTCCGACGAGACACACCTCGCCCGTTCGTGAGGAGACGCGTTGGAGACCGCCGGGGGTGGTTCGGTGCGGCTGCCGCACCTCAGACTGGACGAGCTGCTGGGGGAGCTCCAGGCGCGGCTCGACACCGCACGCGGTACGTGGGACCGGGTGCACAGCCTGCTGGAGGCAGTGCTGTCGGTGGGGCGCGAACTGGACCTGGAGCACGTGCTGCGCCGGATCATCGAGGCGGCGGTGGTGCTGGTGGACGCGCAGTACGGGGCGCTGGGGGTCATCGGGCAGGACGGGCGCACGCTCTCGCAGTTCCTCACGGTCGGGCTGACGGACGAGCAGATCAAGGCCATCGGGCCGTTCCCCTCGGGGCACGGGCTCCTCGGGGAGCTGATCCGGCACCCCGCGCCGCTGCGTCTGCCGAAGATCTCCGAGCACGCCGCCTCGTACGGCTTCCCGCCCAACCACCCGCCGATGCACAGCTTCGTGGGCGTCCCCATCCGCGTCCGCGACCAGGTGTTCGGGAACTTGTACCTGACCGAGAAGCGCGGCGGGGCGGATTTCGACGCCGAGGACGAGGCGGTGCTCTCCACGCTCGCCGTCGCCGCCGGCGTCGCCATCGACAACGCCCGGCTGTACGAGGAGTCCACGCGGCGCGAACGGTGGCTGCGGGCGAGCGCCCGGGTGACGACCAGTCTGATGTCCGGCAGCCCGCGGCAGGACGTGATGGCCCAGATCGCCGAGCTGGCCAAGGAGATCACCGAGGCCGAGCTGGCGACGGTCTCGCTGCCGCTGGACGACGGGTCCGCGCTGACCGTCGAGGTCGCCACGGGCGGACTGGCCGACGCCATCCGCGGAGTCGCCCTCCCCGTCGAAGGGACCCTGGTCGGCGTCGTGCTCTCCGAGCGCGAGCCGGTGTGCAGCCTCAGCGTCGACGAGGACCCGCGGGTCTCCGCGGTGCCCAAGTCGCTGACGGGGCTGGGACCGGCGGTGGCGGTGCCGATCAAGTCCGGTCAGACGGTGATCGGCGTGCTCTTCCTGGCCCGGGGCACGGGGCGGCCGGTGTTCTCGCAGGAGGAGATCGAGCCCCTGCTGAACTTCGCCGGGCAGGCGGCCATGGCCATGGAGCTGGCGGAGCGCCGGGCGGACGCCGAGCAGCTCACGCTGCTGGAGGACCGCGACCGGATCGCCCGCGACCTGCACGACCTGGCGATCCAGCGGCTGTTCGCCACGGGGATGACGCTGCAGAGCGCGGACCGCTTCATCGACCACGCGGAGGCGTCGGAGCGCGTGCAGCGGGCGGTGAACGACCTCGACGAGACCATCAAGATCATCAGGGCGACGATCTTCGGCCTGCGGTCCCGGGAGACCGCGCCCCAGCACGGGCTGCGCACCCGCGTCGTGCAGACCGTCGGAGGCGCCGCCACGCTCCTCGGCTTCGCGCCGGGCCTGCGGATGGAGGGCCTGCTGGACACCCAGGTGCCGCGCGCCGTCATCGACGACGCGGTGGCGGTCCTGGCGGAGGCCCTGACGAACGTCGTCCGGCACGCCCGCGCCACGTCCGTCGGCGTCTCCGTGGTCAACGACGGCCGGGACCTGGTGCTCACCGTCACCGACGACGGCGTCGGCATGCCCGGCGACGGGCGCCGCAGCGGGTTGCGCAACCTCACCGAACGCGCGGAACGGCACGGCGGGCAACTGCTGCTCTCCGCGCCCTCCGGCGACGGCACGGTACTGACCTGGCGCGTTCCCATCCCGGCGGAATAGCCGCGGGCCGGTTGTCCCGCCGCCCTGCCGTGCCGTAAAGAAGTTCAAAATTCAAGGGGCTGGGTGTCCCTTGCCACGGCACCACCGGGGGCGTCTTGGTGCACCCCCGTGCGCACGGGTCGACCCCCGATCCGCGGGGGGCCGATCGGCCCCATGGGGAGGGACTGACCGTCCCCGTGGTCCCGGAGGGTGTTCCCCCGAAAGTGGATATCCGGCCGATGAACGGCCGGAGACGGGGGAAAGTCATGCAGGCGAACGACAACACAACGAAAACAACGGCCCATCGGGCCCGTGGCCGTGCAGCCGCGCTGCGGTCGGCCTGGATCGCGCAACTCCTGTGCCTGGGCACGCTGGGCTGGGTACGGGACGCCTCGATCAGCGCGCTGGGTCCGTTCTCCGTGGCGGGCTTCGTGCTGTTCCTCGGCTGTGAGGCGGCGGCCGCCCTGTTCATCGCCCGCGCCCGGCGCAGGAATGCGGCACCGGCAGGCTTACGGCCGTCAGCCCGGTGCACCGGGTGTACGGACGGATGTGCGAATGAATGCAGGGACGGCTGTGGCCGAGCGGGTGCCGACGAGGCGGCCGCGGGCATCTGACGGCGGCGTGACGCGCTCACGCCGGCAGCGGTCCGGCTCAGCCCTGGCGGCCGGACTGCTCCCGGCGGTCCCCGGGTTCGCCCGCCTGCGGGCCCGGCTCGGGGGCGGCCCGGCCGGCCTGCGTGGCGAGGACGGCGGCCTGGATGCGGCGCTCGACGCCGAGTTTGGCGAGCAGCCGCGAGATGTGGTTCTTGACCGTCTTCTCGGACAGGAACAAGCTCTTGCCGATCTGACGGTTGGTGAGCCCGTCACCGATCAGCGCGAGGATGTCGCGCTCGCGGGGCGAGAGGTCGGCGAGCCGCTCGTCGCCGGGTCCGGCGTCCTCGCCGTCCCCGCGCAGGCTCGTCATCAGGCGCGTGGTCGTGGCCGGGTCCAGCATGGACTGGCCGGAGGCGACGGTGCGGATGGCGGAGACGAGGTCGGACCCCTTGATCTGCTTGAGGACGTACCCGGCGGCCCCGGCCATGATCGCGTCCAGGAGGGCATCGTCGTCGTCGAACGAGGTCAGCATCAGACAGGCGAGCCCCGGCATCCGCGAGCGCAGCTCCCGGCACACGGTGATGCCGTCGCCGTCCGGCAGCCGGACGTCCAGGACGGCGACGTCGGGGCGGAGGGCGGGTCCCCGGGCGAGGGCGTGGTCGACGGTTCCCGCTTCGCCGGCGACCACGATGTCGTCCTCGGCGTCCAGCAGGTCGTGAACGCCCCGCCGGACCACCTCGTGGTCGTCCAGGAGGAAGACCCGGATCGGCCTGTCCTGGGAGAACACCTCTGTCTGGTCCACAACCGGCTCCCGTCGACGGGTCGGCGCACCGCTGCGCTGCACCGATCATGATCTGCCGGGGGCGGCGCCCGCCATGGGCCGAACGGCCCTGAGAGGGATCAGCCGCCCCGCAGCCGGGCGGCCCTCGCCCTCCTGCCACCAGGAGCCTTCAGCGGCCCCTCGGCGCGGGCGCCGGGTCGATGAAGTTCTGGTAGGTCCCGCCGCTGGAGTGGGCGTCGACGGCGTGGAAACCGGAGTCGGCCCACTGCTTCGCCGCGATCTGCGTAGGAGCGGCGTGAGCGCGCCGACAACCTCAGCTCACGAGCGACTCGCGCATGCGGTCCAGCCCTCGCAGCACCTCGTCACGGTTCTTCGCCTGCTTGATCCACGCCGGAAGGCGGCCGATGGCCCCCATCTTGCGCCAGGGTTCGTACCAGGGGTCGTGCTCACGCAGTGTCGCCTGCACGTACCGCCGCAGCAGGTCGAGGTGTTCCGGGGTGTACGCCCACAGGAAGCCGTGCCGCGTCCGGGTCTGGAGCCACAGCGGCGCCTGGAAATAGGGGTCGTTCATCTCGGGGTCGCCGTACCAGTGGAAAGTGATCGGCCATGTCTTGTCCCGCTTCCGGGACAGCCCGCAGTGGCGGCACACGAGCCGCCGCTCCGCGGACCACGTGAGCGTCGCGTCGTCGGCTTCGCGGGGCTCCGGAACGACCTGTGCCTGTTGCTCGCACCTCGGGCAGCACACCAGCACCCGGTCGGAAGAGGCGAAGTGGTACTTGTCGTGTCCGGGGTCCCGGAAGCGTAGGGGAGGAGCGGAGGCGGTGGGCACCGCCCCAGTATGCACGGTACGTCCGTGCGGAGACCGGCGGACCAGGGCGAGCCGGATCGTGGGTGGGGGACAGGCGCGGATGGTGGTCACCGCAGTAGGCGGTTTGCCGGTCGGTGAGCTCCGTGTCCGGGGAGTTCTGGTGCGGGCCGCCCGGTTCTATAGCGTGGCGACTTCTTCCCGAGCCGCCACTCCATGACTGTCCGGTCCCCTTTGGCGAGGTTGCAGTCGGGGCACGCCGGCACCAGGTTCCCGATGCTGTCATCCCCACCTCGGGAAATCGGAATGATGTGCTCTTGATGCAGGGATTGAGACTTCTCGCCACAGTAGGCACATGCGCCCCCGTACCGATCCCACAGTCGCGCGAGTTCGCGCCCGGTTATGCCGTATCGCTTGGAACTGGCCAGCATCGCCCGGCGTTGATGGTTTCCGCGACGCTTCGCGGCACGGACCTTCTCCGGATTCGCCTCGAAGTAGGCGCGCCGGGAGCATCGACTCGAACAGTAGACGCGGTTCGCCGTACTGAGAGGCATACTCTCGCCGCAGTGGGCGCACGGGCGTGAACGGAGAGCTGTTCCCACCTTGCGCTTGTACTGGAATTTCAAGTAGCAGGACTGCCCACAGAATTTGGCAGTGGCTGGACGATGGGACATCGTGCCACCGCACCAGGCACAGGAGCGGGCTTTGGGCTTGGGCGTGTAGTTGGCGCGGTACCAGCATCCGTAGCCGCAGTACTTGCGGAGACCGTGTTCCTGTGCCTCGATCGGTTGCCCGCAGACCTCACAGTGCCGGTCTTGTTTCGCCTCTGCACGTTGCACCTTGCGACGCTCTGCCTGCGCAAGGTTGTTCATGGTGACCTGGCACTCAACCGAGCAGTAGAGAGCGAGGGCACGCCTCTCGGAAGGGACAGCCAGGCCGCAGCCTTTGCACGCAAGCGGCTCCGTGCGCACCTTCGGTTTGCTGCGAGCCTTGCATGGCTGACAATGCTGCGGTCTGCGCCCCGCTTTGCCCCCGGGCGATTCGAAGGGGCTCCCGCAGCCCTTGCACCAGAGGGTTATCGAGACCGGCCTTGACTCGGCTCGCTTCTCGCGCCGCCTGAGCAGCCGCTCCTCATGGGACATGGCGGGCTGACGCGGGACATGCCCCTGAGCCCTGTAGTAGCACTGCTGGCCGCAGTGCCTCGCGAAGGCCTTGAGGTGATTGATATCGGCACCGCAGACTTCGCACCTTCTGTCGCCCCGAAGGAGGCGCAGTTCCTCCATGCGCGCCGTGTGATGACTCTTGGACCTGCGGACGCTCGCGGCGGCCCTGTGCTCCTCGGAGCAGTAACGGGGAGGTGCGCCAGGGCGGTTCGGCCGAGCGAACCGGGTGCCGCACTCCTCGCAGGTGAGCATGGTCGGTCGGCGTGCTTCTCGGGCACATGCATCCGAACAGTACTTCGCCAGTCCGTGCCGGTGGCTGATGTCCACGCTGCATACAGCACATCTCCGCATGAGTTTCTGTCCCGCCCCCTCATCGTCGCGCCCGGCACGCACTCATCGTCGGCGTCGGCGTCAGCGTCGGCGTTCAAGGTAGGGCACGGCACTGACACGTTCAGGACTTTCTCGCCTGTGCCTCCGGGGGCGGAGTTGGCAGCGGAGCGCGTGGCCTGGAAGCCGGATGTGGGGCGAACCGGCCTGCGAGACTGCGATTGTGGAACTCGCCCATGCCGGCCTTCGGCTCATCGGGGCAGGGAACCCACGCCGTTGTCCGCGGCGGCGGCTGGACCAGGACTCCTTGGGTCTGACCAGGCGGCCGCGCCCCAGCCTCGCTGAGGCGCCAACTATTAGGCGGCTTCGGTGGGACTGCCTCCGTAGTGCCATTCGATGAGTTCGGGGTGCCATTCGAGGAGCAGGATGGTGGCGTCGTCGCTGAGGGCGTTGCCCTGGTATTCGAGGATTGCGTGGATGAGCAGCCGCAGGACTTCGGAGGGCTGCTGGCCGGCGGCGGAGGAGCGGATGATGAAGTCGGTGAACCGGTCCAGGCCGAAAGCCTCGCCGTCCTTGCCACGGGCCTCGGTGACACCGTCGGTGTACAGGAGCACCCGGTCACCGGGTTCCAGCGTCGTGTTGTACACCTCGCGGCGGGTGGGTTCGAGCTGGAACGGCAGCCCCATGGGTGGCTGAGGTGGGCTTTCCAGGGCATGCTCCAGCACGCCCTCATTACGGATCAGCAGGGGAGGCGGGTGGCCGCAGTTGCACCACCGCAGCACGCCGGTGTCCACATCCAGCTGGCACACCACGCCCGTGCAGAACTGTTCGGGGAGCCACTCGGCGAGCGTCCGATCCACCGTCTCGATCATGTTCGGCAGGTCGACACCGGAGCGGCGGCCGTTGCGGCAACCGGCCATCACCACGGAAGTGGTCAGTCCCGAGGCGAGGTCGTGGCCCATCCCGTCGAAGATGCTGGCGTGCAGGATGTTCTTGCTCACCGAGTGGTCGAAGGCGTCTCCGCCGAGTTCGTAGGCGGGTTCCAGAACAGCGGTGGAGATCACGCCGGTGCGGCCGACACTGCGCGGTGGCAGGAAGGCACGCAGCATCTCGGTGGGCAGATCCATGCCCTGCGTGCGAATGCGGGCGACGAACCAGTCGCTGTAGGTGCGCTTGGAGGTGACCACCAGGGACAGCACCCGCGCCAGCATCCGGCACCGGCGCAGCCGCACCCCGTCCAGCACCCCGGCCCGCACACCCAGCACGCCGAGCCGCTCCGCACCGTCCACCATCGGCAGCCACACCACCACGTCCTGCCGGGACTCGTGGACCCGCAGCGACAGTGTGCGGTAGGCCCAGCCTCCTTCACTGGAGTCCACCGGCAGCCGTTCGGTCTGGTCGTCTAGAGGGATGAGCAGATGCTGCTGGAGGTCGACGAGGTAGATCGTGGCGCTGTCGAGGCCGAGTGCCCGGGCGCACCGGTTCACCAGTCCGGGCAGTTGGTAAGGGACGATCGCATTGGCCTCCGCGAGCAGCCGTTCCAGCATCTGCTCGTCCGCCCCGGTGGTGACCGCCCAGTCGTCCCTGCCGACCATGACACCACCTCCGCCATATCAGGATCGCATCTATCCGTCCGAGTCTCATTCCGGGCGGAAAGCGGAGGCGCTAGGGCGGTGGGCAAGAAGACATTCGCCCGCCCGCGCACCTGTCATTTCCGTATCGACCCGATGCCCCTGGCGCTTTGGATCTGCAGCGTCTGAGTGACGTTCGCTGACGGCATCCCGCCCGTCGTTAGGCCCGCCCGGATGCCCGCGGGGGTGTCCCGGAGTGGACTGCCGAGCCCACCGGCTTCCCTCAACATGCTGAGATCTGGGGAGTGCACGCCGACGGCATCGAAGAGGCCGTCGGCTTCTTCGTCAAGAACGAAAGGCTGTGGAATTTCTATGCCTGACCCTGCGGGTTTCCCCTTCCCGGTCAAGGGCGAGGTCGCCGTCTTCCACGGTGAGTTCTACCGGGCCCGTGCCGCCCTGGGGCTGTGGCCGTCCGCTGAGTTGCTGCCCGATCCCGGCCGTCCCGCACCCGTGGGCCTCGCGCCGCGTGAGGCGGCCGATGGGTCGGTGGGGTACCTGGTTGCGCCGGAGCGCCTGGAAGCCTGGTACGCCGTGACGTGGACGTTCCGCTGGCGCGGTGAGCTCTTCGAGTGCACCGCCGCCACGCCCGCCACGCTCTCGGGCGCGCTGGGGTTTCGCGGACAACTTTCAGCTTGACCCGGAGGCAGGCCCCGACAGGGTCCACACCCAGTACACGATCACGGTGGACCTCGACGGTGTCACCGACCTCGAACAGCACCGCACCGACCTACTGGCCAACCAGTAGTCGAGGCCTTGAGGGGCCTGGGGTCGCAGGTTCACGCCGCAGCGAGGGAGGGGACAAGGACGGGACCCGGGGTGCGGAAAGGGCCGTCTGCCTCATCGCCTCGACATCCAGGTCGCGGCCCGTCCTCGCTCGGCGGATCCCAGAGGGACCGTGGCCTCTGCTGACCGAACAGGCCCCCGCCCACGTCCCGGTCTGCACCTGGAACCTCGCCGACTACCGCCCGGGCCACACCCCGTCGTCCGGATCCGCCAACTGGCACACCTTCGGCGGCCCGGACCGGCCGCTCGTGGCGGCGAGTCCGGCCCGGGCGTCAGGGCATCAGCAGTGGGGGATGCCCTTCTGCGGGTCCCCCTTGGTGTCGACGTTGCCGCCCCAGACCCACACGCCGGGGCCCAGGTGGCGGTTCATGGGCTTGCCCATCCAGACGCCGCCCTGGTACCAGACGTTGGTGTGCTGGCCGCCGGAGCTGACGTCCTGCCCGCGAGTCCAGCAGTCGATGTCGATGTAGGCGCCCCGGCCTGCCGTGCCGTAGACACGGCTCTTCAGCTTCGGGGCTCCACGGACGTTGCTGTGCAGGTCGATGGTGTACCTGTCGTCCACCTTCACCGAAGCGGACGAGACGGATGCGGACGGGGCGGGCACGGCCTGAGCGACGCCGGCGGCGGTGCCTGTCATGAGGATGGCCGTGGCGGCCATGCAGACCGGTATGACTCTGTTGCGAGGACGGAGTGACACGATGTTCCTCCTGAAGGAGTTTCTGGTGCTTCTGCGGTTCCTGGACGTATCAGGGCGTGTCAGGGCGTCAGGAGACGTAGCCTTGGCCGGCTTCGGGTAGCCGTCGGGCCGCCGTCGCCCGACCCGGCGCGCCGGCAGTCGACGGTGTAGGTGTGGTTGCGGTCCGGGTCGATCCGCTGCGCGTAGACCAAGGCTTCGGCCGCCACTGCGTTCAAGGCCGATCCCGGCAGTCAGTCCCACCGTCGCCGTGGTGACGGCGTACGTCAGGCGCTTGACGTGAAGGATCCGGTGTCTCCATGCCTGATGAGGCCGTGCCCGAGGTCATCCACGTCGCGTCGCACGCGGCCGTGTCCTGGCCGGTCGGGGACGCGGCGTCAGTCCCATGGGTGGCACTGGTCTCGTACCGGAGTGCCCGAGGCGTTGCCGAGGCACACCCGCGCCTGGACGTCCTTGATGGGCTTGCGGGAGCCGTACCACTGGGCCACGATCCCGTCGTTGCCGTCGGTGCAGTCGACAGCCGGTGAGCGGTAGTGCCAGTGATCGGCCCACTTACCGCCGTCCTTCACGTGGTAGCGGATCTGTGTGACCGCGCAGTATCCGTCACGCGCGTGGTCCCTCGCCCATGCCTGGACACCGACCTTGGTGCCGGTCCACTTGATGTGCGCACCGCCGTCTGCCTGCTGCGTGGAACCACCGACCCAGCCCGAGGCCCAGCGTTCGTGCTCGGTGGTGCCGTACGACAGGGCGGGCCGCCAGTCGTTGCTGCTGTGCGCCTGCGCGCCGCCCGCAGCGGTCAGCAACAGGGCCGCGGTACCGGCCAGGGTGAGCAGTTTCCCCCGCATGATCGGTCCTTTCCCACGTGTGGTGATACCTGCTGTGCCGGATCGTCGGGGTCGCCGGACTGTTCCTCAGGGCCACGTGTCCGGGCTGCTTCCCTCTCTCGCTGTCACCGCTCAGGTGCTGCGAGAGAGGGAAGCGCGGTGCCCGACAGCCGCCCCCGCGTCCCGCTGCCGGTGTCGCCCAAGCTACGGGTCCAGGCCGCCGCGCACATCGGGGCTAACCCTGAGTCGCTCCGGCGCCGGGGCTCGGCCTCGCCGGGCATGAATACGCCTGATGAGACGCGAAGGCGGGCATGCGAGCCTGATCTCGGCTTGGGGTCGTAGAGTCGTCTGCCTCATCACCTGATCCGTGGTCAGGGACAGGCCGGCCGACCGGGCGAGCTCGCCGCCTTCCCCGCACCGTCCTCGCTGACGGAGACAGCTGCTACGTGACATGCCGCAGCTCGCCTTGCTCCGGTCGCCGGCAACAGTCGATCATTCGCAGATGAGACCCGAAGTTCAGGCGTTCGTAGCCGACGGCCCCCTCCCCGACTGGGACGCCGACGATGAGGAGATCGACCGGCGAGTCCAACAACTCGAGGCCATCTCCGCGCCCGTCACGCCCGACGAGGCACAGGCCCTGGCTGCCTGCTTCGGACCCGACGACTGCTACGGCGTCGCCTGGTCACTGCTGCACCTGATCGAGACCGGCCCAGGCCCGGTGCCGCCGGTCACACCGCCCGGCACCGATGCCGGTGAATGGCACCACACGCTCTGGAACCGCTGGGGAAACGGACTCGCCGATCACCGATGAGGGCTTGATGCGGTAGAGCCTTCGAGGCCGTCATGACAGGCATCCGTGGCGCGGCCCGGCCATGCGAACGGACAAGCTCGCCATCGCCCACGCCCTGGGCCCCCGACGTCACCCGAACGCGTTCCTGCCGCAATTGCCGTGCGCGGTACCGAGGATCTGTGAAGCCTGCTTCCCGGTGAGCTCAAGCTCCTGCTTGGTCTTTTTGGCCTGGTCGACGAGGGCCTGCCCGCGGGCGACGCAGAGCGCATTGCCATGAGTGACGAGCACGTCGTCGCTGATGCGGTCCAGATCCGGGTAGTGCTCCCGGATCGTCCTGAGGTAGAGCTTGGCCGACAGCCCTGTCAGCCCGTGTACTTCCGCGGGGGCCGCCGACGGACTCCCGGACGGGGCGGCCGAGGCGGACACGGACGCGGCAGCCGGTGTCGCCGAGGCGCTCGACTTGCTGTCACCGGACGGGCCGCACGCCGAGGCGCCGAAAGCGGCAACCGTAAGGCAGACGGCGAGCAGGGGCAGACGCTTGTGCATGAATCTCCTGGTACGTAAGTGAACCGAGAGATTCTCTCTCATTCCCGGCGTGCTCTACGACTGCATTCTCCCGCCGGCCGGCTGCACCGCGCGGGCATCACCGAGGGCCCAGCCTCTTTGGGCATGCTGGTGCCGAGTAGCGGGGCGCCTTCTCGGCACCCTTCATCACTTGCCCCAGATCTTCCGGTAGGCCGCGCGGTAGCCGGGTGGGTCTCAGGAGGTGGCGTCGGCGCTGTTGGCGGCTGTGGCGATGTGGACGGGAGCCACGTATCCGCTGGCGGGATCGCCGGAGAAGGCTCGGTTGAACTCGTCGACGATCTGCCGCCCTGCTCCGTGAGCGCCTCTGGCACGGTGGCTGCCTGGGATTGTTTGCTGTTGATGCGTTGGAAGGCGGAGAAGTCACGATTCATTCGCTTCGGCACCCTTGCGCGGATCGGACCGCACGCAGAGGGAGATCGTGGTGGGAGGCTCCGAGTCCCCATGGCCGACCTTTACCACCACCCGGTCCTCCTCCCGGCCGGCCCGCAGCGCGGGGAGCGCGGCCCGGCCCCGGGCGTCCGTGGCCAGGAGGGTCTCTGTCGTTCCGTCGCTGAACGTCGTGCCTCCGTCGGAGACCACACGGCAGGTGAGCGGCACGCCGGGGATGGGCAGGCCGTTGCTGATGTACTGAACCACGCCCGACATTCCGGTGCGCTGCCCCGGCGCTGTCTCCGTCACCAGTTGGGACACGAACTGGGTTTTCCCGCAGGGACTTTCGGGGTCATCGGGTATCGGGTACTGCCCGATCGACTTGTTGGTCGGGTTGGTGTACCAGACCCATTTGCCGTGCTTGTCCACGCACAGCCCCATGGCGTCGCCGCCGTTCGGCAGGGACGGGCCCGGGAGCTCGGTAATGCTCTTGTCCGTACGGAAGCGCGAGATCCCATTGCTGGTCGCTACCCAGAGATTTCCGTCCGTGCCCAGCATCATTTGCCGAGGCGCGCCGAATCCGGAGATGAACCGCTGCGTCCAGCTGCGGAGGGCTGTGTCGTACCGACAGATCTGGCTTGGGTTTTCGGTGCCTACCCATACCGCGTCCCCATTGGGGCTGGCGACGACGTGAACCGGCTTCTGGTTGCTTCCCCCGGGGAGCGGAATGGGCTGAGGCTGCTCGTCCTTGGCGGGGGTGTACCTGTAAAGGCTGTTCGTCTTCCGTGGATAGTCTCCCGCGCTGGCCTGCCCCGTCACCCAATAGGTGAAATCGCCGGGTGATTTCGCGTTCGCCGGAGCGGTGACGGCCACGGACCAGGGCCATGTGTCATAGACCGGGTTCTGCTGGGCATCCGGAAACGGATATGTGCTGGGAGTGCCGGACTCGTCTTCCACGTCACAATATCCGACCACAGCATGCAGGGGCTCGACGAACATGATCCAATAGGAATACATGGGTGTCCCGGCGGCGCCCGTATCGATCAGGAGCCACGTGAGGGTCTGAACCCAGGATTCATAGGCAAGCTTGACCCCGCTGAGTCGCCTCTGGTCCACGATGTCGTATTGGACGACCGAGTCTCCGGCCCAATCGGAGACGCAGGTGAACCATACGGCCTTCCTCCCGTCCGTTCGCGTCGGGCGGGGGTCCGGAATGATTCCGATGCAGGGGGTGGGGACTTCGTCGGTGACCGCGAGTTGGTTGGCAAGGCTTGTCGGATTCACCTGGACGAGCCCGCTCCACTCGGTCGTCACCCAAAGGTATCCATCCGGTCCCACGGTGACGAACTGCGGATCAGAGGCGCCATTGAGGAGTGGGTATTCCACGGGTTCGCCAACGCCCGGCATTCTGGACCACTCCTCCAATGTGCCGCTCAAGAATGAAGTGTCTACTATCGGCCCGGCGTGCCCGCCGTGCAAGTGGCCGTTGGAAGATTGGCTTGAACGCACGCCGTAAGGTGCGCGTTCAGGTATTTCTCAGGTGACTGGTGTTCGGTGTCGGCGAAATGATTCCCCCGCGCCTTTGCGGCCCTCTGTGTGACATATCCATTACACATGCTGCTGTGAATGTTGTGCCAGAGTACGGCTCCGGGTGTGCGTGAGGCGCATGGGCGCAGCTGTCCAGCCAGAGCGAGCAGGGGACATGAGGAGTGGGCAAGCGGTTCATGTCTTCACGCTCGCGGGCCTCCTGCTCGGGGGTGCCCTCTACGAGCTCTACTCCCTGGCGGGCCTCGAGCCGGCCTGCTACGCAGCCATTCCGGCGGTCTACTGCACCAATTGGCTTGTGGCACGAGCGCGCCAGTGGTGGGCGCTCCGCCGCACGGCCGCACAGCAAGAGTGAGAGATCCCAGCAAGCAGCAGTAGATGCTGCACCTTCACTGTGGATCCTCGCGGGGCATTCGCGCGGGGATCCACAGGCACGTTCGTCAGACCTCCCAAACGATCAGGTCAGACGGCTGGACCCAGGAGCGCCTCCCGGCCGTGCAGGAAGCGGCGTTGGTTCACGATGAAGTAGACCCCGGGGCTGGAGCATGAAGGAGACCTTGCCCCGGACGGGCTCCTTGGTGCCGTAGTGGATAGGCCGTCTCGGCCAGGAAGGCGCGGCTGTTCTCCGTCAGCCGATCCACCGCCGCGTGGGCGTCGGAGAGGATGCTGGAGGGCCGCCGCCGAGCGGGTCGGGGCGGACGCGCGCCGCTCGGCTCACGCGAGCCTGATGGAGATGGCCCATGAAGTGATCGATGCCACATCGGCGACCATGTGGTCCTTGGACGACGCGGTCACGAGCTGCAGGCCGCGGTCGACATACGGATGCACGTTCCACAACAGGCTGCCCGCGCCGGAGTAGTGGACGCGTGCTCCTGCGCCGCTGAGCGCCCACGCACTGTTGGGCGGGGCGGACGTGGCGGAGGGATGTTGCACGCCCCCCGTGGTCCCGGCGGTCGCACGCGCCAGGACCGTGCCGACCGGCAGCGACGTCGGGATGCCCACGACGTATCCGCTGATGCGCGCCGGGTCGGCGACCTGGTGGTCCTTCGACCGTACGGTCCAGGTCTTCCCCGGTTCGCCGTAGTTGACGGCTCCATCGGGGTACGAGGCCGTGGCGATGTTGCCCTGCCCTGTCCAGTGCACCTGGAATCCGCCACCCAGCAACGTGCACTGGTCCGACGGGAGGCGCACGGTCACCTGCGGGGCGGACTCCGGATTGGGGCTGGCCCGGCGGTCGCTGCACGACGCGACCCAGGAGCGCACCTGGTCCTTGCTCACGCCGTCGATCTTCATGCCGATCGCGTATCCGGTGAGTTCGTGGGCCTGACGGGCGTTCACGTGGTCCTTCGAGGACACGATCCAGGATGAGAAATCGGGGCTCGGGTAGGAGGCGGTCAGATAAGCGCCGTAAGGGTATTCCGCGCCGGTCGCACCGCCGCCGATGGCGATCATCGACGGGTCCTCGACTCGGACCGAGTGGTCGGTCCAGATGCTCCGGGCCGGCGCGGCCACCGACTGGAAGATCGCCAGGGTGATCCGGCCACTCGCGTCGTGGTATCTGCCTACTTCGACCGAGCGCGCCCCGTCGGGTCGGGGCGGGTGGGCGGCCGCCGTGGCCGGGCCGCCCAGCAAGGCCCCGAGCAGGGCCAACAGGGTGCCCGATATGGGCAGTAGGGCCTTTGTGCGTCGCATGGCTCTCCCTCCGCGTGTCAGTACGTCCGTCCGAACTATGGACCGGCCGGTCGCCCCGCGGAATCCCCAGATTTAGACGTCGTTCTATTTGGTGAGGCGGCGGTGACAGATGAGGGTTGCGGCTATGCCGACGAAAGCCAGGAAGTGTTCGGCCTTGCGTTCGTGGCGGCGGTGGAGCTGGCGGCAGCCCGGCGAGCCAGGACACGGCCCGTTCGGCGATCCAGCGGTGGCGTCCGAGCCGTTGTGAGGACTCGATGCCCTTGCGGGCGATGCGGTGGCGGATGCTGCGTTTGCGGAGCCATCGACGCAGGTGGTCGTAGTCGTAGCCCTTGTCTCCATGGAGCTTGCCGGGTCGCCGTCGACAAGGTCTTCGTCGGGAGCGGATCGGCGGGATGCCCCGCACGAGCGGTTCAAGACCGAGGCTGTCGTGCATGTTCGCGCCGGAATTGCCCAGCGAGAGCGACAGTCCGTTCCGGTCGGTGACCAAGTGGATTTTCGATCCAGGCTTGCCACGGCCGGTCGGATTCGGTCCTGTCAGAGGACCCCTTTGCAGCCCGCATGGTGACGGAGTCGATCGCGCAGCGCGACCGGTCCAGTTCCCCGCGGGCACCGAGTCCGTCGAGGACGACGCGGTGAAGGCGAGCCCGGACCCGTGCCCGGCTCCACTGGGCGAAGCAGATCCTTACGACGCTCTCGAGCATCCTTGAGACCGCGGTCGACGACAGGCGCCGGGTACGCAACCCGATGCGGGCCAAGTCCGTGCGCCTGCCCAAGGTGCCCGAAGATCTGCGTGAGGGGGTGCCGGCAAGAACGCTGTCACCAGCCGCAAACGGCGGTGATCAGTCCTCGGACCTGGTGGGTTTGGGCAGTTCCGGCGTGCTCGTCGCCTCAGCGAGTGCGAGGCGACCGCCCTTCAGCTCGGGCACGTAGTTGTGGATCGTGTTCCTGGAGGCGCCGAGGAGCTTCGCGATCGAGGTGACGGTGGTCTCCGGGCGGGCGAGCAGGTCGCGGGCGTGACGTACCTGCTCTTCCGCCATCGCGGGCGGGCGGCCGAGTCGGGCGCCTCGTGCAGCGAGGTGAATCCGACCCCACGCTTGCGCAGGCCGGACACGATCGCGATGAGGTCCTGGACAGAACGGCCGAGCCGGTCCAGCGACGGGACGACGAGGGTGTCGCCCTCGCGCAGGTAGTCGAGGGCCTTCCACAGCTCCTCGCGTTCGGCGTTCTTGCCGGACTTCTTGTCGGAGAAGATCCGGATGCACCCTGCTTAGGTGAGTGCATGGATCTGCCGGTCGAGCAACTGTCCCTTGGCGGACACGCGTGCGGATCCCACGAGGCCGCCGGTCCGTACGGCCGGAACGGGTGCGAGGAAATCGGCGATGTCGTCGTCCCGAGGTGGCTGCACCCGCCAGATCGTACGGAAAACGGTGCTCCTCAACTTCTTGAGCACATCGACTTTCTGGCACCGTTTCATGGGCATGATCCGGTGCCGATCCGGCCGGGCACCGCCGCCTACCGATCCTGCTCATCAATCGGTCGATGGATCAGCACCCGCGGGTGAGGGCCGGGGTGGGCCTGCCACGTCCCCACCCCGGGGTGTCTGGTGACCGCATCAGCCGTATCGTGCTGTGGGCTGACCGGACGCGACAGGGGCCTTGGCGTGCGGCGGCTGTCCGGGGACCCGTGCTCACGCCTTCGGCTGGTAGCCGTCGTAGTCGTTCCAACTGGGGGATTGGGTCATCAGTTGTTCCCAGGTAGGCCAGACAGCGTGGGTCTGCTGGCGAACCAGTTCGCCGGGCATGCTGAATGGTGGGGCCTTGTGCGGTTTGTCGAGTGCTTGACCGACGATCGTGTCGTAGAGCACGGGTGCGGCGTGGAGGCGGGGCAGCGAGGCATGGATGCGGTCGGCGTAGCCGGCCGGGAGGGTGTGGGGCCCCTCGGGGCCGAGGTCGAAGCCGGCGCCGGCCGTCACCAACGCGATCTCGGGACGCTTGCGTATGGCGATCTCGTAGTGCAGGTGCAGGGCGATCGCATCCCATACGACCTCGACCCTCTCAGGTGACACCCCCTGGTCGGTGAGGAAGCGGGCGGCCAGGTCGGCGCCGTCAATATCGAAGGGCTGATCGCCGTTGCCCTCGGGGCTGAGTCCGGCGTCGTGCAGAAGGCAGCCCAGAAACAGCAGTTCGTCGTCATAGTCGCGGCCGGGCTGCAGGCCTTGCTGCTCTCCGAGGAAGCGTCCGTACAGATAGCTGCGCATGCTGTGGTTGAAGATCGCTGGGTCCTCGATGCCTTTCACGAAGCGCATCGCGCTCAGCGCTATGCCGGTACGAGGAAAGAGCAGTTCAGCGTATACGTCGTCCATCACGTCACCCTTCCTGGGCGTTGCGTGCAAGAGGTTGGCTTCCGCGGGTACGAATGTGGATCCGCCGTAAGGCAAGCAGTCCGCCGACTCCCGGGATGGCGGCGCGCCATCGGGCGCCCGTCGAGGCGGCAGACGGGGCCATCGAAGTGGCCGCGAGGGCGACGAGGTAGGCCATGCCGTGCAGCGGGCCGACGAGCGTCGTGACCGCTTGCGTGCGTGTGGTGAGCAGGTTGCCCAGCAGCACCGCGAAGGAGGCCGTCTCGACACCGGCCGCGATCCGCAACATATGCACTGGGATCACGCTCCCGTGGTCGAGCCAGGACGGACGATCATCAGGATGACGACGATCGCCCAGAGGACGTTGAAGATGCCGGTGAGCATGGTCAGCCGCGTCGCCGCGGGACGCTGCCCATCCTGTGCCGCCGAGTCCTGGGTCAACGCGAGCAGGCGCTGCTGGCCGGGCAGGATGGCCATGGCCAGGATGGCCGCGGCGATCACGGTCAACGCCAGCGACGCGATCAGCCAGGCGTCGGTGAGGACGCCGAGCGCGGCGCCGGTGGCGAGCCCGAAGACCGGCACGGCGAGACCGGCGACAGCGTAGCCGCGGCAGATCCGGTGCAGGAGTGCGGCGATCCCGGCGGCTCGCCCGTCCGGATCCTGGCCGCCGAATGCCTGCAGCGCGTAGCGGGGGAACATGGACGCGGCCACCGTGATCGATCCGACCGCCAGAATCGCCGCGAGGACATGTACGGACAGCAGCACCTTGGTCACTGCGGATTCCTCCGAGCAGAAGCGTGAATGTGTTGGCTGCCAATACATACCCTGCCTACACCAACTTTGGGTAGGCTGCCTACTCATGAGGGCAGACATGGTGCGAGGGCACCTGGACGGACTGTTGCTGGCCGTGCTTGAACCAGGCCCGCTGCACGGCTACGCGATCATCGCCGCGGTCCAACACCGCAGCAGGGGCGCACTTGAGCTGCGCACGGGCACGATCTACCCGGCCTTGAACCGGCTGGAGCGGCTCGGGCTGCTGAGCAGCAGCTGGCAATCTTCTGGTGAACGGCGACGGCGATGCTACGAACTCACCGACGCCGGACGGCACACCCTGGCCGGCGAGCGCACCGCGTGGAGCGAGTTCACCACAGCGATCGGCTCGGTCCTGAACCCCGCCGCACCGCCCGGGTTTGCCACATGAGCGCCACCAGTCGGCAAGCCGACCCCGTCGAGGACTACATCGCGGCCCTGACAGCCACCCTGCACGGCCCGGCCCGAATCAAGGCCCGGTTGATCGAGGAGATACGCGACGGCCTCGCGGACACGGTAACGGCGCATACCCGGGAAGGAATGGCTTACCAGCGCGCTGCCCACCAGGCAGTGGAAGAGTTCGGGACCCTCGACGAACTCGTGCCGAGCTGCCAACGGGAACTGACCATCGCCCAGGCCCGGCACACCGCCCGGGCCGTCGCCCTCACCGCCCCCTTCCTGGTCGCCTGCTGGTACCTGGCCTGGACCACCGACCACGATCAGCCCTGGCAGCTGCCACGCACGGCTCAGCTGCTGGCCGTTCATCTGGCCGGTGTTGCCTGCGTCGCAGCACTACTCGCCGCGGCGACGCTGGCCGCCACCGGCACCCTCGCTCGCTGGCTGCCCATTCCGCACCAGCTGCCCCTCGCGGTCGCATGGACCGGCACTACCGCCAGCGTTGCCATGGCGGTTGCGACGCTCGCGCTCGCCACCGCCTCCGTCCTGGCCACGAACTGGCCACTGCTTGCGTTCGCCGGAGCACTCGCAGCCGCGTCGCATGCCGTGGTGGCAGCCTCGGCCCGGGCCTGCCGCCGATGCGCGCGCCTGCCGGCCACGTGACCCACCGCCCTCGGCCGCGCGGCTGACGTGTCCTCGGACACGTCACCGGGTCATCAGCCACTGGATCAGGATCACTTACGTAATCGCCGGTAGTTACCCGTGTGTGGCCGGCTGCTGGTCGTGAGCAGCTCGGCCCACTCCGGTTCGTCCAGGACGTCCTGGAGCATGAGGGTGTTCACGTAGACCAGGGCCGATTGCAGGATTCGCAGGCACAGGACGAACATTTCCTGTTCGTCGCGCCGGTTCGAGGCGATCTCTCCGCCCTTGCCGTAGGCGATCACGGAGTTCGCGCCGTTGGAGGTCCGCGTGATCCTGGGCAGCAGGTCGAAGTTCAGCAGCCTCGTGATGCAGACCCCGATTTCCGACTGCCCGTGCGAGTCCGTGTAGTTGGCTTCCACGTCCATGGTGGTGCCGTGCCGCAGTGAACAGGTTCTACGTGATCCGCCACACCTACGCAACGACTCCCTGACAGGGGCGGGTGCAGCATTCGCTGCGCCCTCCCTTTCTTTGCGTCCAGTGGCCCCTCACCCTCCGTCACACGAGGCGTCGCAGGGCCGGGCTGTCGCGGCAAGGATGGGAGTGATGCAACGCGCCCGCGAGGGGGTCACCCCCCGGCTCCGGCCGGGTTTCATTCTCCCCAGATTCTTCCCAGAGCCCCCGAGCGGTGCTTGTGAGGGCTTTTCCAGTGCTCTTGATCACTTGCCCCAGATGCTCCGGTAGGCGGCGCGGTAGCCGGGTGGGTCCCAGGAGGTGGTTCCGGTGCTGTTCGTGGCGGTGGCTACGTGTACGGGGGCGACGTATCCGCTGGCGGGGGTGCCGGAGAAGGCTCGGTTGAATTCGTCGATGATCTGCCAGCCCTGCTCCGTGAGCGCCTCTGGCACGGTGGCTGCCTGGAATTGTTTGCTGTTGATGCGTTGGAAGGCGGAGGGGTCGCCGTCGCCCGCGCCGATATTGTACGGGGGGCCGCCGCCTTTTCTGCGGGCGGCGCGTAGGGCCGGGGCGGCGTCGGCGAAGTAGACGTCGTTGATGGCTACGGAGTGGGTCCATCTGTCGCCGAGGCGGGCCAGGAGCGCGGAGACCTCCTGAGGCGTGCGGCTGCTCGTGTCCGAGATCGGGATGTTCTCCTCCGCGAGGAGCTTCACTCCGGAGCAGGTGGCGAGCTCTTTCTTGATCAGTTCGGACTTGTTCCTGGCGAACGGGATCGAGGCGTCGGTGAACACCACGACTCCGGCGGTGCCGTGGGAGTGCGCGATGACCCAGTCCGCGCTGATCCTCGCGACGTCCTCGACCCTGGTGGTGACGTTGGTGAACAGCTCGGGGTCCTTGCTCGGGCCGGGGGAGCCGACCGCGTGCCAGCCGATGAGCGGGATGTGGTCCGCGTGGGCCCTCGCGACCTGCTGGGACGTCAGGTGGGGGTCGAAGCCGCCGATGACGATGCCCGCCGGCCGGAGGGCGACGGCCTGGCCGAACGCCGCCTGGATCCCGGCGGGGGTGCCCTGGCCGTCGATCACCCGGGCGTCCCAGCCGATGGTCCTCGCGGCTTCCTGTACGCCGCGGACGGTGCCGGCGACGCCCGGGTTGGTCATGGTCTGCGCGACGTAGACGATCTTCTTGCCGGGTACGGCCCGGGGGCCGGTGGTGGGGCCGTCCCACGCCGTGTCGGTCTTCTCGGCCTGCCGGGTGGCGGCCCGGGCCTTCGCCAGGACGGCGGGGCACCCGGCCGCCGTGGGCTCCGCGGGCGGGGAGGCGGCGCCCGTCGATGCGCCGCGTTCGCAGCCGGTGGCGACGATGCACGCCGTCACCGCCAGCGCGATCGTGCCTGCCAGGCCGGCGGCGCGGGCCGTGGTCACCGCGTGGCTCCGGGCGGGTGGCGGGGCGTCCGGGAGGGTTCCGTCCGCCGTCGGCGCAGTTGCCGGCGGGCGGCGTAGCCGGCCAGGCCGACCGCGAGGAGCAGGGTGCTGCCGTTGAACAGCGGTGTGACCCAGAAGCGGGCGCCGAGCTGGCCGATCCCGGCGAGGCCGACGGCCAGGACGGCGACGGCGACGAGGGTGCCCAGGGCGTTGGCGCGGCCGGGCCTGATCGCGGTGGAGCCGAGGAGCGCGCCTACGAAGGCGGGCAGCAGGTAGTCCATGCCGACGCTGGGGTTGCCGATCTGCTGCTGAGCGGCGAGCAGGATGCCGGCGACGCCGACGACCAGGCCCGATCCGGTGAAGGCGTAGATCACGTAGCGCCGGGAGGGGATGCCCACGAGGTCGGCGGCGCGGGCGTTGGACCCGATGACGTAGAAGTACCGGCCGAGGGGCAGCCGTTCCAGCAGCAGCCACAGCGCGACGGTGAGGGCGAGGACGTAGAAGGCGGAGACCGGCAGGCCGAGGAACCGCGAGTCGTAGAGGGCGGTGAAGCCGGCGGGCAGGCCGTGCGGGCCGGGGACGATCCGGGCTCCGTCGGTGATCCAGCCGGTGAAGGCGTACATGATGCTGCCGGTGCCGAGGGTGGCGATGAAGGAGTCGATTCTGGCGAACTCGACGACGGCGCCGTTGACGGCGCCGACGGCCGCCCCGCCCAGGATCACCACGAGGCAGGCGAGCGGCCAGGGCCACCCCGCGGAGACGATGAGGTGCATCGTCATGACGTGCGCGAGGCCGAGGCCGTAGCCGATGGACAGGTCGAACTTGCCGGCGGCGATGGGGATCGTGGCGCCGAGCGCGAGCACGGCGGGGATGGACTGGCTGGACAGGACGGCGGAGACATTGTCCCGGGTGGGGAAGGTGCCGGGCAGGGCGAGGGAGAAGGCCACGAACAGCAGGGCCGTGAGGGCGAGGAGGCCGTAGGCGCCGACGAGGTGCCCGAGCCGGTGGCCCGGCGGGTGCCGGGGCGAAGGGGAGGGTGGCGGGGGCGGGGACGGGGTGGGGGGAGAGGAAGAGGAGGGCGGTGTCATCGTCCCGGCGTTCCGGTGAGGGCGGTGATGTCCGAGGCGGCGTGGGTGAGCGCGGTGACCGTGAGCGTTTCGCCGCTCAGCTCCGCCGTCACGGTGCCGCGGACGAACACCAGGGCGCGGTGGCACACGTCGGCGACCTCCTCGAAGTCGGTGGAGATGAGCAGGACGGCGAGTCCTCCGGCGAGCGCGTCCCGGAGCAGCCGGTAGATCGCCGCCTTGGCGCCGACGTCGACGCCGGCGGTCGGCTCCTCCAGGATCAGCAGGTTCCGGCTCGTCCCCAGCCAGCGCCCGAGCATGACCTTCTGCTGGTTGCCTCCGGAGAGGGTGGCGATCGGCGCCTCGCTGTCGCGGGGGTGCACCGCGAACCGCTCGATCAGGGCGCCGGCCTCGGCGCGCTCGCGCCCGGGGCTGATCCAGTGCGCGCCCTGCAGGCCGGCCGCCCGGGGGTTGGCCAGGAAGTTCTCCCGTACGGTCAGATCGGGCGCGCAGCCCTCCTCCTGCCGGTTGCTGGTCACGAAGCCGACGCCGTCGCCGACGGCGGCCGCGACCGTGCCCGGCCGGTACGGGCGCCCGCCGAGCAGGATCCGCCCGCCGAGGACCGGCCGGGAGCCGGCGAGGGCCCGGCCCAGCTCCATGTGCCCGGCGCCGGTGAGGCCCACCATGCCGAGGATCTCGCCGGGGCGCAGCCGCAGGCTGACCGGTCCGGTGTTCTCGGTGCGCACGCCGTCGAGGGTCAGGACGGCGGGGCCGGGGGCGGGGTCGGTGATGCCGTGGGTGCCCGGCCCGTGGCCCACGGCGTCGTGGCCCACGATGTCGTGCACCAGCCGGGCGGGACCGTGGCCGGCGAGCGGCCCGTGGCTGACGAGCCGGCCGTCGCGCAGCACGGCGAACGCGTCCGCGACCTTGTAGACCTCGTCGAGCCGGTGGGTGACGAAGACGACGGCGCGGCCGTGGTCGCGCAGGGTGTGCAGGACGTGGAAGAGCCGCGCGCAGTCGGCCGCCGGGAGGCTGGCGGTCGGCTCGTCCAGGACGATCAGTTCGGCCCGGGTGCTCAGGGCGCGGGCGATGGCGACCAGGGAGCGTTCGGCCCGCGTGAGGTCGGCGACGACGGCGTCCGGGTCGAGGTGCGCGGCGACGATGCCCAGGGCCTCGGTGCACTGACGGCGCGTCCGCCGCCAGGACACCAGTCCCGCGCGGCGCGGGTATCCGGTGCCCAGGGCGATGTTCTCGGCGACGGTCATCCACCCGACCAGTCCCAGGTCCTGGTGGATGAAGGACATGGCCCGGGAGGCCGCCTCGGTGCCCAGCGGGTGCCCGGCGACGCTGACCTCGCCCTCGTCCGCGTGGTGGATCCCCGCCAGCACCTTGATGAGGGTGGACTTCCCGGCGCCGTTCGCACCGAGCAGGGCCAGGACGCTGCCGGTGCGGATGTCGAGGTCGACCGAGTCCAGCGCGAGGGTGCCGCCGAGCCGTTTGCTCAGGCCGCGTATGCGGACGAGGGGCTCGGGGCCGTGGCCCGGGAGGGGGCGGGTGTCGGGAGTGTCGTGCACGGACTTCTCCGGGACCTGTCAGGACCAGTTACCGCAATGCCGTCATTTCGTGATTCCACTACTTCGTCGTTTACGTAGTTTTGCCGTTTTCGTCATGCTACGGCCACCACGGGCCCCGGCGCCGGATGGGCCGTCAGATCGCCGGAATGTCGTCGAGGAACGCCTCGGCGCCGAAGGGCTTGCCGCCGACCTCCAGGGCGCACTCCGCCCAGATGACCTTGCCCTCGGCGGTGTAACGCGTGCCCCAGCACTGGGAGAGCTGCGCGACGAGGAACAGGCCGCGGCCGCCCTCGTCGGTGGTGGCCGCGTGGCGCAGGTGCGGGGCGGTGCTGCTCGTGTCGGCGACCTCGCAGGTCAGCGCGCGGTCGTAGAGCAGGCGCACCTGGATGGGGCCGGTGCCGTACCGGATCGCGTTGGTGACCAGCTCGCTGAGCAGGAGTTCGGTGGTGAACGCGATCTCCTCCAGCCCCCACTCGGTCAGGCGGGCGGTGACGGCGGCGCGGACGGAGGAGACGAGGGCCGGGTCGGCGGGCAGGTCCCAGATGGCGATCCGGTGCGGGTCCAGGGTGTGGGTACGGGCGACGAGCAGGGCGATGTCGTCGGCGGGGTGCTCGGGGACCACGGCCCGGACGACCTCCCGGCAGGTCTCCTCGGGCGGGCGGTTCGGGTGGGACAGGGCCCGGCGCAGCTGCTCCAGGGCCACGTCGAAGTCGCGGTGGCGGTCCTCGATGAGCCCGTCGGTGTAGAGGACGAGCTGGCTGCCCTCGGGGAGGAGGAACTCGGCGCTCTCGAAGGGGAGGCCGCCCAGGCCCAGGGGCGGGCCCGCGGGCAGCTCGGGGAAGGTCACGGTGCCGTCGGGGCGGACCAGCGCGGGCGGTGGGTGCCCGGCCCGGGCCATGGTGCACTGCTGCGTGGTGGGGTCGTAGATGACGTACAGGCAGGTGGCGCCGATGATGCCGGTGTTGCCGTTGGACGGGTCCTCGCCGCACTCCTCCCGGTCCAGGCGCCCGACGAGGTTGTCGAGGTGGGTGAGGACCTCGTCGGGAGGCAGGTCCAGCTCGGCGAAGTTGCGCGCGGCGGTGCGCAGCCTGCCCATGGTCGCGGCGGCGTGCAGCCCGTGGCCGACGACGTCCCCGACGACGAGGGCGACGCGGGTGCTGGAGAGGGGGATGACGTCGAACCAGTCCCCGCCGACGCCGGACTCGGCGGGCATGTAGCGGTGCGCGACCTCGACGGCGTTCTGCTCGGGGAAGCCGTGCGGCAGCAGGCTGTGCTGCAGGGCGAGGACCATGCTGTGCTCGCGCGTGTAGCGGCGGGCGTTGTCGATGCAGATGGCGGCGCGCGTGGCGAGCTCCTGCGCCAGCGAGCAGTCGTCGTCGCCGAAGGGCGAGGGGTCCTGGGAGCGGTAGAAGCTCGCTATGCCCAGGACGATGCCGCGGGCGAGCAGCGGGACGGTGATGAGGGAGTGGACGCCGTGGGCCAGGAGGCGCTGGGCGCGCGCGGGGTTCTGGGAGATCCAGCCCGGGGCGGTCCGCAGCTCGGGCTCCAGGACGGTCTCCCCGCTGGTCAGACAGCGGAGCTGCGGCGTGGTCCCTTTGAGGTCGACCCGCTCGCCGGCGGGGTAGAAGGGGCAGTCGTCGCGGATGCCGTGGACCACCGTGCGGTGGAGGTCCTTGCGGGGGTCGGACGGCTCGTCGCCGCGCAGCACCGCCGCGGGAAGGTCGATGGTCACGTAGTCGGCCAGGCGCGGGACGGCCATCTCGGCGAGCTCCAGGGCGGTGCGGCTCACGTCCAGCGTGGTGCCGATGCGGGTGCTGGCCTCGGACAGCAGCTCCAGGCGGCGCCGCGCCGCGACGGCGTACTTCCCCACCCCCGGCTCGCCCACCAGCACCAGCCCGCTGGTCGCACCACCGTCGGCGGGCCGGCCTGGGCCGCCGGGCGCACCGCGTGCGCCGGGGGTGCCGGCTGCGCCGGGCCTGAGGGCCTGTGCCGTCGCGGCGTCCCGGCCGGGTGCCGGGTGGCCGGGAAGGGCCCCGGGCGGCGGGACGACCTCGGTGAGGGCCTGCTGCGCTAGGAGACCGGCGGGCTCGCCGAGGGGCGGTCCGGCCTCCGTGGAGACGGCGAGGCGCTGGTGCCGCGAGGGGATGACCGCCTCGACGGCGAGGCCCTCCACACCGGAGGGGCTCGTCACCGGGCGGCTCAGCAGGGTGACCCGCCGGTCGCCGGGCAGGATCACCTCGACGGCGGCCCGCTGGGCCGAGGCGAGCAGTTCGCCGGCCTTCTCCTTGAGGATCATCTGGTCGCGCCAGTCGAGGCCGCTCGCGCCGAGCTCGCCCAGCTGCCCGTTGACGGGCGTGCCGTCGGCCGACGCGTGGCGCCTGGCGTCGAGGTAGGCCTGCAGCAGGGCGCGCTCCCGTGCCGAGCTCTGTTCCAGCAGCCGCCGTTCGATGGCGCCGGCCGCCCTGCGGATCACGACGTCCAGCGCCGCGTCCGCGTCCGTGTAGGGGTAGCCGAGGCAGAGGACTCCCTCGATGCGCCCGTTGAGCAGGTCCCGTACGGGGATCGCCACGCACGCGTTCGCCTGCGAGCGTTCGGCGAAGTGCTCGGCGCCGTAGATGTTGACCAGTTGCCGCTCCGCGAGGGCCAGGCCGATGCCGTTGGTTCCGCCGTACTTCTCGGCGAACACGAAACCCGGGACGCTCTGGATCGCGGCCAGGTGCCGGACCATGTCGGCCTGGCCGAACCGGCGTTGCAGCACCGCGCCGCGCGCGTCGGCGAGGGAGATGTTCATGCTCCTGCCGTCGAACATGGCCTGCAGCCGGCTCATCACGGGCGCGGCCGCGCGGATGAGGCGGCCGTCGAGGTCGAGGTCCTGCGTGTAGGGGAGCTCGCACCCGCCCGGCGAGAGCCCCAGCGCCCGGCTGCGCTGCCACGAGTCCAGGATCGGGCTGCGCACGGCGTCCTCGACCGACCCGCCGCGAAGGAACTGCTCACGGGCGCGTACGGGACCGATGTCGTCCGCCACGAGCCCCATCCGGATCACTTCCTCATCGGTACGTGCGCCGATGGCCACCCGTACCGGGGCGGCTGCACTGTTGTTCCATTTTAGAACTTTGCCGACATAACGGAACGGGGGCGGGTGCGTGCGAGCATGCGTGGTCGTTCGGTCACCGTTGGTGACGAGGGGCGGGAGTGGGCGCGGCCAGGCGCCGTCAAAGCACGGCCACGGGGTTGACCGGGGAGCCCGTGCCACCGGGGATGTTCAGCGGCGCCACGAGGAGCAGGAACGCGTAACGGCCCGTGCCGGCGCAGACGGCGGAGAGCTCTTCGAGGTCG
The DNA here is from genome assembly GCF_001445655.1 of Streptomyces roseifaciens. Lineage (NCBI taxonomy): Bacteria > Bacillati > Actinomycetota > Actinomycetes > Kitasatosporales > Streptomycetaceae > Streptomyces > Streptomyces roseifaciens. Next base: position 1,783,630 of record NZ_LNBE01000003.1, read on the forward strand.
AGGTTGTCCAGCAGCGGCACCCCCATCGCCGCGATGGCGAGCGTGTGGACGGGGGAGTGCAGGCCCTCGACGGGGGAGGGCCGGACGTCGCTGTCGCCGTCGCCGCCGAGCAGGGCGACGCCGCGCTCGGCCAGCAGGGGCACGGCGTTCACATGGAGGCCCGCGGAGGAGGCGCCGGGGTCCCAGGCGCCCAGTTCTCGGCGGCGCCGGAAGCGGCCCGTCCGTAGCAGCACCGCGTCGCCCTCGTCGATCGTCACGCCGAGCGCCTCCTCCGCGGCGGTGAGGTCCGCGGCGTGCACGGCCTGCCCCGGCTCCAGCCACGTGCTGCCCAGGACGGCCGGCAGGTCGAGGAGCACCCCTCTGGTCACCAGGGGGCCGAGCGCCGCGACCTCGCCGAAGCGGGCCCCTCCGGCGCCGACGAGGTCGCGCGCCGTGCCGCCGCCGTAGAACCGCCCGCGGTAGGCCATGTGGGAAAGCGCGTCCAGATGGCTGACGGCCTTGCCGTGGTAGTCGGCGCCGATGAAGTCCTTGTGGGCGGCGGGCTCGGGCGCCTCGACGTCACCGAGGTCGGACATGTAGTGCAGGGCGGGCCTGGTGTTGTCCGGACCGGGCGCGGTGTCCCACGGCCGCCCCATCGGGACGACGGTCCCCGTCCGCACCAGGGCGCCGGCCCGCAGGACGTGGTCCGCGGTCACCCGGTTCCAGGCCCCGCGGTCGGCGGGCGACCAGCGGCCCCACGTGCGGACCCTCTCGAAGAGCGCGTCGAACTCCTCGCGGGAGACGGCCGGCCCGTTGCGGGCGCCGTTCGGCGGGGGAGCCGGAGCGCCGGTGGGGAAGCCCATGTCCATGGTGCTGAATGATGAGCCGTCGGCCGCCGGATGCGGGCGATGCGCGGGCGGGCATTTCGGTGACACCGCTTCTACGCGCGTTGACGGCTCGATCGGAACGTCACGCGACCCCCGGACGGAAACCGCACGGGGGCCGCACCTGCGCGTTTGCGCGTCTGCGTATCTACGTGTCTACGTGTCTACGTGTTCCACGCGTCTACACCATCCGTACCTGCACCACCCGCACCTACGCCATCCGCCGCTGCTCCGGTACGGGCACGTCCCGGAACTGCCCGCGCTGCAGCTCGTACAGGCCCCGGAAGACGCCTCCGGGCGTGTTCAGCAGCTCCTCGAACGTGCCGCTCTCCCGGAGCTCGCCCTTCTCCAGCACGTGGATGACGTCGGCGTGCCGCACGGACGCGAGGCGGTGGGTGATCAGGACGACGGTCTGGCCGCCGTCGGCGAGTTTGCGGATCTGCTCGAACACCTCCAGCTCGGCCCGCGCGTCCAGGGCCGAGGTCGGCTCGTCGACGATGAGGATGCGGGCGTCGCGGTAGCGGGCGCGGGCGATGCCCAGCCGCTGCCACTGGCCCCCGGAGATCTGATGGCCTCCCTTGTAGCCCTTCGACAACAGCGTGTCCCAGCCCTTCGGCAGCTCCGCCACGACCTTGTCGGCGCCCGAGTGGACGGCGGCCTCCTCCAGTGCCCGCTGGTCCAGCGGCCGGTCGGTGCGGCCGATGGCCACGTTCATGCGGCACGTGAACGGCCACCGGTGGAAGTCCTGGCCGACCATCGCGATCCGCGAGAACAGCTGCGCCCGGTCCAGTGCGCCGGCGTCCACGCCGTCCCACAGGATGCTCCCCGCATCGGGCCGGTACAGACCGGCCACGAGCTTGGCGACGGTGGTCTTGCCCGACCCGTTCACCCCGACGAGCGCCACGATCCTTCCGGCGGGGATGTCCAGCGAGACGTTCCTGAGCGCCGGCCGCTCGCGGTTCCGGAAACCTTCGGAGTCCTCGGAGTCTTTGGAGCCGTCGGAGCCGTCGGCGGGATAGCGGAAGGTGACGTTCTCGAAGCGGATCAGGGCCGGCCGCTCGGGCACGGGCAGCCCGCCGTCGGGGATGGCCCGATCCGCCGCCTCCTGGCACAGACGCTCCAGGTCCTGTACGTAGCAGGCCTCCTCGTAGAGGTTGTTGACCTGCAGGACGAGGGTGGACAGGCTCTGCCCGCCGGTCCGCGTGGCCAGCACCGCAGTGCCCGCCACCGACAGGTCCATCGCCCCCGCCGCCAGCAGCCCGATCAGCGCCAGGTACGTCAGGGCCGTGGCGGCGCCGGTGAGCGCGGACGCGATCAGCCGGACCCGGGCGGCGCTGTCGGCCAGCCGCGACTGCTCGGCCTCGGAGTCCTGCGACATGCTGCGGAAGTGATCCACGAGGAAGGGCCCGACGCCGTGGACGCGGATCTCCGGGGCGGGACCCGTCCGCATCAGGGTCTGGCTCAGCAGCCTCCCGGCCCGCGAGTGCTGCACCCACCGCAGGTAACTGGCGTACCGCGTCCGCGAGTTCCGGAGGGCCGCCCAGGAGCGGGGCACGGTCATCAGGACGAGGAGCGGCAGCAGCACCGGATGCAGCACGGTCAGTACGCCGGCGGCGGCCGCGAAGGACACCAGGGATCCGATGACGCCGGTGCAGTAGCTGATCATGCGGCGCGCCGAGGCGGCCCCGTACTGGGCCGAATCCAGCAGCCGGTGGAACTCCGCGTCCTCGATCGCCGCCAGCTCGACCCGGACCACGCGCTCCAGGTACTGCTCGGTCGCCACCCGCTCGACCTTCGGCTCCAGCCGGCCCGTGCCCGACGTCGAAGCCGACGCCGCCAGCGCGCTCACCGTCCCGGCGAGCGTCACCACGACCATCGCCGGGACGGCCGCCAGCAGCCGCTGCGCGATGGTCCCGGAGGCCAGGACCGCGGTCAGTACGCCGTTGACCGCGACCAGCCCCACGGCCTGCCCCGCACCCCGGATCAGCTCGGCGGCGCCGACCACGGCCAGGGACCGGCGGTCGGCCTGCCGGGCCAGGCGCACCGTCGAGCGGACGAGGCGCGGCAGGCACAGGGCCATCGCCCACAGCGACATCTCGAAGTACGCCGCCTCGTGCTGGGCCCACCCGTTGTCGTACAGCAGCGGGCCGCCGAACAGCAGCTGTTCCGAATCCGGCCGGCTCCCGGGCGCTGCGTCCTCCGCCGCGACGCCCGTGCTCTGTTCCCTCTGCCCCCTCTGCCCCCTCTGCCTCTTCTGTTCCCTCTGCTTGCTCGGCCCCCTCTGCGCCTTCTGCGCCCCCGGCTTCGTGTTCTCCTGCTTCATGCCGCGCCTCCCGGCTTCCCGTCCCAGCCGTGTGTGGACAGCAGCGCCCCCGAGACGAACCTGCCGAGGACGGCGGCCGTGCAGGGCACGCAGTCCGCGGGCGGGTGCGCCGGGTCGGCCCAGAGGAGCGTGGAGCACTTCTCCGGCTCCAGGTTGCGCGGCTCGCCCGACCACCGCTGCGCGGTGAAGACGACCCCGACCCGGGCCTGCCCCTCGGGGTTGCGGTGGTGGATCAGGTGGCAGAACTCCAGGTCGGCCGGGTCGATGGCGACTCCGACCTCCTCGGCGACTTCGCGCAGCGCGCCGTCGGCCAGGGTCTCGCCGTCCTCGAGGTGCCCGCCGGGCGGGGCGAGGAGACCGGCGGCGTACACGTCCCCGGCCCGCCGCAGCAGCAGGACGCGGCCGTCGTCGCGGTGCAGCAGGACCATCACGTCGACCACGCACGTGTAGCGCGCCCGCTGCCTCATGACGGCCACCTCCCGGCGGTGGCCGCGCCGGATCCCACGGGCCCTGCCGGCCGGCGGTGTTCGAATGCCGGATGCACCCCGCCGGTATGCGCGGGGCCCTCGTGATGGTGATGCACTACGCCTCCTCGTTGACGTACGGATCGGACGAGCGATCGGGAAAACGACCCCTGATCGGGGGCGTCACGGCCCTCCAAGGGCGTTTCGTCGCTCGGGAATTCGAGGAGGCGTCAACCGGCCCGCGGGGTCTGGGGCGGGGGCCGGTCGCCGTTTGTGCGATTCACTCCACCGTGGCCGGTCACCCGATCCGGGGGTTGCGTTGCGGCCGGAAACGATCACTTGCCGCTTCTGCCCCTGTGGCTGCGGGGCGGCCGTCGGACCCTCTTTGCAGAGGGGCCTGCAGCATCGCGCGGCGGCTGTTCACGGGCCGCGCCCGGCTCGTCGCCGCCCCGGTGGTCACACCTTCACCACGATCTTGCCGGTGAAGGTGCTGGAGTCCATCAGGCGGTGCGCGTCCGTGATGCGCTCCAGGCCGTCGAAGGTCTCGGCGATCACGGGCGCCAGCGCGCCGCTCGCCAGGCCCGAGCCGATGAAGGCGGCGGAGCGGCGGCGGTAGGCCGCGTCGCGGCACATGACTCCGTTGCCGTACGCGTGGACGGTCAGCGGCCAGTTCATCGACAGCTGGATGGGGCGCGGGTCCAGGAAGCCGTAGGCCACCATCGTGCCGCCGGGCGCGAGCGCGTCGCCGAGGGTCGCGAAGCCCGGGCCGCCCACCCCGTCGAAGGCCATCCGCGCACCCCGGCCTCCGGTGATCCGCTTGACCTCCTCGACCAGGTCCTGGGAGCCGGTGCTGACCACATGGGCCGCGCCGAGCTCCAGCAGCCGCTCCCGCTTGGACTCGCCGCGTGTGGTGGCGATCGGGACCGCACCCATCCGCAGGGCCGTCTGGATAGCGGCCGTACCCGTACCGCTGGAGGCGGCCGTGATGACCACGTGGTCGCCCGGGGCCAGCCCGCCGGTCTCCACCATGCCGCCGTACGCCGTCGAGTACGACAGCCACGCCGCCGCGGACGTGACCGCGTCCACGCCCTCGGGCCGGGGCACCAGCGACGCTTCGGGCAGGACGGCGTGCTCGCCGTACACCCCGTGGACGCCGAAGTCGAAGTTGGCCGCCGCCATCACCGCATCGCCGGGGGCGAACGCGGTCACGCCCTCGCCCACCGACTCGACCACGCCCGCCGCCTCGTAGCCGAGCCGGGAGCCGGGCAGCGTCGGCTGGTAGTAGTAGCGACCGGCCCGGAACAGGGCCTCGGCCCGGTTGAGGCCGATCGCCTCGACGCGGAAGAGGACCTCGCCGGGCCCGGGCCCTGCCAGCGGCACCTCCTCGACCTTCAGGACCTCGGGACCGCCGAGCTCATGGAAGAGAACCGCCTTGGTGACTGCCGTGTGTGCAGGAGAAGTTGTCATGGGAACGACCGTACGGAGGGGGCGGAAGACGATCCATATCCGAAAACCTCCTGGTTATGTCCCAGCGTCTTTCGATCATGGCGGCAGAGTGCGATCGTGGCGGTAGGGTGCGGCCATGGACGTTCTGAGCGACGCGATCGCCGCCATGCGCACCGGGCTCCCCCACTCCTCGCGCTCCGTCAAGCGCGCGCCCTGGGGCGTCCGCTTCCCCGCCTCCGACGGCTCCGGCTTCCACGTGGTCCTCCAGGGCTCGGCCTGGCTCCTGCCGCCCGACGGGGCCGAGCCCGTCCGCCTCGGCCCGGGCGACGTCGTCTTCCTGGCCCACGGGTACGGGCACGGTCTCGCCGACGACCCCGGCACGCCGCTGGAGGACGCCCGGTCGAAGCCGGACGGCTCCTGGCCGTCGCTCCGTGACCGAGGGCCCGTCCGCGGCGACGACACCCTCATGCTCTGCGGCGCCTACCGGCTGAACAAGGCGCGGGCCCACCCCCTCCTCACCGATCTGCCGCCGTTCATCCACCTTCCGGCCCGCATCGGAGCCCACGACCGGCTGCGCGCCGCCATCGAGCTGCTCGGCGCCGAACTGGCCGACCCCCAGCCCGGATCCGACGCCGTCGTGCCCGCGCTCCTCGACACCCTGCTGCTCTACCTGCTGCGCACCTGGTGGATGACCAAGCGACCCGAGGAGTCGTCCGGATGGGCGGCGGCCCTGGGCGACCCGGCCGTCACGGCCGCCCTGCACGCCATCCACGACGACCCGGCGCATCCTTGGACGGTCGAGGAGCTCGCCGCCCGGGCGGCGCTGTCCCGCGCCGCCTTCGCCCGGCGCTTCACCGCGCTCGTCGGCCAGCCGCCGCTCGCCTATCTGACCTGGTGGCGCATGACGACGGCGGGCCGGCTGCTGCGCGAGGGAGACGCCCCGCTGCGCACCGTCGCCGAACGGGCGGGATACACCTCGGAGTTCGCCTTCGCCAAGGCCTTCAAGCGCGAGTACGGGGTGGCGCCGGGCCGGTACCGCAAGCAGGGGGCCGGCCTCACGGCGTGACCGGTGTGCCCGAAGTGACCGGCGTGATCCGCGGAGTGGGGGTGCCGGCAGCGGTGCCGGTGACGGAGGCCGGGGCCCGTTACCCTGCCCGGTGCCGGGCCCCGGCGTGTGCGGCCCGCCGCGCCCTGCCCCGGCGCCCGTTCACCAGACCGCACACGATCAGCAGCGCCGCCCAGGCTCCCGTGCACAGGACCTGCGTACGGGAGTCCGGTTCGAGGACCATGACCACCAGGACCGCGCCGATCGCGAGCAGGGTCAGCCGGGTCAGGTGGGGGAACAGCCACATGCGCACCGGCGGTTCGGCATCCCCGGCATCCCCGCGCCGAACGCGGCGGCGGCGCAGGCGCAGCTGCGAGAGGCCGATGAGGAACCAGACGATCAGGATGGTGGCCCCCACGGCGTTGAGCAGGAAGCGGAAGACGGTGTCCGGCCAGACGACGCTGAGGACGACCGCCGCGAAGCCGAAGGCGGCGGAGGCGAGGACGGCGTTGCGCGGGACGCCGCCCGGTGTGACGCGGCCGAGGGTGCGGGGCGCGTCGCCGCGGTGCACGAGGGAGTAGAGCATGCGGGAGGAGCCGTAGATGTTGGCGTTCATGGCCGACAGCAGGGCGACGAGCACCACGGCGTTCATGAGGTGCCCGGCGCCGGGGATGCCCATGCGCTCGAGGGTGCCGCTGTAGGGGCTGATGTGCGCGGTGCTGCTGTCCCAGGGCAGCAGGGTGACGATGACGGCCATGGAGCCGATGTAGAAGAGGCAGATGCGCCAGACGACGGTTCTGGCGGCGCGGCCCACCGCCCTGACCGGGTCGGCGGATTCGGCGGCCGCGATCGTGACGGTCTCCAGCCCTCCGTAGGCGAAGACCGCCGCGACGAGGCCGAGGGCGAGCCCGTGCCAGCCGTGCGGCAGGAAGCCGCCGTGGCCGGTGAGGTGGGCGGCGCCCGGCGCGGCGGAGCCGGGCAGGAGGCCGCAGACGGCGAGCGCCCCCAGCAGGAGGAAGATGCAGATGGCGGTGACCTTCAGCCCGGCGAACCAGAATTCGAGGTCGCCGAAGCGCCGGACGGCGGCGAGGTTGCTGCCCGTGAACACGGCCATGAAGAGCGTCATCCACACCCAGCCGGGGACGCCGGGGAGCCAGTCCGTCATGATGTCGGCCGCCCCGATGGCCTCCGCGGCGACGCTGACGACCAGCAGCGACCAGTACAGCCAGCCCGCCGTCAGACCGGCCCAGGGGCCGAGCGCCTTGGCCGCGTGCACGGAGAAGGACCCGGTGGCCGGGTCGGCGGCGGACATCTCCGCCAGCATCCGCATGACCAGCAGCACCAGGCCGCCGGCCAGGACGTAGGCGACGACGATCGCGGGCCCCGCGGCCCCGATCCCCACCCCGGAGCCGACGAACAGGCCCGCTCCGATGGCGCCGCCCAGCGCGATCATGGACAGGTGACGCTGTTTGAGCCCGCGCGGCAGCCCGGCGCCCGCCTCCGTGGCGGCGGCGGGCGCGGGCGGGTTCTTGCGGGTGGCGGCGCTGGCGGGAGGTGGCGCGAGCATGCTGACCGTCCTGGGGCTGAAGGGAGGCGTGGGCGTGGAACCACTACCTACCGATCAGCCGGGCGCGGCACCCTTCCGGGCCGCCCGCTCTGTCAGGTCGGGGGAGCGAAGCGGTCGATGAGGGCGGTGACGCCGGCGGCGAGCTGCTCCTCGCCGCCGCGCACGGCCAGGCCGGGGCCGAGGGCCCGCAGGCGGGGGAACTCCTTGACCGGCAGCCGGTGCAGGCCCATGCGGAAGGCGGGCTCGGGCTCGTCCGGGTTGTCCACGACTTCCCGCAGCTCGAAGACGATGTAGCCCAGGACCCAGGAGATGACGGCCCGGTACAGCTCCAGCGTGGCCCGCTCGTCCAGCCCCGCCCGTTCCAGCCGGGTCAGCAGGCGCTCGTGGGCGCGGAGCACCGCGGGCGGGCGCCGCGTCAACGGCACCGTGAAGGGGCGGATCACCAGCAGGGGCGCGACGTTCGGGTGGGCGAGCGCGACGCGGTACATCGCCCGCGCGACGGCGACGAGGGCCTCCCGCCACGGGGGAGCGGCTTCGTCGTCCCCGCCCGCGAGGACCGCCGGGCCGAACGGGGTGCCGTTCAGCTTCTCCTCCAGCTCTATGAAGATCCGCTCGACGAGGCCGTCGAGCAGGTCGTCCTTGCTGGGGGTGTACCGGTAGAGGGCCATCGTCTCGACGCCGAGCTCCTCGGCCACCCGGCGCATGCTCAGCCCGTCGAGCCCCTCGCCGTCGACGATGCGCAGCGCCGCGCCGACGACGCGTTCCCGGGTGAGCCGGGTGCGGTCAGCCACCGCGACCGACCTCCTCTGCGGGGAAGCCCCGCCCTCGGCATCCGCCCTTGACAAGGGGCGCGAAGCGGGATGAGCCTGTACGTATACAGCATAAACGGAGACAGTATGTTTACAAGGTAAATATGCTCCGTATCCTCTGATCGATCCGACCTGGTGAGTGATCACCATGCGACACACCCGTACGACCCGGGCCTGCCCGGTGCCCCTGGCGCCCGATGCGCGGGCCCGGCTCTACACCCGGTATCTCGATCTGACGGACCTCGGCCGGCTGCCGAAGGGCACGTCCTTCGAGGACTACTACTACATCTGGCGTTCCGCCCGGCGCGGCGAGAAGCGCGTAGGACTCGACGACGGCGCCGTCCGGGTCGGACCGGTCGCCGAACGGGAGCTGATCGAACGGCCCTCCAAGCGGCTCAAGGGAGTGATCAACACCCTGGTGCTCCTGGTGGACTTCCCCGACCGGCCGCACGATCCGGATCGCCGTACCGGCCACTACCGGCAGTTGCTGTTCAGCACGGACACCCTGCCGACAGGCAGCATGCGCGACTACTACCGCACGGTGAGCGGCTTCGGCTCGTTCAGCGAGAACGGCATCGACGTCCGGGGCGAGGTCCACGGCTGGTTCCGGATGCCGCAGCCCCTCTCGTTCTACGCGGACGGGAACTCCGGCATGACCGAGGAAGGGTTCCCCAGGAACTCCCAGGGCATGGCCCGCGACGCCGTCCGGATGGCGCTGGAGGAGGGCATCGACTTCACCCCGTTCGACGTGCTCGGCGAGAACATGGTCACCGCGCTCTTCATCGTGCACGCGGGCCGTGGGGCCGAGAACACCGAGTCGCTGGACGACCTGTGGAGCTTGAAGTGGGGCATCCCGGACGGTGTCGAGGTCGCTCCCGGCCTGAAGGCCGAGACCTTCCTCACGGTCCCGGAAGACTGCTCCATGGGCGTGTGCGCCCACGAGTGGGGCCATCTGGCCGCGCGCTGGGCCGATTTCTACGACACGGGCCGGCTGGAGGCGACCAAGTCCGCCGGCCTCGGCGATTACTGCCTGATGGCGTCCGGGAGCTGGGGCAACTTCGGTCTCACGCCGACGTTCCCCAACGGCATGCTGCGCATGTTCCACGGCTGGGCCGTTGCGCAGGACATCTCCACGACCACCAAGGACGTGGTGATCCGGCCGGCGGCCGAGAGCGGCGACCTCGTCTTCATCCAGAATCCGGACACCATGACGGAGAACCAGTACCTCCTCGTCGAGTACCGGCGGAGCCGCGGGCAGGACGCCGCCCTCCCCGATCAGGGCATCGCCGTCTACGTCGTCGACGAGGCCATCGAGAACGTGAACAGGGAGAACCGCCTTGCGATCGAACTGATGCAGGCCGACGGCAAGCGGGACCTCGGGGCGATCTTCAGGACGGGGAACAGCGGGGACGCCCAGGACCTGTATCCCGAGGGGGACAACACGATCCTCGGCGAGACGACCACCCCGGCGCTCAACCTCCCCGACGGCACGTTCTCCGGCGTCACCATCGAGGTCCAGGGCAGGCCCGGGGACAAGGAGATGGGCATCGACGTCCACATGGCGTGACGTTCACACGGATACCTCACGGATCCCGGGTAACGCGGAGTAGGGAGAGGGACCCACTCATCCCACACCACACCGACCCGACCGGAGGGATCGTTCCATGGATCGCCACATGGACTGGCGACAGTACGGCGCTTGTCTCGACGAGGACCCCGAGCTGTTCTTCCCCGTCGGTACGACGGGTCCCGCACTCGTACAGACCGAGGACGCCAAATCGGTGTGCCGCACCTGCCCGGTGCGCGCGGAGTGCCTGCGCTGGGCACTGGAGTCCGGGCAGGAGAGCGGCGTGTGGGGCGGGACGAGCGAGGCCGAGCGGCGGACGCTGCACCGGGCCGCGAAGCCCCGTGCGACGTCCGCCGCGGGCCGGGTTCAGCCCAGGAACTCCAGGAGGGCGCGCGTGACGGCCTCCGGCTGCTCCTCGACGAGGTAGTTGCGGCTCCCCTCGATCTCGGCCATGCGGACGTCGGTGCCCTGCTGGGGGAACACCTCCCGCATGTACTCGAAGAACGTCCCGTAGGCGAGGCCGAGCATCGGCACGGAGATCTTGTCGTACGACTCGAAGTCCGCGATGTCCTTCTGGTACGACTGGAACCAGCCCTTGGCGGCGCGGATCGCCTCGGTCGTCGAGTACGCCTGCGCGTAGACGTCCCGGTCGCGGTCGGTGATCGCGTCGGGGTTCACCAGGCTCAGGCCGAACATGTAGTCGATGATGTGGCGGTAGCGGCCGGTGAGGATCTGCTCCGGGAAGTCGGCCACCTGGTTGAAGGCGAGCCACCAGCGGTGCGGGCCCTTGTCGCCGGGGTTCGGCAGCATGGGGAACTTGTAGTAGCTCCGGTCCGCGTGCGTGGTGTTGAGTATCGCCACCTTCTCCGTGGCGTCCGGGTGGTTCGCCGCGTAGGCGAAGGCGACCATCGCGCCGATCCCGTGCCCGGCGATGTTCACCTTGTCGTGGCCGAGGTGGCGGACCAGCTCGCGGATGTCCTGGGCCATGTTCTTCTTGTCGAAGCCCGACTCCGGCTTGCTCGACCCGCCCATGCCGCGGATGTCGACGGTGATCACGCGGAAGCGGGCCGCGAGCGCGGGCATCACCTTCCGGTACTCCCACCACGTCTCGGGCCAGCCGGGCAGCAGCACCAGCGGCTCGCCCCGACCACCGGTCACGTAGTGCAGCCGGACGCCGTTGACGTCCGCGTACTCGCTGGTGAACTCGCCGTCCAAAGACGCCGCGAGCTCGGCGTTGAGGGCCTTGAGCCCCTCGGCGTCCGTGACCGTCCCTGCGTTTGCCGACACTGCGCTCCCCCTATGTCGTCGACTGTGCTTGGCTGTCGACCAGTAGTGCCGGGGTGGGTTTGAACGCCCAACCCACTGGTGGCGACGACCATAACAACATCCACTTCACCGGACCAGATGTTGTGGATCACACGGAACCCGGCCCGTTCCCCCGCGCGAGGTGCGGGGGAACGGGCCGGGCGGGCGCGAACCGGAACCGTCAGCGCTTGACGGCCGGGCCCTCCTTGGGGGTGTTGGCCGCGGTCACGTTCACCGCGGCCCAGGCGGCGTCGACCGCCTTGTACTCGGCGCTCTTCTCGCCGTGGATGTCCGCGGCGGCCTGCAGCGTGGCGACGCGGGCCTCGTGGAAGTCGGTCGTCGAGACCATGTAGCGGGTCAGGGCGCGGTAGAAGATCTGCTGCGCCTTGTCCCGGCCGATGCCGGTGACAGCCTTGCCGTCGAACGTGGCGGAGTCGTACTCCACGCCGCCGATGGTCTTCTTGCCGCTGCCCTCGGCCAGCAGGTAGAAGGCGTGCGAGGAGACGCCGGAGCCGGCGTGCACCTCACGGTCGTAGGAGCCCTCGTCCCAGTAGTCGACGGTGCCCTCGAGGACGTCCAGCGACGGCTTGTCCATGCGGCGCAGGAACTTCTGCTCCAGGCCGAGCTTCTCGCCGAGGAGGTAGTTCGGGGGGTTGCCGCCGTTGTTCGTCCGGAACTCCACGCCCGCGCCGAAGATGTCGGCGAGCGACTCGTTGAGCGCGCCCGCCTCGCCGAACTGGTTCTGGCGCGCGTCCACCCGCGTGGGCTGGAAGTCGGCGGTCGCCTCGATCACGCCGTGGCTGAGCTCGTGACCGGTGACGTCCAGGGCCACCAACGGCTGCTTGAACGTTTCTCCATCGCCGTCGCCGTAGAGCATGCAGCCGCACTCGGGGGACCAGAAGGCGTTGCCGACCTTGTCGCCGAAGTGCACCAGGGCGCGCGGGCCGGAGCCGTCGTTCTTGATGCCGTTCCGGCCGAACGTCGCCTTGTAGTAGTCGTACGTGCTCGTGATGCCGAACTGCGCGTCGACGGCGGCGGTGGCGTTGTCGGTGGCGGTGCCGTTGCCCCAGCGGTTGTCCGCGTCGGTGAACGCCTTGCCGGCCGCGAAGGAGTCGAGCTCCTTGGACTGGGCGTCACGGGTCTCCCCGCCGCCGCGGCTGAGGTCCTTGAGGACGAAGGAGTCCTTGGCCGTCTGAGTGGTCGTCAGCGGGATGTTGCCCGCGAACAGCGAGGCGCCGGTGCCGTTGGCCTGGGCCGGGAACTGCGTGCCGGGCTGCGCCTTGGCCGGCGGAGTCGCCTTGGCGCCGGTGCGGGGCTTGGCCTCCTTGCCCTCGCTGCGCAGCTTGGCCTTCAGGCGGGGGGAGATGATGCCGTCGCTGAGCGGCGTGCTGCTGATGACCTTGCCGCTGCCGGCGTCCACGACGACGCTGTGGCTGACGCCGGTCTCGGCCTTGCCGCCGCCGGTGACGGTCACGCGGTAGGCGAGGACCGGCTCGGTGCTACGCGCGTCGACCACGAGCTCGGTCTTGGCGGCCTTGCCGTCCACCGACTTCGCGGCCTTCGCCGCGGCCTGCGGCGCGGTGAGCTTCGGGGCGACCGACGGCACGGAAACGCGGTGCCGGATCGCCCGGGTGACGCCGAGGTAGTTCTTCTTCGCGTCGAGGTGGACGACGAGGTCGCCGCCGACGACGGGGACGCCCTGGTAGGCCCGGACGAAACGGACGTGGCGCTTGCCCTCGGGGTCGATGAGGGTGTCCTTGACGCGGAGCGTCTCGTTCTTGCCGACGCCCGTGGCGTCCGCGTGGGCGAGGGCGGCGGCGGTGGCCGCCTTGACCGTCTCCGCGTTGGCGGCGAGGGCGGCGGCACCGACCGAGGAGTCCGCGGCCGCTGCGCGGGCCCGGTCCCGGAGGGAGTCGGCCGTGTCCACAGGCTGAGACGGGGCGGCGGAGGCCGTGCCCGCCATGGTGGCCGCGGCCACGATCGTCGCGGCGGCGATGAGTATTCGTTTGCGGGTCGTGGGGGTCGTACGCAAGTTCAGCGCCCTTTGCGTCAAGGGCGGTTCGGGGTGCACCCGGCCGCCTGCATGCACGCGGTGCCGTCACTCGCGCACCGCGGGAACCTGTGGTCCCGCGGAGGACTCTGCCTGTACTGGCATGGGCATGAAAAGAGCAGATAGGCGTGATGTCCGGACAGTTGATCAACTGTTAACAATGCCTCAACGCAAGGTATTCGGGCCGTGACGTGGCGTCGAACCGCAGATGAAGAGGTGGGGTTTGGGGGAGAGGTTGCGGGCAGCTCGCGCTGTCTCGCTATGTGAGATGGGGGAGTTGGTGCCTACGCCGGCCCGTGCGGCCAGCTGCCGCCCTCCACCCGCGTCCCCGCCGCCCGCAGCCGCCGCGCCGTCCGGTCCGCCGCGAGGTACACCCAGGCGCGCACCGCACCCCCGCGCTCGGGCAGCACCTGCCGCCCGACCCGTACGTACATCTCCCCGCGCCCGTCCGGGCCGCAGCCCTCCAGCTCGTCCAGGGACGCGAGCACCGCCGCGTACTCCCCGGGCGCGACGGAGACCAGCTCCCCGCGGACCTCCCCGCCCGGCTCGGCCACGGCGTACGGATAACCGGGCCCCTCGTACAGCACCGCGCCCCGCAGCCGCGCCGGCTCCTCGGCCACCGTTCGGCCCCGCAGGTAGTGCCCGTGGTTGACCTGCCCGGGACGCAGCGTCCCGTAGACGAACACGGGCAGCCGCTCCGGCTCCACCGCCATCTCCCGCTCCCTCCACCCGTCGCCACGGGCGCACCCGTCACCGAAAGGCGGGGGCGGGCGGCCCGCCGTAAAATTACCGGTATGGGAGACCGGTCTGCCGCGCCCTCCGCCCCCGGACTCGTCATCGAGTCCGAAGGCGGCTCGAAGACGATGGCTCCGGTCCGCTCCTACCTCGTGGGGCGCGATCCCCGGAGCGACCTCGTACTGCAGGACGACCGGGTCTCCTGGCACCACGCCGTGCTGCGCCCGGTCGCCGGCCACTGGATCGTCGAGGACACCGGCAGCACCAACGGCACCTGGGCCGAAGGCCGCCGCGTGCAGGTCCTCGACGTGGGGCCCGGCACCGTCCTGCGCTTCGGGAACCCCACCGACGGGCCCGCCGCCGTCCTCAGGAACGCACCGCCCCCGGTCCCGCCGCCACCGCCGCCTCCGGCGGAGCATCCCGCGCCGCCTCCGGCCGAGCGGCCCGCGCCCCCGGCGGAGCGTCCCTCGTCCGTCGCCATGCCCGCCGCCACCGGCACCTTCCGCCGGCCCACCTCCGTACGCCCGCTGACCCCCCGCACCGTGCGCATCGGCCGCGGCCCCGACAACGACGTGGCCGTCGACGACCTGGTGGTCTCCCGCCGCCACGCCGAATTGCGCTCCGGGCCGGGCGGCGCCTACGAGATCGTCGACCTCGGCAGCCACAACGGAACCTTCCTGAACGGCCACCCCGTGCGCCGCGCCCCGGTCCTCCCCGGCGACATCATCGGCATCGGCCACTCCGCCTTCTGCCTCGTCGGCGACCAGCTCCAGGAGTACGTCGACAGCGGCGAGATCTCCCTCGACGTCCAGGACCTGTGCGTCCACGTCGAGACCGACGGGGGACGCAAGCGGCTCCTCGACGACGTCTCCTTCCCCGTCGAGGAGAAGTCCCTGCTCGCCGTCGTCGGCCCCAGCGGCTCGGGCAAGTCCACGCTCCTCAACGCCCTCACCGGCCTGCGCCCCGCCGACCAGGGCGCGGTGCTCTACGACGGCCGCGACCTCTACCGCGACTACGCGGAGCTCAGGGCCCGCATCGGGCTCGTCCCCCAGGACGACATCCTGCACGTCCAGCTCACCGTGCGCCGCGCCCTGTCCTACGCCGCCGAACTGCGCTTCCCCGGCGACACCGCCAAGGCGGAACGCCTGGCCCGCGTCGAGGAGGTCATCGGCGAACTGGGCCTCGAACAGCGCGCCGACCAGCCCATCCACAGCCTCTCCGGCGGCCAGCGCAAGCGTGTCAGCGTCGCCCTGGAACTCCTCACGAAGCCGTCGCTGCTCTTCCTCGACGAGCCGACCTCCGGCCTCGACCCGGGCATGGACCGCTCGGTGATGAACACGCTGCGCACCCTCGCCGACGACGGCCGCACGGTCATCGTCGTCACCCACAGCGTGCTCAGCCTGGACGTCTGCGACCGGCTGCTGGTCCTCGCCCCCGGCGGGCGGACCGCCTACTACGGACCGCCCGGCGACACGCCCGGCTTCTTCGGGTTCAAGGAGTGGCCCGAGGCGTTCGAGGCCTTCGAGAACGACAAGGACCGGGACTGGACGGGGGAGTACCGCGCCTCGCCCCAGCACCGGCAGTTCGTCGAGGCCGCCGCCGAACAGCCGCGCCTCGCCGCGCCGACGGCTCCGGAGGCGCCGCCCGAGCCGCCCGCCAAGCCCCAGAGCTGGGGCGCCCAGCTGTGGACCCTGATGCGCCGCTACGTGAGGGCGCTCAGCACCGACCGCACCTTCCTGATCATCATGATCGTGCTGCCGTTCGTCACCGGCGCGATGGCCCGGCTGTCCTCGGGCACCCGCTTCGCCTCCGCCGACAAGGCGAACACCGTCCTGCTGATCCTGTGCGTCGGCGGCGTGCTGACGGGCGCCGCCAACGCCGTGCGCGAACTCGTCAAGGAACGGGTCATCTACCGGCGCGAACGAGCCGTGGGCCTGTCCAGGTCCGCCTACGTGATGTCGAAGATCATCGTCCTGGGCGTGATCACGGTGGGGCAGGCGATCGTCCTGTCCATCGTCGGCCTGGGCGGGGTGGACACCCGCGCGCCCGGCGGGAAGGGCGTGCTCATGCCGCCCTTGCTGGAGATGACGCTGGCCCTGGCGCTGCTGTCCTTCACCTCCATGCTGCTGGGCCTCCTGGTGTCGGCGATCGTCCGCCGCGAAGAGGTCACCATGCCGCTGCTGGTGCTCATCACCCTGGTCCAGGTCGTCTTCTGCGGCGGAATGATCGAACTCAACAACAAGCTGGTGCTGGAGCAGCTCTCCTGGCTGGTGCCCTCGCGCTGGGCCCTGGCGGCCATGAGCTCCACGATCGACTTCACCCACATCCCGCCCGCCACCGGACAGCTCCCGCCGTCGGCCGGGGGAGGCGACCCGCTCTTCCGGCACGCCGTCGGCACCTGGCTGCTCGACATGGGCATGATGGTGTTCCTGTCCCTCGTGTTCGCCTTCCTGGTGGCCCGCCTCCTGCGCCGCCACGAGCCCGCGGTCATGCGGAAGTGACGGAGTCGGAGTCATGAGCACCGTCCCCCTCTCGCCCGGCAGCGCGTCCGGCATCCCCGGATTCCTGCCCACCCACGTCGTGCCCCCCGGCGGGCTCGCCACCTGGACCGCCCCCGACGGGACCGTCCCCACCCAGCCGCTGGACCCGCTGCTGCCCGTACGGCTCGTGGAGCGCCGCGGCGAATGGGGGCAGGTGATGTGCTCCAACGGCTGGGCCGCGTGGACCGACGCCCGGCTCCTGGTCTCGCTGCCGCAGGGGCCGCCCGGGGCCGGGGGCCTGCCCGAGCGGACGCAGGACGCGCGCGCCCTCCTGGCCCGCGTCGAGGAGACCCTCGGGCAGTACCGCACGGCGGTGGAGGACCTCGCCGCCGGGCGCTCGGACGGGGAGACCTTCGGCCGCACGACCCGGGGGCTGCGGATCGGGGCCGTGGTGGACGGCGACGCCGTCTGGCTCTACGACGCCGGACGGGACGTGTGGTGCTACTGCGACGGCACGGCCATGGCCGCCCTCGCCTCCCCGGCCGGGCCCGGCGGTGAGGGCTGATGGCCGGGACCGGTGAACGCCCGTCCGAGCTGATCGGCGAACGCATCGCCGGCTACGAGGTGGAGAGCGAGATCGGGCGCGGCGGCATGGCCGTCGTCTACCGCGCCCGCGACCTGCGGCTCGGCCGGGTCGTCGCGCTCAAGCTGCTCGCCCCCGAACTGGCCCGCAACGACACCTTCCGCAAGCGCTTCGGGCACGAGTCGCAGGTCGCCGCGGCCATCGACCACCCGCACATCGTCCCGGTGTTCGAGGCCGGGGAGGCCGACGGGCGGCTCTACATCGCCATGCGGTACGTGGCCGGGCAGGACCTGCGCGTCCTGCTCGACCGCGAGGGGCCGCTGCCGCCGGACGCCGTGTGCCGCATCGCCGGTCAGGTGGCCTCCGCCCTCGACGCCGCCCACGCCCACGACCTCGTGCACCGGGACGTCAAACCGGGGAACATCCTCGTGGCCGAGGGCACCGACGCGGACCACCCCGAGCACGTGTACCTCACCGACTTCGGGCTGACGAAGAAGTCCCTGTCGCTGACCGGGTACACCCGGGTGGGCCAGTTCGTCGGCACGCTGGACTACGTCGCCCCCGAGCAGATCGCGGGCAAGCCGGTCGACGGACGGTGCGACGTGTACAGCCTGGGGTGCGTGGTCTTCGAGATGCTGACGGGAGCGCCGCCGTTCCGGCGCGAGGACGACATGGCGCTGCTGTGGGCGCACCAGTACGACGCGCCACCGCGGCTGTCGGAACGGCAGCCCGGGCTGCCGGACGCGGCCGACGACGTCCTGGGCAAGGCCTTGGCGAAGACGCCGGACGAGCGCTTCGAGAGCTGCTGCCGGTTCGTGGCGGCTCTGCGGTCCGCGACGACGACGTCCGGCAGGGGCCCGGGGGGCGGTGACAGGACGGGGAACGGTGAGAGGACGGGGACCGGCGAGAGGACCGGGCCGCCGAGGACGCCGCCGGGCGAGCCGCAGGAGGTCCCCGAGCCGCCGGCGTGGGCGGCGGCGGTGTTCCCCGAACGGTGGCGGTGAGCGGGGAGGGGTAGTGCAGGCGGGGCCTGATCCCCCTCGGCCTGCCCCCTACGGCTTTACGGCTTCCCGGTCTCCTCCGCGACGCCCCGGCGTCCGGCCCTCCGGGACAGCAGGCTGCCCAGGTAGCCCGCCACCAGTCCCCACAGCAGACCCACGCCGGTCAGCGTCAGCAGGTGCGGGGTCAGGGCGACCTCGCCGCCGAAGGACGACAGGTCGCCGATGCCCAGCAGCGACAGCCCGACGCGGGCGGAGATGCGGGTGAGGACGCCGATGACGAACAGCGTGACGGCCAGCGCCGCCCCCATCTGCACCGCGTGCTCCCAGTGCTGCATCGTCGCGGGCGACCGCACGGCCAGCAGGAAGCCCGCCGCGAGCAGGGCGACCACGGCGAGGGCCACCAGCAGCCACGCCCGCCCGTCGTGCTCCGCGAGCGAGGCGACGGTCACCGTGGACGGCTCGTCACCGCCCCCGCGCAGCACCGCCGTGAGCGCCTTGGGCAGGGGCAGCCCGAGGGACTGGCCCGGCACGCGCCCCTCCCAGGAGCCTCCGAGGCCGAGGCCCAGGGAGATCCAGGCGAGGTTGGGCAGGCCGAGCAGGAGCACCGCCATGGTCCCCGCCGGGTTGCCGCGCGTGACCGCGGAGACGAGCCCGACGAGCAGGAAGAGCAGCACGTAGCCGAGCAGCAGCGCCACCACGGCGAACGCGGCGGGCCGCACGGGGTCCTGGAAGCGCAGCAGCCGTGACGGCAGCGGCGTCTTGCGGGAGGCCGCGACCGCCACGGCGAGCAGCACGAGCAGCCACAGCAGCCCGTAGCCGAGGGTGGGCCCCACGGCCGCGCGGAACCCGACGCTGGGGGAGACGTCCAGGACGTCCCCGATGTCGCCGAGGAGGGAGTCGCCCAGGTCGATGCGGAAGGTGTGCCGCGCGCCGAGGGCGATGAGCAGCAGGGCGACCAGCCACAGTACGGCCGTACGGGCGACGCGGGCGAGCAGTTCGCGCCCGCCCGCCACCGCGTGGTGGCGCAGCGGGCGCAGGAAGACGACGGCGAGGGCGACCGCCCCGGCCAGGGTCACCGAGAGCGGCACGACGTCGAGCGAGGCCCCCGTACGGCCCAGGACGCCCGCGCCGCCGGACAGTTCCACCGTGCCGCCCACGGCCGAGACGACCGTGGCCGCGGTCACGGCCGGGAACGCGCCCGGCAGGCCGTCGGCGCCGGCGGCCCACAGCCCGAGCGCGGCGACGGCGAACATGGCCACCACCGCGGCGGCCACGGCCGCGAAGGCGTCCCACCAGACGCGGACGAAGGAGGGCGCGCCCCCGGGCGGCTGGCTCACACTGCCTCCGCATGCCTCGTCGACGGTCGGGTACCCGGGCTCCGGAGGGGGGAGCCCGCACGCTCAACGTACGCCCGCGCGGCCCGCTCCACCTGTCGGGGATCCGCCTCCCGGGCCACCCCTCCCCGGGCGAACCCCACTTGCGGCCGGTGCCGGTCTGCGGCACACAATGATCACGGGGGGCGGTGACATCCCAGCGCAGGACCCATCAGAGGACCAAACGGAGGAGCAGGGCCCGTGTCGTCCGAACCACCGTCAGAAGACCGCCCCACCGGCCCGCCGTCCGGCCCTCTCTCCGGTGGCGGAAGCGGATCCGGCCGGACCGGTCCGCCCACCCCGGCCGAGCCGCCGGAGCCGACCCGGGCGGACTGGCCCTCGTCCGGCGGCGGCCGGAGCGTGCCCTCGGGCCCGGAGCCGCCCGGCCCGCCCGCTCCGCCGTCCGGCGGCCATGGCGCGCCGCCGCCCGGCGGGGAACCGCCGCGCCCCTGGTGGCGGTCCGGTCCCAGGGTGGCCCTCGTCGGGGGCCTCGGGGTGGTCGTGGCGGCGCTCGCGGTCTACTTCCTCCGGCCGGAGGGCGGCGGCGAGGTCTTCCTGCAGGCCGCATCGGCCGAGGGCAGGGACCCCTTCACCCCCTCCACGGCCAAGGAGAAGGGCACGAAGGAGGCGACCGCGGCCCCCGTCTCCCCGGCCCCGGGCGGCACCCGAACCATCGAGGGCTCCAGCCCCGGCCTCTACGGCGGCAGCGAGAACGAGTCGAGCTGCGACGTGGAGCGCCAGATCAAATACCTGACGGAAAATCAGACAAAGGCCCGGGCCTTCGCGAGCGCGGCGGGCATCCAGCAGGGTGAGATTCCCGGCTATCTGCGCGGCCTGACCCCCGTACAGCTGCGCTCGGACACCCGCGTCACCAACCACGGCTACAAGAACGGCTCGGCCACCCCCTACCAGGCCGTCCTGCAGGCCGGAACGGCCGTCCTGACCGACAACCGGGGCGTGCCCCGGGTGCGCTGCGCCTGTGGCAACCCGCTCAGCGGGCCCGTCGCGATCAAGGGCAGCCAGACGACGAAGGGGCAGAGCTGGAGCACGTACAAGTCGTCCCAGACCGTCGCCGTCGCCCCGGCCCGCACCGTCATCGTCTTCATCATCATCTACGACCCGCGCACCGGTCAGTGGTTCGAACGGCCGGTCGGCACCGACGGCAGCAAGGACCGCCCCATCCCGCCCCCCAAGGGCGGCGTGACGTCCGGCCCGGCCACGCCGCAGTCGGAGGAGCCGAGCAGCATCGAGCCGTCGAAGCCGTACTCGTCCCCGCCGCCGTCGCCTCCCACGACACCGTCGCCCCCGCCGCCGGCCGAGCCCGGGCCCGCGTACGGCCCGCAGAACCGGAACGCCGGATCCGGGGGAGCGCCGTGAGCCGGACCGCCCGGCGGCGGATCTGAGACCGCCTCCGATGCCCGACGCGCCGCTCGCGCCCCGGTCGCAGGAGGCCGGGGCCCGCCCGGCCCCGGCCGCCGCCGGGGCGCGGGCGGCCGCGCGCGAGCTGCGCCCGGCGTGGCTGCTGGCCGCGGCGGCGGCGGCCTACAACGCCTGGCTGCTGGAGTTCCTCCTGCCCACGGGCCTGGACGCCCGGCACTCCTACGTCAGCGAGCTCTACGCCGCCGACCAGCGCTTCCACGGGCTGTTCGGCGCGATCGAGATCGTCACCGCCCTGCTCGTGGCCGTGGGAGCGGCTCCCCTTCCGCGCCCGCCGGGCAGCAGCCGCTGCGCCCTCGCGAGCCGCTGGTCGCTGGTCGCCTTCGCCGCCTCCTCCGTGGCGGACGTCGTCGTGCCGATGCGCTGCGCCCCCTCGGTGAACAGCGCCTGCGAGGTGGTCAACCCCTTGCACACGGCCACCAGCGCGCTGGCCCACGCGGCGCTGTTCGCCTCGATGGCGCTGATGGTGGCGGCCGCGGCGGGCGGCACCCGGTGGCCGCTGGTCCGCCGCTGGGGGCCGTGGGTCCTGGCCGCGGCCCTGACGACCGCCCTGCTCACGGTCGGACCGCTCATCGGCCGGCCGGGCTGGCACGGCGTCCCGCAGCGCGCGCACCTGGTGCTCGTCGGGGTGTGGCTCGCCCTGCTGGCCGCCTCGTTCGCGGGGCCGGCGAGAACCGGTCGTCACAGAAGTACGTGACGATCGAATCTGGTCGATTTATGCAAGAGAGTAAAGGGCTTCGGAGGCCTCCGACCGCTCGGACGCCCCGGAGTCCGTCCGGAAAGCGAACCTGATCAGGAACCCACCGGACAGAGCGAGTTCACTTCTGCATGAATCTGTCGCTTCGTCAACAGGCGGTGTTTTAAAGCCATGACGCATTACTGCAGTCTTGTGAACGCAATGTTTCCAACAAGACGATCATCCTCGTCACCCACACGAGGAGGTCCTCATGAACGACCGGCTGAGTCTCAGCCCGGACGCGGCACGGCAGCTCGCGACCACCACCAAGACCACACCGCAGATGCGCGGCATCACGCCCCGCTACCTGCTCCGCGCCCTGCCGTGGGTGGACGTCGAGTCCGGCACCTACCGCGTCAACCGCCGGCGGACCTTCATACTCGGCGACGACCGGATCACCACGTACAGGAACGACGACGCCCACCACATCGTCCCGGAGGACCTGCGGGAGATCCCCTACCTGCGCGAGGCGGGCGAGGACCTCCTGCGCGAACTGGCCGCCTCCTTCACCGAGGTCACCTTCGAGGCCGGGCAGACCCTGGTCGAGGAGGGCGAGACCACGGGCAGACTGTGGGTGATCGTCCAGGGCCGGGCGGAGAAGCGGGTCACCGGCCGCTACGGCGAGGACGCGCTCCTCGAAGTCGTCGGCGACGGCCAGTTCTTCGACCTCGACTCCTGGTCCCACGGCCGCCCCGCGCCCTGCCGCGTCCGGGCCCTGACCCCCGGCACCGCGCTCTGCGCCGACCGCGACCAGCTGGCCCGGCTCGCCGGGCGCGACGAGGCGCTGAGCGCCGCCCTCGCCGCCTTCAACGCCGGCGAGCGGACCGTCCCCGGCTCCGAGGTGCCGGTGGACCTCACCGCCGGGCACGTCGGCGAGCCCGACCTGCCGGGCACCTTCGTCGACTACGAGGACGTCCCCCGCGAGTACCACATGACGCTCGCCCAGACCGTGCTGCGCGTCCACTCCCGCGTCGCCGACCTCTACAACGAGCCCATCGACCAGACCCGGGCCCAGGCCGACCTGACCGTCCAGGCGCTGCGCGAGCGCCAGGAGCGGTCGATGCTCAACCACCCCGAGTTCGGCCTGTTCAACAACGTCGCCCCGGGCCAGCGGGTGCAGACCCGCACCGGCGCCCCGACCCCCGACGACATGGACGAACTGCTCAGCAGGGTCTGGAAGCAGCCCTCCTACTTCCTCGCCCACCCGCGCGCCATCGCCGCCTTCGGCCGCGAGTGCACGCGCCGCGGCGTGCCCCCGGTCATCGAGAACCGCTTCGGCAGCCCCCTGCTGACCTGGCGCGGAGTCCCGCTGCTGCCCTCCGACAAGGTGCGCATCACCGGCCCGAACGGCGCCGGCACCACAGAGATCCTGCTGATGCGCGTCGGCGAGGCCGAGCAGGGCGTGGTGGGCCTGCGCCCCGCGAAGGTGCCCGACGAGGTCGAGCCGGGCCTGTCGATGCGCAACATGGGCATGGACCAGAAGGGCATCACCCAGTACCTGATGACGGCCTACTTCAACGCCGCGGTGCTGGTCGAGGACGCCCTCGCCGTGCTCCAGAACGTCGAGGTGTCCAAGTACCATGACTACTCCTGACATGTCGTGGGGCGCGCACGCCCCGGGCATGGCCCCGGTGCCGGGAACGCAGGCACCGGGCATGACGACGCCGGGCACGGGAATGCCCGGGACGACGCCGCCCGCCGCCACGGCACCGGCCCCGAACCTGCCGTGGGCGCCGGCCGTGCCCGGGCAGCCCACCGTGGGCAGCGCGGCCACCCGCAGCGGCGGGTTCACCCCCGAGGCCGCCCGGCAGGACGTCCCCGTCCTGCAGCGCCCCGTCAACGGGCGCCCCGTCGTCTGGCTCGACAACGGCGCGACCACCCAGAAGCCCCGCCAGGTCATCGAGACCCTGGCCGCCTACTACGCCACCGCCAACTCCAACATCCACCGCGGTGCGCACACCCTGGCCCGCGAGGCCACCGAGATGTACGAGGGCGGACGGGCCGCGGTCGCCGACTTCCTGGGCGCCCCGTCACCCGACACCGTCGTCTTCACCCGGGGCACCACCGAGGCCGTCAACCTCGTCGCACAGAGCTGGGGACGCGCCAACCTCGGCCCCGGCGACGAGATCCTGGTCTCCACCCTGGAGCACCACTCCAACATCGTCCCCTGGCAGATGATCGCCAAGGAGCGGCGGGCCCGGGTCGTGCCGATCCCCCTGCTGCCCGACGGCAGCATCGACCAGGACGCCTACGCCGACCTGCTCTCCTTCCGCACCCAGCTCGTCGCGATCAGCCACGCCTCCAACGTGCTGGGCACGGTGCCGCCGGTGAAGGAGATGACGGCACTGGCCCACCGTTACGGCGCCAAGGTGCTCGTGGACGGCGCCCAGGCCGTCGCCCACTTCCCCGTGGACGTCCAGGACCTGGACAGCGACTTCTACGTCTTCTCCGGGCACAAGCTCTACGCCCCCACGGGCATCGGGGCGATGTACGCCAAGCCGGAGATCCTGGCCGCCATGCCGCCGTGGCAGGGCGGCGGCAACATGATCGACCAGGTGGAGTTCGGCCGCGTCACCTACGCCCCCGTGCCGCACTGCTTCGAGGCCGGCACCGGGCACATCTCCGGCGTCGTCGGACTCAAGGCAGCCATCGACTGGCTGACCTCCTTCGGCCGCGACGCGGTCGCCGCGTACGAGACCGCGCTGCTCGGCCACGCCCAGCAGGCCCTCGCCGCGGTACCGGGCCTCACCGTCCTGGGCAGCGCGCCCGAGAAGATCGCGGTGCTGACCTTCACGCTCGCGGGCCGGGACCCGATGGAGGTGGCCCGCAGGCTGGACCGGGACGGCATCGCCGTCCGCGCCGGCCACCACTGTGCCCAGCCCTCGCTGCGCCACTACGGGCTGGAGACCGCGACCCGGGCCTCGCTGGCCCTGTACAACACCGCCGAGGAGGTGGACCAGCTGGCCGCCGCGCTCATGCAGATCCAGGCGCAGCCCGCCATCTGATCCGCACTCACATATCCCGAACCGCCGTACAGTCGCCCCGGTGCACCGCGCGCCGGGGCACGCTGTCGTCCCGGGCTTGCGGCATCCGGGGTGTCGCGCCGAACCGATGCGCGGCACAACTACGAGATTCCGCGGTATTTCCGGTGGCACAGGGAACCATCAGCTACGGAAGACAATCTCGTACGTCAGAGACGCACGAGTGTGCGTACGACCCGGAAGCAGGGGGCGGTACATGTCACGAAGAGTCGCGCAGCGGCGGTTGTCGGCGGTGCGGGGCGCCATGGGATCGGTGGCCGCGCTCGCGGCCGGGCTGATCCTCGTCGCGGGGACGCCCGGGACGGCCGCGGCCATACCGGCCGCAGGCAGCACGCAGACGGCACCGAGCTGCGGCAGCGACCAGGAGGCGCACCGGCCGTCCGCCGCCGAGGCCGCTGCGGCCGGCGCCGCCACGGCGGAGCCGCCGGCGGCCGCGGTCGGCACCGCTGCGGAGAAGATCTCCTTCGGCATGCCCTCCCAGCTGCCCATCGGCATGTGGTCGCGCGCCGGCGTCACGCTGCGCACGCCCGTCTCCAAGGGCACCGTCCGGCTCGACGTCCGCAGCCGCGGCTTCGGCACCGACTCCCTCGTGGTCCAGCGCTACGTGCCGAAGACCCACAGCTGGACGGACCTGAAGACCCGTCCGTCCGGCTCGGGCACGCACGGCGTCCTCACCTTCCCCCTCACCGCCGACGCGAGCGCGTCCCGCCCGCACAGCGTGGCCCTGCGCATCCAGGACCTCGACCGTCCGGGCACCGTCACCGTCACGGCCTCCGTCGAGAACGGCAAGGGCCGCACCTACCGCGCCCCGGCCCGCACCGCCACGGCCACCCGGCCGGACGTCTCGGCCGGCGGCTGGAAGAGCGGCACCGCGCTGAGCCGCGGCGGCGCGGCGAGCGCGCCCTTCGCCCTCACGGTGAAGAACACCACCGACCGCCCCTACCCCTCCCTGTACGCCTCCTACTTCGCCTACGGCGCCGGCACCGGCCACGCCCTGGCCCCCAAGGACCTCGTCCTGCAGCAGTACCGGCCCGGCCACGGCTGGGAGCGCGTGCAGCTCGTCGCCGGCGGCTGCGACCCCGGCATGAGCGCGGCGCTGCTGCCGGTCACCAAGGGCCCGCTGGCGCCGGGCGCCACCGCCACCTACCGGCTGCGGGTCGCCGTCGCCGGGTCCGCCCCGCGCGACGTGACCAAGGTCGACGCGGGCCTGACGGTGGGCAACGGCGACCTGTCCTTCTTCCACCAGGACCTGCCCTTCACGGTCCGGGCGGGCAAGACGTCGGGCAAGTAGCGCACCTGTGCAGTGACACCGCGGGCCGGCCCTTCCGGAAGGGCCGGCCCGTCGGCTTCGCCGGGGACCGCCGGCCGCGTCAGGACGGGCCCGGGTCCCCGTCCTCCGTCCGGTCGAACGCCGCCCAGCGGGCGAGCGCGAACTTCCCGCCCTCCCGGCGCACTTCGGCGGCCCCGTGACCCGGAAAGTGCGCAGGGAACACCAGGGCCCGCGTGTCGGCGGCCTCCTCCAGGAACCGCCGGCGCGAGCGGGTGGCCTGCGCCTGGTCCTCGCTCAGGCACGTGTCGCATTCGGGCTCCGCTATCTGCAGCGGGCTGTGCACCAGGTCGCCGATGAACAGGGCGCGCTCAGTGCCCGACTCCAGCCGCACCACGGATGAGCCCGGAGTGTGCCCGGGAGCGGCCTCCAGGCTCAGCCCCGCGTCGATGCGGTGGCCGTCGCCCTCCCAGAGCACCATCTGCCCGGCCCGGTGCACCGGGAGCACACTGTCCTCGAACACCTCGGCGACGCCCTCGGCGAGGCTCAGGTCCCCGAGGACGCCCCGGGGGGTGTGCGGGCCGTCCGGGTTCCAGTAGTCGAAGTCCGCCCTGGCGACGAGATACGTCGCGTTCGGGAACGTCGGCACCCACACGCCGTCCTGTAACCGGGTGTTCCAGCCGATGTGGTCCGAGTGCAGATGCGTGTTCACGACGACGTCCACGTCCTCGGGACGGACCCCGGCGGCGGCCAGCCGCTCCAGGTAGCCGGTCTTCAGGTGCGACCAGTCCGGCATGTGCGGCCGGTCCTTGTCGTTGCCCAGCCCGGTGTCCACGAGCACCGTACGGCCCTCGCTGCGCAGCACCCACGTCTGCACGTTGCACACCAGCTGGTCGGTGGCCGGCCGCCAGAAGTCCGGCGCCAGCCACGACTCGTTCTCCTTCCACATCCGCGGAGTGCTGGAAGGAAAGATGGCGGGAACGGGCGCGACCGGCGAGTGCCATTCCACGATGCGGGTGATGTCCACTCCGCCCAAGGTGATCGTCTGCATGCCATCGACGCTATGCACCACAGGCGGAACCGCCAAGAGGCAGATGGCACCGTTGTGTTGAGCAGCCTCACTGCTCCCGCCGCACCGCGAGGAGCGCCGCGTCGTCCGACAGCTCGCCGCCCGCGTAGGCCAGCAGATCCGCGACGACGCGGTCCAGCAGCGCCGCCGGGGCCGACTCCGGCATGCCGGCCAGGCGCTCCGCCAGCGGATAGAAGCGGCCCGCCGCGTCCCGCGCCTCCGTCACCCCGTCGGTGTACAGCAGCAGCAGGTCGCCCCGCTCGAACACGAATGCCTGCCCGCGGTACGCGTCGTCCACCATGCCCAGCAGCGCCAGCGGCGGCTGGGGGACCGGCGCCGGCACCTCCCTGACCCGGCCCGCCCGGCACAGCAGCGGCGGCAGATGGCCGCAGTTCACCAGCTCCGCCCGGCCCGGCTCGGCCACCTGGACCAGCACCGCGGTCACGAACTCCTCGCCGGGCCGCCGCCGGCACATCGCGGCGTCCAGGCGCCCCGCCACGGCCGTGAGGGAGGGCTCGACCTGCGCGGCCTCCCGGAACGTCCCCAGCACGGCCGCCGCCGTGTCGATCGCGGACAGCCCCTTGCCGCGCACGTCCCCCAGCAGCAGCCGCGTCCCGAACGGCGTCGCCAGCGTCTCGTACAGGTCGCCGCCCACGCGCGCCTCCGCGGCGGCGGCCAGATAGCGCACCGCCACCCGCAGCCCGTCCATCCGCTCGGGCGGCGGCCGCAGCAGCGTCTGCTGCGCGGCCTCCGCCACCGACCGCGACTGCAGCAGCTCCCGCTCCCGCGTGGCCACCAGCAGTACGTTCGCGGTGCTGACGCACGTGATGGCCAGCACCGTGAAGCCCGACGTCAGGTGGACGAGCATCGGCACCTCGTCGTCGGCGAACGCCAGCGGGGCGACCAGGACGAGCGCGCCCAGGCCGACCAGCATCGGCACCCGCGCCCTCCGGGAGCCGATGCTGGCGAGCACCGGCGCGGTGGCCAGGACGGGGGACACCGTCCACCGCGGGTCCGACGCGAGGTCCATCACGACGGCCGTGACCAGCAGCATGTACGCCGCCACGACGAGGAGGCGCGCGCGATGCGGCAGGCGCGGCGCCTGGGGCTGACCGTCCGGGCCGGTGACGTGCGTCATGATTGATTTCCACCATAGGCACACCCGCCCCGGCCGCAACCCGTCCCGCCCCGCCGTCAGCGCTCCCCGGGGCCGCTCCCCGGTGTGAAGTGCCAGTACGTCTGCGCCCGCGGCCGCCAGTGCCGCGCCAAGGGGTCGCGCACCCTCCGCCGGCACCAGCCCCACGGGGTGACCGCCAGGTAGTACACCGCGGTCAGCAGCACCGTCCGCACGGCGTCGCACCTCCTTCCCCGGCAGTCAGTCCATCGGGATTTCGCCACGCCAGTCCCGCTCCTCCTGCCACGGCGGCTGCTCCTCCTTGCGCAGCAGGAAGCCGCCCAGTGCCAGCAGATCGATGTTGGTCCGCATGAAACACGCGTAGGCCTCCCGCGGCGTACGGACGATCGGCTCGCCGCGCACGTTGAACGACGTGTTCACCAGCACCGGGCAGCCGGTGCGCTCCTTGAACGCCAGCAGCACCCGGCGCAGCCGCGGGTGGCGCCCGTCCACGGTCTGCACCCGCGCCGAGCCGTCCACATGGGTCACCGCCGGGACGGTCGACCTCGGCACGTGCAGCAGATCCAGGCCGCGCACCCCCTCCGGCACCTCGGCGGCCAGCCGCTGCGCGGCCGCCACCCGGCCCACGATCAGCATGTACGGGCTCTCCTGGCGCAGGTCGAACCAGTCCTTCGCGTCCTCGGCCAGCACGGCGGGCGCGAACGGCCGGAACGACTCGCGGAACTTCGTCCGCAGGTTGAGCGCCGACTGCATGCCCGGGTCGCGCGGGTCGGCGAGGATCGAGCGCGAGCCCAGCGCCCGCGGCCCGAACTCCATCCGGCCCTGGAACCAGCCCACGATCGCACCGCCCGCCAGCGCACCGGCCACCTGCTGCGCCACGCCGTCGAAGCCCGGGCGCTCGTACGGGATGCCGTGGGCGTCCAGGTACGCGCCGATCTCGTCGTCCGAATACGCCGGGCCCAGCAGCGCACCCGCCATCGCGTCGTGCCCGGAGCCCAGGTGGGCGCGGGGCGCCCCCCGCTCGTGGGCCTCCGCGAGCGCCGCCCCGAGCGAACCCCCGGCGTCACCGGCCGCGGGCTGCACCCATAGCTCCGTCAGGCCCGCGTCCTCCAGCAGCCTGCCGTTGGCCACGCAGTTGAGCGCGACGCCGCCCGCCAGGCACAGCCGCGGCTCCCCGGTCAGCCGCCGCGCGGTGCGGGCCAGCCGGATCACCACGTCCTCCGTCACCTGCTGCACCGACGCCGCCAGATCGAACTCCCGCTCGGTCAGCGGCCCTTCCGGCCGGCGCCGCGGGCCGCCGAAGAGCTGCTCGAAACCGGGGCCGGTCATCACCTGCCCCCGCAGGAACTCGAACCGGCGCAGGTCCAGCCGGAACGAGCCGTCCGGCTTGACGTCGATCAGCCGCTCCCGGATCAGCGGCGCGAAGCGCGGCTTCCCGTACGGAGCGAGGCCCATCAGCTTGTACTCGCCCGAGTCGACCTTGAAGCCGCAGAAGTAGGTGAACGCCGAGTACAGCAGCCCCAGCGAGTGCGGGAACCGCAGCTCGGCGAGGTGCCGCAGCCGGGTGCCCACGCCCTGCCACACGGTGGTCGTCGCCCACTCGCCGACCCCGTCGACGCACAGCACGGCGGCCGACGGGTAGGGGCTCGCGAAGAACGCCGACGCGGCGTGGGACTCGTGATGGCGCCGCGCCACGACCTCCGGCACCGCCCGGCCCTGCGGCCCGGCGAGGTGATCGCGCACCGCCCGCGTGGCGCGCCGCTTCCAGCCGAGCCACGCCGGCATCCCGTCCAGGAACGACGGGAGGCCGTACGGCGCCGCCCCCGCGTACGTCGCGAGCACCCGCCGGAACTTCAGCGCCGGATCCTCGTAGTAGGCGACCGCAGAGACGTCACCGAGCTCCGCCCCGGCCTCCCGCAGGCAGTAGCCGACCGCCTCGTGCGGGAAGGACGGGTCGTGCCGCCTGCGGCTGAACCGCTCCTCCTGAGCGGCCGCGACCGGAACGCCGTCGGCGACCAGCGCGGCCGCACTGTCGTGATAGAAGGCCGACAGGCCGAGAACCAGCTGCGTCACGCGGCGCCCCCGGATCAGAACATGGGATAGATGGACGCGTCGTCCGCCGGCTGCGGCTTCAGCGCCCGCTTGCGGCGCAGCAGCCGCGCCAGGATCCTGCGGAGCAGTGCCATGCTGTCCCTCCCCTCAGGACGATGTGCCGAGGCGCTCGGCGAGGACGCGGGCGACCGCGTCGTACCCGGCGTCGACGCAGTGCACCCGGTCCACGAACAGCCAGTCCGCAGGCGCCGTCGCCGCCCCGAGGGCCTCGTTCATGTCGAGGAACGGCACCCCCAGCCCCGCACAGCCCTCGCGCAGGGCCGCCGCGTAGGCGCGGCCGACGTCCATCGAGGCGATGTCGTTGTGCAGCCGGCGCCAGTTGGAGACGTCGTCCAGCTCGTCGAACAGCGCCTTCTCCTGGGCCGCGGGCTCCTCCCGCACCCAGGGCGCGAGCGGCTGCAGGACGAACGTCAGCCGCGCCCCCAGCGCCCCGGTCAGCAGCTTCCACCCGCCGAGGTGGCGGACCGTCAGCCCGGCGGCGTGCGCGATCCGCTCGGCCGGGCCCGGCACCGCGGACGCGTCCGGCGCGGGCCCGCACTCGAAGAAGGCGCCGTGCCGGCCGTGCTGCGCCGCGGGCAGGCGGCTGAGCACGAGGTTGTTGACGCCGGAGAAGACGACGATCTCCGCCACCTCGGGCAGCAGGTGCTGGAAGAGCGTCAGCAGCATCAGCTCCTGCGCCGAATTCAGGCTCTGGCCCGAGAAGTTGAGCCACGGCAGCCCCGGGGCGTGGTGGCTGCCCAGCCGCGAGGAGACGGTCGCGTGGTCCCCGCTCGCCCCCACGCCGAAGACCGCCGAGCTGCCGGCCAGCAGCCGGACGGGGCCCGGCGGGCGGCCGTCGGCCACCGTCGCCGGCCCGCCCGCCGTGTGGGTGACCCGGAATCCGCAGGAGTCGGTGGAGTACACCGGGGTCCGCTCGTTTCCGTACTGGAAGAAGCCGATGTAGGGCTGGTCCTCCAGGACGAAGGTGTAGTGCTCCATGTGGGGGACGAGTTCGGCGCGCGGGGACTTCATGGGGCAGGGCTCTCCTCGGGTGTCCGGGCGGCGGGCGGCAGGTGGCAGGTGGCGGGGCCGCGGTGTCAGTGGGCGGCGGGCGGCAGGTCGTAGAGCGCGCCGGGCCGGTCCTCGCGGATCAGGTCGGCGTTGACGGCCATGGCGGCGAGGCCGCCGCTGGCCGCGGCCATGGCCGCCTGCTGCATGTTCTTGCCCAGGTCACCGGCCACGTACAGACGGGGGAGCGAGGTCCGGCCGCGCTCGTCGGTCTGCACCGAGGTGAGGTCGGCGGCCTGCAGCCAGGGGCGCAGCGGCTCCACGCGCGGCTCGGTGTCCATGTGCAGGAACAGGGCCGTGAAGGACAGCGAGCGCCCGCCGGCCAGTTCGACGGCCACCCCGTCGGGGTGGGCCGAGACGCCGACGACCTCGTCGGGCACGGTGTCCACCCCGGAGGCGGCCAGGAATCCGCGCTCCTCCTCGGGCAGCTCACGCCGGTCCGACAGGTAGGTGAGCGAGGACGTCCAGGCGGTCAGGGTCGCGGCGAGGCACTCGCCGGGCACCGCACCGCCGTACACGCCGAAGGAGCCGTCGCGCACCTCGTAGGCGTGGCAGTACGGGCACTCGAAGACGCCCTTGCCCCACAGCGCGGCGAGCCCCGGCACGTCGGGCAGCTTCGAGCGCACGCCGGCCGCGTAGAGCACCGTGCGGCTCGTGAGCGCCCCGGCCTCCTTGGCCGTCGTCACCAGGCGGTCGCCCTCGGGCGCCACGGTGATCACCTCGTCGTCGAGGAACTCCACGCCGTAGCGGGAGATTTCGGCGCGGGCGCGGGCACGGAAGTCCGCGATGGTCACCCCGTCGTTGGTGAGCATGTTGTGCATGACGCCGGCCGCCATGTTCCGGGCGTCGCCGGAGTCGACGAGTGCGACGCGCCTGCGCGACCTGCCCAGGTACAGCGCCGCGTTGAGGCCCGCCGGGCCGCCGCCGACGATCACGGTGTCATACGCTTCCGCGGTCATGCTCTCCTCTTTCGGTGTCGGTGTGCTGCTGCTGGTCTCGATGCGGTATGCGGGAGGACTCCGGCTGTTCGCCGGTGAGCATGTCCTGGCGCAGCGGCGCGAGCAGGGCCACGGATCCCAGGATCAGGACGGCCCCGGACGAGACGAAGACGGTGGTGACGGACGTGGTGCGGGCGAGCAGGCCGCCGAGGGCCGCTCCGATCGGCATCGTTCCCCACGAGCACAGCCGTGACACGCTCATCACGCGGCCCTGCAGTTCCGGCGGCGCGAACCGCTGGCGCAGCGACAGGACCGGGATGTTCCAGCTCATCATGAAGATGCCGTTGCAGAAGATCGCGACCCCCGCGAGGACCGTGTTCCCGGCCAGGCCCAGGCCGACGTAGGCCGCGCCCGACAGGATCAGCGACCACTGCGCCAGGACGAGCGTGGGCAGCCGCCGCGCCAGCCGGGGCGCGAGCCACGTCCCGGCGATCGAGCCGACGGAGCCGACGGTCAGCAGCAGGCCGTAGCCGGTGGCGTGCAGGTGCAGGGTGCGGTAGGCGAGCAGCACCAGCATCGAGAACGTCGCGGA
Organism: Streptomyces roseifaciens; assembly: GCF_001445655.1. Taxonomy (NCBI): domain Bacteria; kingdom Bacillati; phylum Actinomycetota; class Actinomycetes; order Kitasatosporales; family Streptomycetaceae; genus Streptomyces; species Streptomyces roseifaciens. The sequence goes on from NZ_LNBE01000003.1 coordinate 1,816,615, forward strand.
GTACACCAGGCCGTAGAGAGCGCTGGCGGCCAGCGTGCGGGTGAGCGCCGCCCGCGTGAGCACGAAGGCGACCCCCGTGCGCACGTCCTGCCACAGGGAGCGGGCCGCGGACGTGCCGGGCGGGGGCGTCGTGCGCGGGGCCGCCTTGACGCCGGCCAGGCCCAGCAGCAGGACGGCGGCGAGCCCGTAGAGCGCCCCGCCCGTCGCCAGCGCCAGGGTCGCGCCGACCCCGACCAGGAGACCGGCCAGCGGCGGACCCGCCATCTCGTTGAGGATGACCTGCGGGGCGAACAGCCGGCCGTTGGCGTGCTCCAGGTGCTCCGACTCCACGATGTCGGGCAGCATCGCGGGCGCCGCGGTCTCCGCCAGGGTCTCGGCGATCCCGAGGACGAAGGACAGCACGTACAGCACGGCCAGCGACGTGCCCGCCGCGAACGCCGCGACGGCCGCCAGCAGCGCGGCCGCGCGCGTGACGTTGCTGAACAGCAGGATGCGCCGCCGGTCGTGACGGTCCGCCAGGACGCCCGCGGGCAGTGCGAACAGCAGCCACGGCAGCATGTTGACCGCCGTGAGCCCGGCCACCACCATCGGCTGCGGGTGGCTCGCGACCACCAGCAGGGGCAGCAGGGTGCGGGTGACGCCGTCCCCGGCGTTGGACGCCACGGACGACGACCACAGCCAGCGGAAGCGGCTGCCCAGCACGGGCTTGCGGGCCGGTGCCCCGGTCTTGGTCAAGGGATCTCACTCCGCGTCCGGCCGTGCCCCGCGGCCCCGCCGCCCGGCGCGGTCACGACCAACTCGTGAGCCCCAGGAGCCGCTCGCCCAGCGGAGTGAGCTCGGCGCGCCCGTAGAGCTCGCGCTCCTTCTTGCGAGGGCTTCCGTGGTGCTCGTGCTCGTGCGGCGGGATCCGGTCCCGCCAGAACCGTACGCGGCTGTCCCGGAGCGCGGCGTCGTCCTCCAGGGCGGGCGCCATGGAGATGTACTGTGCCATACGCACCCGGTCCGCGGAGCGGTTCGGGCGCACTCCGTGCGGCAGCAGGCTGTTGAAGATGATCAGGTCGCCGGGGTCCACCTGCAGCGTCTCGATCTCGTGGCCGGTGATGTCCGGCGTCATCGGGTCGCGGTCCGGCGGCTGTTCCTCCAGCCAGCCGTCCAGCTTCTCGAAGATGCCGGGCACGCACTGGAAGCCGCCGATCTCCTCGTTGCCCTCGCTGACCGAGAGCACGCCCTGGCAGCTGATGGGCAGCGGCCGCCGGGAGGTGTCGACGTCCCAGTGGACGAACCCGCCGAACTCACGGCTGCCGCGGTTGGGCGGGTTGACGTTGGCGAAGTCGATCACGACCCACAGGCCGGTGGCGTCCCAGATGTCGACGAACGCGTCGTACACCCGCTGCGTCTGCCGGTTGTCCCACATGGCCTGGTGGTTGTAGATCTCCACCAGCCCGCTGTGGCCGGGCAGCCGCTGGTTGTCCGTGCGGCCTGCGTACCAGGTGGAGGGGTCCCCGGGGGTCATGTCCTCGAATTCCCACAGGGCCTTCTCCAGCCGCTCCACGTTGCCGGCGGGCACGGCCTGGCGGACGACGACGTAGCCGCGGGTGGTCCAGTGCTCCCAGTCCTCGGGGGACAGCACGCGCAGGGGCAGCTCCTTGCGGATGTCCCTGAGCTGGGTCCTCGCCATGTTCGGTGCTCCTTGTGACTCGTGCTCTGCGGACGGACGGACGGGCAGGCAGGCGGACGGGCGGGCGGGCGTTCACCCGGTCCGTTCAGGTGATGACTGCCCGCTCGTCGGCCAGGACGACGGCGTCGAGCGCCGTGGTGTCCAGCAGCTCCAGCGCATCCCCGAGGTCGTTGAGGATGGGCCGTCCGCCGCCGTTGGCGCTGGTGTTGATGAGGATCGGCAGTCCGGTGCGGCCGGCCAGCGCGTGGCACAGGCGGTGCAGCAGCGGGTGCTCCGCGGCGTGCACGGTCTGCAGCCGCGCGGTTCCGTCGATGTGCCGCACCTCGGCGAGCTGCTCCGCCAGCTCCTCGCGGACGCGCACGGCGAACAGCATCGTGTCGGTGTGGTCGAGCGGGCCGGTGAAGTACGCGTCGGCCACCTCGGCGGGGCACAGCGGGGCCACCGGGCGGAACCACTCGCGGCGCTTGATGGTCTGCGAGACGTGGCGCCGGGCGCCGGTCCAGTGCGGGGAGACGAGCAGCGACCGGTGCCCCAGGGCGCGCGGCCCGGTCTCCATGCCGCCGCCGAGCCAGGCCACGCACTTGCGCCCGGCGAGCAGGGCGGCCACGTGGTCGACGAGGGCGGTGTCGCTCGCGAGGGTCAGGCGGGTCCGCCCGGTGCGCAGCGGGTCGCGGGCCGTGAGCCGGGGGCCGCAGTAGGCGAGCTCAGCCCCGGGGCGGCTTCCGCCGGCTGCCGGCCGGTCCTCCGGCGCGGCCGCGGCCAGCGCCGCGCCGAGCGCGATCCCGGAGTCGTCGCAGCAGGTGGGGATGGAGACCCGGGTGAACAGGCCGCTCTCCGAGATGCGGGTGTTCGCCGTGATGTTCAGGGCGCAGCCCCCGGCGTAGCTGAGCGCCGGATAGCCGGGCCAGCGCTCGTGCAGCCCGGTGACGAGGTGGGCGAGATCCTCCTCCACGGCGGTCTGGAGCGTTGCCGCCAGGGTGCGGCAGACCGGGTCGCCCGGGCTGTGGCCCACGAGGTGGCGGTGCCCGCGCGGGGTGCGGATCTCGTCGGGGAACACCCCGCCGTAGGAGTGCACGACGTCGTCGTCGGTGGCGTCGGCCAGCAGACCGTCGAGATAGCCGCCCGCGTCCTCGTCGTACGGATACCAGGTGTCCTCGTACCGCAGGGCGCTGCCGGCGGGCGCCCGGCCGCCCAGGGGTGCCAGGAGGTCGGGCGCGGTGCGCCGGGCGCGCTCCCCGGCGAGCATGGTGCGCAGCACGGGCAGCAGGTCCGGGTCGGTGGCGCCGGTGGCGGCCAGGCCCAGCAGCTTGCCCGTGTCGAACTGCCCGCCGTGCACCCTGCGGGCCAGCGCCTCGTAGACCAGCCCGAAGCGGGGGCCGGTGCGGTTGTTGAAGGACAGGACGGGGGTGAGCGACGGGCCGTCGCCCAGGCACACCATGCCGCACTCGGCGTAGTTGCCGGTGCCGTCCAGGACGAGCGTGAGGGCCTTGGCCGCCCCGGAGGTGTAGTGGGCCAGGGCCGCGTGCGCGAAGTGGTGGCGGACGGCCACGACGGGCAGGGGGCCTGCGGGGCCGTCGGCGAGCGGCCAGTCCACGGACTTGACCGGGCGCAGCACGGACGTGGCCAGGGCGTCGCCCGGGCGGCTCCAGGTGATGTCCTCGGAGACGAGCTCGACGAGCCCGTCGGGCAGGATCCGGCACGCGGGGGTGTACCAGTCGGCGACGGCGACCGCGGTGACCGGGCCGCGGGCGAGCGCGTGCAGCCGGTTCACCCAGTCGCCGATCTCGCCGGCGAACCGGGCGTTGCCGCCGCACACGTGCCGCAGTCCCACCTGCCGCTCGCCCTCGATGACGTGGAGCCCCCGGGGCTGAGCCAGCGCCGCGCCCCCGTCGTGCCCGAAGTTGAGTCCGATCGTCGGCATCTGGCGGGCTCCTCAGACGCCCGCGCAGAACTGGGCGTGGTGGCGCTCCAGCAGCCCTTGGACGACTTCGCGCATGTACGCGCAGTAGCCCGGGGACATGACCTGGATGGATCCGTTCTCCTCCTCCAGGGCGCCCGCCGAGCCGCCCGAGCACGTGCCCTGGAGCTCGCAGCCCTGGCAGCCGGGCCCGTTGGTGTAGGCGCGCATGCCGTAGTCCCGGTAGGCCGAGGAGTTGAAGACGCCCCGCCAGTCGTCGATGGTGCCGAGCTTGCGCGCCGTCGCCTTGCAGGCGAACACGCTGCCGTTGGGCTCGATGGACAGCTGCCGGCCCACTGCCGGGCACGTCTTGTAGTCCGCCTGCGCGGCCCACTTCGCCTCGTCGGCGATCATCTGGAACGTCTGGTACCAGTAGCCGCTGAGCTGGACCCCGCGCTCGCGCCCGTAGTCGACGGCGGACAGCAGCTTCTGCGCCACGTCGTGCGGGCTGTGCTGCTCGAAGAACTCGCGGGCCTGGAAGGAGACGATCACGTCCAGGGAGTCCAGGCCGGCCTCGGCGACGAAGTCGATCAGCGGAGTGCCCCACTTGTCCCACGTGTACTGCGACAGGACGGTGGTGATGCTGACGGGCACGCCAGCGGCCTTCATGTCGAGGATGGCCTTGCGCACCACCGGCCACGGCGTGCGCTGCTGCTGCCCGCCGCGGAACTCGCCGGTCTCCGGGACGAGGTAGTCGATCGAGACGGTGGTGGAGACCCGGTAATCGGCCAGGGCCTGGAGCAGCTCGGCGTCGATGCGCGAGCCGTTGCTCGTCATGTCGTAGGACAGCGAGACGCCGTCGTGGAAGTGCCCGAAGGTGCGCAGGATGTGCAGGATCGTATTGCGGGCGAGCGTCGGCTCGCCGCCGAAGAAGGACACGGTGAGCTCGCCGCCGCCGTTGGCCTTGCGCAGCGCCACCGCTTCCCGCAGCGTCTTCTCCGCCACCTGCGGGGACATGTGCATCGAGGGGTTGCGGGCGCCGTCGGTGCCCTCGTTCCAGTCGCCGCGGGCGAGCGTCGGGCCGCTGTCGCCGCGCGCGGTGCGCAGCTGGACGAGGACCGGGCCCGGCTTGACGGACTCCCCGGACGTGTTGCGCTCCTCCACGCCGCCGTCGAAGTTGTAGGCGAAACAGCCCTGACAGGAGAAGTTGCACGCGTTGGTCAGCACCAGCTGGATGGAGGAGTGGAAGACGCCGCTGCTGAGCGCCTCGCCCCGGGCGGCGAGGAGTTCGTCGATCTGCGCGGCCTCGTCGTGCCCGGCCTCCACGAGGTACTGCGCCTCGATCAGGCTGTCGACGGCCTCGCTGCCCGCCCGCTCCCGCAGCAGGTCCAGGGGGATGCCGCCGGCGGCTTCGCGGAGCAGCTCGACCGTGTCGCGGTCCACCAGGCGGGCGTTGCCGAAGAGGGAGTGGAAGGCCACCGTGCGCTCGGTGCCGTCGTAGGCGTCGAGCCGGCCGCCGAACCGGGCGAAGTCACGGTCCTTGGCGGTGCGCATCGTACGGACGTAGCGGGAGGACTGGTAAACCGGAGCCGACATCGGTGGACTTCCTCCTGGAAACGGTGCGAAATCGAACGGGCCGGGGCGGGCCGGGGGCGCGCGCTCGTGGAACGGGCCCGCCGCGGGCGTGAGGCGGCGGGCCCGTCGGAACCGGTGCGCCGGGACGACTAGGCAGGTGTGGCCGGCGCCTTCGTCTCGGAGACCTCCGTGACGGACTCCGCCTTCGGCACCGGCGTGATCGTCGGTGCGTTGCCCTTGTCGGGCGAGACGAACCCGCAGGGGCGCGACGACGCCGTGGGCGTCGGCGTGATCATTTTCTTGACTTCGGCCATCAGTCTCTCCTCGCCGTGGTCGGGCGGTATGCGTACATACGCGGTCAGCGAATCATGGCCGGGTTGGGCCGGGGGATATTTGTTCCGGCCACTTTTTTCGGAGCGTATTACTTGATCGAGAGCGATGTGATGACCATACAAATGACATGGATTCCTGTTCGAGAAGGGCGAAGGCGCCGGCGGGATGAGCATGGGATTCCGGCCTCACCAGGCGTCATGCGAAAAACGGTCCTTCTGCTCGCCGTGCCGGGTATGCATGTGCATGGCATGGATCAAATGCCAGCGCCTTACGGGCCGTTACGGAGCAGGAGGGAATCGGCGCCGGGAAGGGAAATGATCTGTGGCCCGCTCTTTTCCTGCGCCGCCCGGCGCTCTTCCCTGCCCGCGGCATCGCGGTCGTGCGCGTACGCGGGGGAGCGCGCCGGATTCCCCGTGCGCGCCGGGCGGACGCTGCGCGTGCCGCCCGGCGCGCCCCGGGTCTAGCGGAGGTCGTCCCACGTGACGACCGGGCTGCCGGCGCGCAGGCTGTAATCCACGGCGGGATTCCGCGTGGGCCACTTCAGGCGCAGCCAGCCGGGAACGGTGGCGGGAATGCCGTCGTCGGCCGCCAGGTGCCAGAACGTATTCGAATCCTGCCGCGCGAAATAAGGGCAGAAGAGGGAGATCACCAGCGTCACCCGGTGGCCCTTCGTCACGGGTGTGACCGCGTGGAAGATACGGCTGCCGTGCAGGAACAGCGTTGCGCCGCGCTCCCCGCAGTCCGCCTCGCGGAACCGGGAATCCTCCCGCCCCGGGCCGGGGAATTCGTCCGTGCGTCCCTGGAAGTAGGTGAAACGGCCGCCGTCGTAGTCGTCGTAGCCGCTCAGCTGAATGGTGAAGACGTAATCCATGCCGTCGCGGTGCCAGCGGACGCCGCCCTGACGGCCCCGGCCCTCGCCGTAATTGACCTGGGCCGTGGGCAGCCGCAGCGGATGGGGGATCAGCGGGATGCCGACCAGCCGGGAGCAGGTGAGGAGGAAGTCGCGGTCGCGGATCATGTTGGCGATGAACGGCGAGAGCAGGTCGGCGGCGCGCAGCCGCCGCGTCGCGGTGAACCCGGCGTCCTGCGCCGCCGCTTCGAGCCGCCCGCACACCGTGGCGAGGCAGTCCAGGCCCTCCTCCGTCAGGATGTGCCACGGCCCGGCGATCGCCGCGTCGTCGACCCGCCCCTTCCAGCGCCACAGCTCTTCCCCGCGGTAGCCGAACTCCCGCAGGGAGGTCACCGGTCCGGCGGCGTCCGGCGACACGAACCGGCTCCGCCAGGGCGGCTCCGCGGGGAGCCGGGCACTGCGCAGGGGCGCCCGGGCACGCAGCGCCTTGAGGACCTTGCGGAATCCGTCGGGGGCCTGGGACAGAACGAGTGCGCCGGTTCTGCCGCTCCCTGTCGACGTCGTGGGCACGAGGCATCTCCTATGGGGGAGAACGCTTTCGGCTGAACGGCCGGACGGGGCCACCGAGAATCTCCCACCGCACCCCTCCACTGACAAGAGTTGCGACGCGCGTTCCCGAGTTGCTCCCTTTGTAGGGATATGTAGCATTTTCAGGGAGGTGCGTCGGATGCGGATCGCGGCAGGCCCGCTGGAGTGGTCCCTGGTGAGCGGATGGATTCCGGTCGCCCTGCTGGCCGTGGGCCTGTGCGCCCTGGCGGTGCTCCTCTTCTCCCGCCGCCGCACCTGGTGGACCCGGTGGGCCCCGCTCGCCGTCCTGCTGGCCGCCGTCCTCACCTGGCTCCTGCGGACCGCCGTCGACGACTGGTGGCAGCCCTTCCCCGACCCCCTGCCCCTCAACGTGGTGATCTGGGCCGGGATCGCCGTCCTCGGGGTCTGCCTCGCCGCCTTCCGTATCCCGCTGCTGCGCCCCCGGTACCGGGCCGGCGCCGCCCTCGCCGCCCTCCTGGCCGTGCTCCTGGGAGCCTCCGAGATCAATCAGCACTTCGACCAGTACCCCACCGCGCGCTCCGCCCTCAACTCCTGGCTCACGAAGACCACGAGCATCACCGACGCCACCGGACGCACCGAACCCGCCCTGCGCGTCCCCGCGGGCAGGACCATCGCCGACGTCTGGCACCCGCCCCCGGGCATGCCCGGGAACGGAACCCTCTCCAAGTCGTCCATCCCCGGCACCCGGTCCGGCTTCGACGCCCGCAGCGCCTACGTCTACCTGCCGCCCGCCTACCGGGCCACCCCGCGCCCCCTGCTCCCCGTCGTCGTCCTCATGGCCGGCCAGCCCGGGTCCCCCGACGACTGGATCAACTCCGGGCGGCTCGTCGACATGATGAACGCCTTCGCCGGCGAGCACCGCGGACTCGCGCCCGTGATCGTCGTCGTGGACCCGCTGGGCTCCCAGTTCGCCAACACCCTCTGCCTCGACTCCCGCCTCGGCAACGTCCGGACCTACCTCGCCACCGACGTCCCCGACTGGATCCGCTCCCACCTCCAGGTCGCCACCGCCCGCACCTCCTGGGTCGTCTCCGGCATCTCCTTCGGCGGCACCTGCTCGATCCAGCTCGGCGTCAACGCCCCCCAGGTCTACGGGGTCGTCAACGACATCTCCGGCCAGGAGGCGCCCACGCTCGGCAGCCGCCGGAAGACCGTCGACAAGGCCTTCGGCGGCGACGAGGCGGCCTTCACCGCGGTCAACCCCCTCGACGTCATGGCACGGCAGCGCTTCCCCGATACCAAGGCCGCCTTCGTCGCCGGCAGCAGCGACGCCACCTACCGGCCCCAGCAGCGCACGGTGTACGACGCGGCCGTCAAGGCCGGGATGCGGGCCGAATGGGTCCTGCTCCCCGGCGGCCACAGCTGGCAGGTCTGGCGGCCCGGCCTGGAGAGGCAACTGCCCTGGATCTCCCGCGAGACGGGGCTGATCCGGTGAGCGAGACCACCGCCCCGCCGCCCGCGCCCACCCCCGGCGACAGCACCCACCCCTGGCGCGTCACCCTCGACCGGCTGCTCGCCCCCGTCCGGCACGCCCCCTTCACCCTCGCCTTCCTCGCGGTGCTGTGGATCGTCGGGGCGGTCACCGGCAGCCTCGGCAGCGGGCCGGGCCCGCACCGCATGGAACAGGTCGGCGCCGGCGTCCCCGCACTCGCCGAAGGCCGCTGGTGGACCCCCGTAAGCTCCCTGCTGTGGTGCCCCGGACTCGGCGGCTACATCGGCGCCACCGTCGTCGTCCTGCTGCTCGTCACCCCCGCCGAGCGGCGCCTGGGCGTGGCCCGCACCGCAGCCGTCCTCATCGGCGGCCAGATCCTCGGCACGCTCCTCGGCGTCGGCGTCGTCGCGCTCGGCAACGCCGCGGGGGAGTGGTGGCTGGAAGAGCTCGCCGGCTACCTCGCGGTGACCCCGACCGTCGGCGCCCTCGCCGTCGGCGGCGTCCTCAGCTACCGGCTCACCGCCCTGTGGCGGCGCCGCACCCGCCTCGGCATCGTCGCCTTCGCCCTCGTCATGGCCCTCTACGTCGGCCACCTCCAGGGCGTCCTGCGCCTCGGCGGCGCCGTCGTCGGCCTCGTCGCCGGCGCCCTGCTGTACCACCGGACCGGTCCCTGGCGCCTGCGGCACTCCTCCCACACCGAGGCCCGCGTCCTCGTCGCGCTCGTCGTGGCCGCCGCCGCCATCGGCCCCATGGTCGCGATCCTCTACCGGGACGCCTACGGCCCCCTCAACTCCTTCCAGCTCTACGTCTCCGTGCAGCCCACAGGCCAGGAGGTCGCCGAGGCCTGCGCCGCCTCGAAGGAGGACTGCCACTTCGTCCACGCCCTGCGGAACTTCTACGACTCCCCGGCCACCGTCATGGCCGTGCTCGTCCCCGCCCTCATGCTCGTCCTCGCCGAGGGGCTGCGCCGCGGGCTGAGGCTCGCCTGGGCGCTGGCCGTGCTCGTCCACCTCGCCTGGATCGCCCTCTTCTCCTGGTGGCTGCACGACTTCCTCAGCCACCCCGCCGGATGGGCCGAGCCCGCCGAACGCTCCACGTACGCCCAGGCCTTCGCGGAGCAGATGCTGCTGCCCGTCCTGATCGTCATCCTCCTGATCGTCACCCGCGCCCGCTTCGACCTGCGGCTCCCGCGCTCCGCCACGCGCGGGCTCGCAGCCGTCGTCGGCGGCGCGCTCGTCCTGGCCTGCGCCGCGTACGTCGGGATCGGCTACGCGGTGCGCGACCAGTACGACCCCGAGGCCACGCCGTCGGTGCTCTTCTCCGGGCTGGCCTCGGAGTTCCTGCCACCGACGCTGCTCGCCACCTTCACCGACTGGCCGGTCCCGGTCGGCGGGACCGCGCAGGCCCTGTTCCACTACTGCGGGCTCGTCTTCTGGCTCGTCACCCTGATCGCGCTGCTCGTCACCTTCCGCCGCCCGCGCCTGCACACCGACGCCGACGCCGCCGTGCGCGCCCGCGGGCTCCTCGTCGCGCACGGCGGCTCGACGCTCAGCTACCTCACCACGTGGGACGGCAACTACTACTGGTTCGACGCGAACGGCCGGGCCGCCGTGGCCTACCGGGTGGTCGCCACCGTGGCCCTGACCACCGGCGAACCCTTCGGCGCGCCCGACGCGCGGGCCGCCGCCGTCGCGGGCTTCTCGCGCCACTGCGACGAGCGCGGCTGGACACCGTGCTTCTACAGCGTCGGCGAGGAGTCCCGCGCCGCGGCCGAGGCCCTGGGCTGGCGCTCGGTGCAGGTCGCCGAGGACACCGTCGTACCCCTGCCCGACCTGGCCTTCACCGGCAAGAAGTGGCAGGACGTGCGGACCGCCCTCAACAAGGCCAAGAAGGACGGCATCACCGCCGAGTGGTGGTCCTACCCCGACGCCCCGGTCGCCATCACCGACCAGGTGCGCTCGATCTCCGAGGAGTGGGTCGCCGACAAGGGACTGCCGGAGATGGGCTTCACCCTGGGCGGCCTGGACGAGCTCGACGACCCGGCCGTGCGCTGCCTGATCGCCGTGGACGCCGACCGCACGGTCCACGGCATCACCAGCTGGATGCCCGTCTACGAAGCGGGCCGGCCGGTCGGCTGGACGCTGGACTTCATGCGCCGCCGGGCCGCCGGCTTCCGCGGCTCGATGGAATTCCTCATCGCCTCGGCCGCGCTCGGCTTCCAGGAGGAGGGCGCCCGCTTCCTCAGCCTCTCGGGCGCCCCGCTCGCCCGCAAGGCCACGGAGGAGCCGCCGGCGGCGCTCCAGCGGATCCTCGACTACGGCGGCAAGGTCCTCGAACCGGTCTACGGCTTCCGGTCGCTGCTGAACTTCAAGTCCAAGTTCCAGCCGCAGTACCGCCCCATGTACATGGCCTATCCCGACCCGGCAGCCCTCCCCGCCATCACCCGCGCCATCGGCAAGGCGTACCTGCCGCACATGACGGCGGCCCAGGGGGTCCGGCTGATGCGGCAGTTCTCGGCCTGAGCGGGCGGCGGGATCACGGCAGCGTGAGCACCCGCGGGCCGTCGTCCGTGATGGCGACCGTGTGCTCGATGTGCGCGGCGCGGCTGCCGTCGGTGGTGCGCAGCGTCCACCCGTCGGGGTCCGTGCGGTAGTCGTTGCGGCCGCCCGCCATGAGCATCGGCTCTATCGCGAGGACCAGGCCGTGCCGCAGCGGCAGGCCCCTGCGGGGGCGGCCCCAGTTGGGGACGTGCGGGTCCTCGTGCATCTGCCGGCCGATGCCGTGACCGCCGAAGTCCTCGGGCATGCCGTAGCGCCCGGCGCGGGCGACGGCCGAGACGGCGTGGGAGATGTCCCCGATGCGGTTGCCGACGACGGCCGCGGCGATGGCGGCGTCCAGGGCCTGCTGGGTGGCGTCGACGAGGGCGGTGTCGGCGGGCCGGGGCGTGCCGACGATGAAGCTCACCGCGGAGTCGCCCGTCCACCCGTCGAGCCGGGCGCCGCAGTCGAGGCTGACCAGGTCGCCGTCGCGCAGCGCGTAGTCGTCCGGGAGGCCGTGCACGACCGCGTCGTTGACCGAGGCGCAGATCACCGCCGGGAAGGGGGTGGGGGCGAAGGAGGGCCGGTAGCCCAGGAAGGGGGAGCTCGCCCCGGCCTCGCTCAGCACGGCGCGCGCCGCCTCGTCCAGCCCCCGCAGCCGTACTCCGGGCCTCGCGGCGTCACGGGCCGCGGCCAGCGCACGGGCGACGACCCGGCCTGCCGCGCGCATGGCCTCCAGCTCACCGTCGGTCTTGATCTCCACCATGGTTTCCGAACCCCCTCGGCGTACTGCCAATTCTTATACCGGCAATTCTTATACCGGTATAAGTATCACGGTCTAGTATCGAGGTCATGGTGAGGACCCCTTTGACCCCCTGGGAGCGGCACCGCGGCGAGATGCTCGGCGCCCTGCTCCGCGAGGCGCGCGGCGACCGGAGCATGGTGGAGATCGCCGCCGCCTCGGGACTGTCCGCGGAGACGCTCCGCAAGATCGAGACCGGCCGCGCGCCGACGCCCGCCTTCTTCACGATCGTGGCGCTGGCCTCCGTGCTGAACCTGTCCATGGAGCAGCTGGCGGCCGCCGCCGCGGCAGGCGCCGACGCAGTGGAGGGGGAAGTGCTGACGGCGTGAAGGCGGTGGGCGGGCCCCGGCCCTGACGGCTTTTCGGACCCTCCCGGAAGCATCGACTGACCGATCGGTTAGATTGCTGACCGATCGGTCAGAGTCATGCGCGGAGTCATGCGCGGCGAAAGGCGGGAATCATGGAAAGCACGACGTGCTGCGTGGTGGGCGGCGGACCGGCAGGCATGATGCTGGGGCTGCTGCTGGCCAGGGCCGGGGTCCAGGTGACCGTCCTGGAGAAGCACCGCGACTTCCTGCGCGACTTCCGCGGCGACACCGTCCACCCCTCCACTCTGCGGCTGCTGGACGAACTCGGCCTGGGGGAGCGGTTCGCGGAACTGCCCTTCCCCAAGCTGGAGGAGATGCGGATGGAGATCGGCGGCACCACCGTCGTCGCGGCCGACTTCCGCCGCATCCCCGGCCGCCACAAGTACATCGCCATGGTCCCGCAGTGGGACTTCCTCGACCTGCTGGCGAGCGCGGCCGCCGCCGAACCCTCCTTCACCCTGCGCATGTGCACCGAGGTCACGGGCCTGCGCAAGGAGGGCGGCCGCGTCACCGGCGTGCGCTATACCGCCGAGGACGGCACGCCCGGCGAGATCGAGGCCGCCCTGACCGTCGGCTGCGACGGCCGCCGCTCCGTCGTCCGCAGGGAAGCCGGCCTCGTCCAGGACGAATTCGACGTCCCCATGGACGTCTGGCAGGTCCGCGTGGACGCACCCCGCGGCGGCGTCAAGGACGGCCGCGTCTTCGCCCGCTTCGGCGGCGGGCAGGCCGCGGTCACCATGGACCGGGGCGCGTACTTCCAGACCTCCTACCTCATCGCCAAGGGCCGCGACGCCGAGCTGCGCGCCCACGACATCCAGTGGTTCCGCGACCGGCTCGGCGGCCTCTTCGGCTGGGACGCCGACGTCACCGGCGCGATCCGCTCCTGGGACGACGTGAAGCTGCTCGACGTGACGATGGGACGGCTCCCGCGCTGGTACGCGGGCGGCCTGCTCTGCATCGGCGACGCTGCCCACACCATGTCGCCCGTCGGCGGCGTCGGCGTCAACCTCGCGATCCAGGACGCCGTGGCGGCCGCCCGCATCCTCGCCGGCCCGCTGCGCGAGGGAAGGGTGCGCGTCCACGACCTGGCACGGGTGCAGAAGCGCCGGCGGCTGCCGACGGCCCTGGTGCAGCAGTCGCAGCTGGGCGAGCACCAGCTGATCCGGAGCGCCCTCGACGGCACCCTGAACGCCGCCACCCTGCCCCTGCCGATGCGCCTCCTGCGCCGCGCGACGCCCCTGCGCACGGTCACCGCCTACCTGGGCGGCGTCGGGATACGGCCCGAGCGTGCGCCCGCCTTCGCGAGGGCGTAGGCGCACCCCGCGACGGGCACCCGGCTCAGGCCGGGGCCCGGACCGCGTGGAGCGTGAACGTCACCAGTTCCTCGGCCGCCGCGCCGAGGTCGACGTCCGGGTCGGCGAGCCAGTGCGCGACCACCCCGTCGATCGCCCCGCCGATCGCGAGCGCCACCGCCCGCGTGTCGAACGCGCGCAGCCGGCCCGCCGCCTGCCCGGCCGCCAGCAGCTCCGCCAGGGCCTGCCAGCGGCCGCCGGTGTCGTGCCGGCCCGGCGTCTTCAGCTGCGTGCCGCCCTCGTCGTCGAGGAGCATTTCGGTGATGACCCGCACGTGCCGCCGGTTGGCCTGCTGGTAGCCGACCATCGCCCGGACGTAGGCGACGAGCGCGTCCAGCGGATCCGCCTCCCGCTCCACGCGCTCGGTGACGTACGCCCCGAACTGCTCCAGCACCTGCGCGAACGTCGCGCGCGTGAGGTTGTCCTTCGACGAGAAGTGGTAGAGGACCGCGGCCTTGGAGATCCCGGCCCGCTCCGCGATCGCCGACAGCGACGTCGCCGGATAGCCCCGGGTGGAGATCAGGTCGATGGTGCTCTCGATGATCTGCTGCCGGCGCGCCCGCTCCGTGAAGGTCGGCTCGCCGGGACCGGCACTGCGGCGAGGGGTCATCGCGACGCCACCTCTGCCTTTCTCGCTCTGCGGCCTTCACCGTCCTCCGGCCGACGGACACCAGACCGTACACCGCCGCGTCCGCGCCCGGGCGAGCGGGGAGCCGGGCCCGCCCGCCGGTCAGTCCCACCAGTTGAACAGGACGTCCCCCAGGCACGCGGGCTTCCAGTAGCGGATCTCGGTCAGCTCGGCCGGAGACAGGTCCGAGACGTCGACCTCCTCCAAGGGCGTCATCAGCTCCTTGACGCCCATCACCCGCAGCCCCGCCGTCTCGAAGGCCTGAGCCCACAGCGGCGGGTCCGCGAAGCCGGGAACCGGCTTGCCCTCGCCGACCGCGTCGGTGGTGAAGGCGACCACCGGAAGATGGGCGTGGCCCAGGGCGGTGAACGCACGGCCGTACCCGTCGGTGAGGGTCGCATGGCGGAACGTGTGCATCTCGCCGGGGACCATCTCACCGGCCCGCCCCCGGGCCTCCATGGCCGCGGTGAAGCAGGCGGCCCGGAACAGCGCCGCCTCGGTCCGCGGCAGAGGAGCCTCGTGCGGCCCCCGGAACCCCGTAGCCCCCCGCGCCAGACGGATCAACGTGACTTCCTTCCCGTGCGTCTCGTCCCGTCACGCACGTGCTCATCCGTGACGCCTCGCTCCTCCCTACCCAGCACAACGCGCGAACCGCCTCTGCGTACGCTCCACCCGCAGTGCGACCGGCCTGCCGCGCCACGGCACGCGCCCCCCGGCGTGCACACGTCCAACGCACCTCCGTACAACGGCGCGAGCACTCCGGGCGCCCTCAAGTAGCCTGGGGGAAAGGGTGAAAAGGGTGGGAAAGGGGTGGCCCTGTGGTCACAGAAGGCGGCGGCGAACAACTCCGGGGGCAGTCGCACGGCCACGCAGCCCGGCTGACCCGGCTGCTGGACTTCGCACGTACGGGGGAGAGCGGCGACGACGCGTCCGTACGCCGCCTGGTCACCTGGCTCGCCGGGGCGCTCGGCGGCGCCGTCACGCTGACCAGCCGGGACGGGGAGCCCCTGACCGGCCCGGTCTCCCGGGAAGAAGCCGCCGCCCACCGGGAACTCGCCGCACGCGCCGGCGAACTGCTCGGCCAGGTCGCCGGCGGCCGGCTCCACGCGGCAGCCGTGGACGACCACCACGGACAGCTGCGGCTCGTCGCCCTCGGACGGCGCACCCCGCGCCCCGTCCTCACCGCCGCCCTGGCCCGGCCGTTCGACGAACAGGACGCGGACCTCCTCGGCCGGGCCGCCGCCGTCCTGGCCCTGCTGCTCAAGGCCCGCGAGGCCGAGGAACACCGCCGGAGCGCGGAACGGGCCACGGAATGCCTGCGGCTCGCCGTCTTCCAGCTCCTCATGGGAGGAGACGTCGCCCTGGCCCAGCGCACCGCCGCAGGCCTCAGCCCCGGCCTGCTCGACGCCGACACGGCCCGCGTCCACGTCCTCGAACTCCCCGAGCACCGGCGCGAACTCCTCGTCCGTGAATGCGAAGAGGCCGCCGGGGAACGCGCCCTGGCCGTGCGCTGCGCCGCGTACGACAGCCAGCTCATCGTCGTCGCCCCCACGACGCGGCGGGGCGATCCGGAAGACGGCGCCGGGCATGACACCGGCGGCCACGACGTCGCCGCCGCATTGCACCGCATCGTCGAAGAGCGCCCCGGCGTCTTCCTCGGCACCGGCGGACTCCACCCCCTCACGCAGCTGGCCGACGCGTACGGCGAAGCCGCCCGCGCCCTGGCCGTGGCCCGGTACCGGCCCGGCCGGGTGGCCGAACACCTGCCCCAGACCCGGCTGACCGCCCTCCTCGACCCGGCCGCCTCGGGCGCCTGGGCCGCCCGCGTCCTGCAGCCGCTGGACTCGCTGCCGTACCACGGGCGCGGCCCCCTGCTCGCCACGGTCGGCCTGGGGCTGGAGTTCACGGCGGTCAACGCAGCCAAGATCCTCGGCATCAGCCGCAACACCGTCCGCGCCCGGATGGACAGGACGGCCGCACTGCTCGGCGCCGACCTCGCGGACGTACGCGCCCGGGCCGCGCTCCACCTGGCGCTGCAGATGCCCCCCGCCGCCCCCGGCACGGCAGCAGGCGACGGTTCCCGGCCGGCAGGCCTGGAACGCCTGCTGGCGGCCGGCCCCGTCCGCGACTGGGCGCAGGAACTCCTCGGGCGCCTCGCGGCCGCCGACCGCGACCTGCGCCGCACCCTGCGCACCTGGATCGCCGAGAACACGGCGGTCGAGGAGACGGCGGCCCGCCTGGGCGTACACCCCCGCACCGTGCGCGACCACCTGCGCGGCGCCGAGCAGCTGCTGGGCCGCCGGCTCGTACCGGGCGGCGGCGACCTCTACGAAGTGGTCCTCGCGTGCGCCGCCCTGGAGGAAGTGGAATTCGGCTCCCGCCCGGGCTGTGTCATGTGCGCCGCTTGAGGCCGCGCACCGGGGAGAGCCGGGTCTCCGCACCGTGCACCCGTGACAGAAACCGGCGCACAACCGTGCATCCGTGACGTGTCCGCGTCCGGCCGCCAGGACCTAACGTGGTCTCACCGGCGCTGCACCGCGCCGGTTCACGGGGGAACGGTGCCGCCGGCCCGACCGCCCGGCGCACCTGTCCACGCCCGCCTGATCCGCACGCGGGCGTGGACACGGAGCCGGGCCCGGGGCCGCGCCACGGCACGGCCTCCGGGCGCCCGCACTTGGGGGTGCGCCCGCGCCCGGGGCCGGCGGCCCGTCCGGGAAAAACCGTTGGCCTGTCCACGAGCGCTCCCGCTAGCGTCAGGCCGGTGACGACGACCAGTGGACAGACGGACAGCGGGCGGGCCGGCCGGGCGGAGGACTGGCGCGAGACCAACCGTGCGATGTGGGACGAGCGGGTTCCCCTCCACACGGGCAGCGCCTTCTACGACCTCGCGGGGTTCAAGGCCGGCCGCAACGACCTGCGCGGGTTCGAGCCGGACGAGGTCGGGGACGTCACCGGCAAGCGCCTGCTGCACCTGCAGTGCCACATCGGCACCGACACGCTGTCCTGGGCCCGCAAGGGCGCGGACGTGACCGGGCTGGACTTCTCCGGCGCGGCGGTGGAGGCGGCGCGGACGCTCGCGGCGGAAGTGGGCGAGGAGCGGGCCCGGTTCGTCCAGGCGGACGTGTACGACGCACCGGCCGCGCTGCAGGGCGAGACCTTCGACATCGTCTACACGGGCTTCGGGGCCCTGTGCTGGCTGCCCGACCTGGCACGCTGGGCCCGTACGGCCGCCTCGCTGATCGCGCCGGGCGGTTTCCTGTACCTGGCGGAGTTCCACCCCGTGGCCATGTGCCTGGGCGAGGACGGCGGCGCCTTCGCCGAGGACTACTTCGCCCGCGGGCCGCTCACCTACGACGAGCCGGGCTCGTACGTTGACATGAGCGCCCCGACGCGGCACAACCGCTCGGTGGAGTGGCTGCACACGATGGGCGACGTGGTGAGTGCGGTGAGCGCCGCGGGGCTGCGGCTGGAGTTCCTGCACGAGTACGACTTCACGCTGTTCGAGTTCCTCGACGACATGGTCCGGGGGCAGGACACCAGTGGCAGCCGGGGCGGCGGGAGCGCGGTCTACCGCCTCCCGGAGGGCCGCCCGCGCGTTCCGATGGTCTACTCGCTGCGCGCGTCCAAGGAGTAGGAGCACAGGAGAAAAGCTTGGCTTTTATGGTCTGAGTCGGTCACGTTCGGCGATGCTCTCGGCCCGCTTCACGGTCTTGCCCACGTTGTAGCGGCTGGCGGGCCGTCGGTTCTTCGAGCCGGGTGGGCGTCCCGGGCCGGGGCGTGAGGGTTTGGGCGCACGGGCCGGACAGGCGAGGTGCGGGCGGAGGTTCCTGAACCCGCGGCGGACCCGGGCGGGGGTGAGGCGTCCGGGCTCGGCCGGTTTCTCCCAGGGGCGCCTCAGGTCGGCGGCGGCCTGGCGGACGAGCCGGAGCTGGGTGTGGGCGGCGATCACGAGCCAGGTCCAGCGGTCGGCGGCTTCGGGGGTGCGGAGCTTCGGGCGGGTCCAGCCGAGGGTCTGCTTCATCAGTCGGAACGTGTGTTCCAGGTCGAATCTCCGCAGGAATACCTGCCAGCGCACGTCGACGTCCTCGCCGGTCAGTCCGGTGGCCGAGGACCACAGCCACAGTGGCAGCGGGTCGTTGCCGCCGGGCAGACGGTCGACCTCCAGACGGATCAGCGTGCCCTCGATGACGGGGAGTTCGCCGGTGTGGTCGATCCACGCGGAACGGGTGGTCAGACGAGGGTGGATGCGGTCCCAGGCCATCGCGCGGGCGGCGCCGTACCGTTCGGTGACCTGTGCCGTCGCAGCGTCCGGCTCGCCCCAGGTCTCGGGCTTGGCGAAGCGGAACTCCCTGCCGTGCTTGGGCGGGTGGCCGCCGCGGGGGTGGGCCAGGTAGTACTCCTTGCGGGAGGGCGCCGGGCGGCGCATGACCCGGTCCGTGCGCATCCGCCCGAGGACCTCCACCGGCAGTCCGCGCAGGAGATGGGCCATGCGCGGAGCGTCGTAGCCGGCGTCGAAGACAATGAGGATGTCGCGGTCGCCGACGTGCCAGCAACCCATCTCGATCAGGTCGGTGACCACCCGGCGGACCTGGGCAGCGGTGACCTCGGCGACGTCGTCGGCCGGACCGAGACGGACGGCGTCCAGGAGCTGGCACCAGGAGGTCCGGCCCGATTCAAGGGCGGCGACGAACGAGTACGGCCAGCCAGGCACGAACTGGTCCGAGGTCCGTCCGCTGCGGCCGTAGACGTGGCAGAACAGACGCTCCGCGCTGGTCGGGGCGTCGGGGCGGAGCCAGTTGCTGACGTCCACCGCGAGGACCAGGCGCCCGTCGCCGGCGTGCGGCATGGGCAGGCCGGCCAGCACCTGCCGCGGCCGGGGCACGTCGGCGTGTCCGTTGTTCAGCGCGTCGTACATGGCGCCGTGCCCGCGCCGGTGCTCGGCCACCAGCGTCAGGTCCACCGGCGCTCGCACTGACCCGTCCGCGCACAGCAGCGCGTCCACCAGCTCGAACAGCTCGTCCCCGCGCGCGGTGAGGCAGTCGAATAAGTCGTCCCGGAAACGTGACGCTACCGCGAACGCTTCCTCCGGAACAGCAGCAGGCAGCAGACTCACCTTCACGGCCTTCATCATGGTCACGTGCACGTGTTGGCCGAGCAGGCAATTGAGCCGACGGCCGCCCCTGCTCCCGGTGCGAGAACCCGGAGGAGCGGCCCTCGCGACCGGGATAGCGGTGAAACAGGGCCAGGCGGATTCGCCGTCTCTACGGCCTTGCCTGCCCCTCGGCCGCCTCGGCCAGGGACGACCGGCCCCGGGCGACTTGTTCCCGCAGCGTCTCGACCTGCGCGGTGAGGTCTTCGATGCGGCGGTGGAGGGCCTGGATACAGACGAGGGCGACGCCGTTGGTGTCGGTGGCGGAGATAGTGACGTTGTTGTCGCCGAGCCCGAAGGCCTCGTACCAGTCCTGTGCCATCGGGCCGAGGTGCCGGACATCCGGCGGGTCCCAGTGGTAACGCCAGGTGCTGATCGGCAGCTGGAGGACTTCCTCCAGGACCTGGTGACCGTTGACGGCCTCGGCGGGGCCGGTCGTAGCCGCAGTCGCGGCAGAGGCCAGACCTGCCGGGCCGGCGAGGACCTGCGCACGAGCCAGGTGATCACGGCGTGCCACCCGCGCTCTGCGGGCGGCACGCCACCAAATGGTGATCAACGGTCCCAGCGCACCGGGGTCACGTCGGTCTTCGCATTACGGTCCGACAGACCGCCCAGCAGGGAGTTCAGCAATCCGGTGACGATGCTCAGGAGCTGGGGGGATGCCTGCTCGGCGATCGGGGTGAGGGCGGCCGTGCTGCCTCCGGCCCGGGCTCCGTCGGCCTGGGTGACGGGCGTGGCACGACGGTCGGGATTGACCGATGTCATGAGCTTCTCCTATGAAGAAGGATCCGGCCTTGCACGATCTGCCCACGGTGACCGCGGAACAAGGCATTCCGACCTGCCGCCACCCAAACGAGTGCCAGCCCTGCGATGGCTGGCGGACGACGTGTCCACCGGAGTCCTGCCAACCCCGCAACAACACAGCCTCAGTCAGGTAACAGAAGAAAGCAGCGCCGAGAACAGGCACCGGATGCCCCGCTACGAAGTCGGCAAAACCTTCGAACCTGCCGAAACCCTCACCGCACTTCACGCAGCCAGAAGTTAAAGATCAAGAAAAGAAGGAGCACCGGTACGTGCTGGGAAGCGCGTACCGGTGCTCTTGTCCGCCTGTGCGGGGCCTACTTGCGGCGGCCCGCCGTGGAGACGGTTCCCTCTCCGCCCGCGAGCTTCCACTCCTTGTGGAGCGAGCCCAGCGGAATGGGCTTCTGGAAGATCGGCGTGCCGAAGATCTTCAGCTGGAGCTGGAGGGCTCCGGCCAGGTCCAGCCCGCCGTACGCGGCCCACTTGCCGGTGGCCGAAGCCGAGCCGTCGGCGGCCGCGGCGGCCCGCCCCTCGACCTCGGCCCGCAGGTACGGGGCGACGTCGGCCGTGACGCCGACCGCGCCGTACAGGCCGACGGACGCCTCGGCGCCGAGCGTGGCCTTCACCTTGCCGGCCGCTTCCACCGACGCCTGCGGCGAAGTGGCCGTGATGTCGGAGGAGTTGACCGGCGACCAGCCCTTGCCCTTGGTGTACTCGCCGCCGACGCGGAAGCCTCCCTTGAGGTCCTCCTTGACGTCGACGTTGACGTGGCCGTCGGCGTCCACCTGCAGGTAGCAGGTGAGGCCGAGGTTGACCACGACGGGCACCGCGCCGACCTGGATGACCGGCGAGGCGTGCAGCTTGGCGAACGGAAGCCGCAGCGGCTTGCCCTCCGTCGAGGCTGCGGCCTGGCCCTTCAGCTCCCACTGGGAGGACCAGTCGCCCGACAGCGAGACCGAGGCGCCGGCCGGCGCGCCGCCGAAGCCGGAACCGCCGCCGTCGTAGGCGAAGTTCACCTCCGGAGCCAGCTGGACGTAGCCCGAGGCCGACGCGGAGGCGGACGCGGGGGCGTCCTTGGCGGTGGCGATGGACGTGCCGACGTCGATCCGCAGGTTGCCCAGCGGCAGCTTCGCGCCCTTGGGCCCGAAGTTGACGTTGCCGGTCTTCGCCCAGGAGACCTTGACGCCCTTGACGAGCGGCTCCACGCCGACCGTGGACGGGTCCACGGGGACCGATCCGCCGGCCTTGGCGTCGCCCAGCAGGGCGCCCATCGTCGCCGGTGCGGTGTTGACCTCGGTGCCCTTCTCGGTCTTGCCGAGCACCTTGGTGACCTTGGCGAGGACACCGTCGGGGGCACCGGGGGCGGGGGCGCTGGCGATGATGTCGCCGACGTCCACCTGGTTGTTCTTCCCGGGGGCCGCGCTGCTTCCGGCGCTTGCCGAGCCGGAGGGCGTGGGGGTGCGGCCGGGGGCCAGGCCCTTCGGGGGCTTCGCCGCGCCGGAGATGACGGCGCGTCCGCTCTTCCGGTCGAACGAGGCGACCTTCAGCGAGGACTTCTGCGCCGTCCTGCCGGAGCCGGACGGGCGGGCCACGGCGCTCGGGGCGCCCGCGCCCTCGGGTGCGGCCCGGACGGCGAGCTGGGGTTCCGCGGCGGGCGGACGGGCCGCTGCGGCCTGCTCGGTGCCGGCGCCGGTGTCACTGCCGGACGGCCCGGAGGCCGCGGAGCACCCGGTGGCGAGCAGGGAGGCAGCGGTGATGGCGGGTAAAGCTATGAATCGTGCGGGCTTGCGCAAATTCGATCCTCGGGAGCGTGAGGTGGGGGCAGGCCGGAGGAGGTGTGCACTCCGGCCCGCATCACACGGCATGGACGGGTGAACCGGACGGCTACCCGCCGGTAACGGCATGATCATGCCATGGGCGCACGTGCCCTCAGAAGCCTTAAACCACTGGCGGGCAGTGATCTGGATCACTGCCCGCCAGCGGGGTCTCCCGGCCCGGAAAGTTCAGTTTTTGACCGACCGCAGAACGACGAACTTCGCGTCGCTCGCCACGATCTCGCAGTTGCCGAAGAGACGGCGCAGCTTCACGTGGTACCCGAGGTGACGGTTGCCGATGACCCACAGCTCCCCGCCGGGCCGCAGCGCGGCGCGCGACCCGGTGAACATGCGCCAGGCCGTCGCGTCGGTGGTCGACTGGTGGGAGTGGAAGGGCGGGTTGTTGAGCACCAGGTCCACGGACTCGGCGGGCATCCCCGACAGCCCGTCGCCCACCCGGAACTCGGCCGCGGCCCGCGCGCCCGCGTTCTCCCGGAACGTGGCCTCCGCGGACGCCACCGCCTGGTACGACTCGTCGACGAACACCACCTCGGCCTGCGGGTTGGCCAGTGCCGCGGCCGTCCCGACGATGCCGTTGCCGCAGCCGAGGTCCACGATGCGCTCCGGGCCGCGCCGCTGCGGCAGGTTGCGCAGGAAGAAGCGGGTGCCGATGTCGAGCCGCTCGGCGCAGAAGATGCCGGCGTGGTTGGTGGCCGTCAGCCCGGAGGCCGGACCGATGCCCAGCGGCAGCGAGTAGCTGTAGGGCCAGGGGCTCGCGGCCCGGGGGAGGGCGGGGTCCGGCGAGCAGAAGATGAGCCGGGCCTTCTTCACGGCCAGCGAGGTCCGGGTGGGGCCGACGATCCGCTCGAACAGCTTCAGCGTCGAGGTGTGGATCTCGGTCACCTTGCCCGTGCCGACGACGACGGTCCCCGCGTGCAGCCGGGGAGCGAGCCGGTGCAGCTGGTCCTCCAGGAGCGCGAGGCTCTTGGGCACGCGGACCAGCAGGACGTCGATGCGGTCCGGCGGGGAGTCCTGCGTCGACAGCAGGGTGACGGCGCCGGGCGCGACGCCGTTGCGCTCCAGGTTCAGGCGGGTGGCCTGCTGGGCGAGGAACGAGTCGGTGATCTGTACGGGGCTGTGGCCGTGCTCGGCGAGGGCAGTGGTCAGCGCGCCCCACCGGTCGCCCAGCACGGCCACCGTGCCGGACAGGTCCGTGGGGCCGTCCGCGGTCTCCGCGCTCCCCGCCAGATGGCTGAGGAGGTATTCATCGGCGGCGTCCCAGGCTCGGAGCTGGTCGCGGGGGTCCTCGGGGAAACGAGTCAGGCCCAGCTCGCCCCATGGCGTCATCAAACGGTTCATTGTGCCCTCAGGCTAGTCGAGACCCCTGGTGTAGGTGAGCACGGCCGCTCCGCCGGCGAACGAACGGCTGTCGACGAGGCCGAACCGGTGGGGCCGGAACGCGGTGCTGAAGACCGGGATGCCGGCGCCGATGGCCACCGGGTAGCACTTGACGATCAGTGCGTCGATCTCGGGCAGGAGCGTACCCGCGAGCTCTCCGCCGCCGCACAGCCAGACGTCCATGCCGTCCTGCTGCTTGAGCTCACGGACGAACGCGACCGGGTCGCCGGAGACGATCTCGACCGCCGGGTCGGCGCCGGCGAGTGTCCGGGAGAAGACGTACTGCCGCAGGTGGGCGTACGGGCTGGTGATTCCCGCGGAGAGTGCGGGCTCGTAGGTGCCGCGCCCCATCAGCCGTCCTCGCCCCGTTCCCTCTCGACGACCTGATCGCCGACCTCGTGGACCGGACCCTTCCGCCCACCGCCGGGGAGTGAGCGCTGCGCCGCCCGTCCCGATCACTGGGTAAAGTGTCGCCGCCACACGAACAACGCAGGTGAAACGGGGTCAGGGCATGGGCATACTCAACCGGGTGAAGAACCTGGGCGACCAGGTGGGATCGGCGGCCACCTCCTTCGGCAAGGATGTCGCCCACGCCGTACAGCGCGGCGTCGACGCCGGGCGCGCCGGCACGAACGCCTCCGGCGACTGGGCCCTCTCCGTCCTGCGCTCGCTGCCCGCCCCCGCCGCGCCCACGCCCGTGGAGTGGGAGTTCTCCCTCGGCGCCCTGATCTGCCGCCACCCCAAGGTCCCCGCCATCACCGCCAAGGCGCTGCGCCCGCTGGACGGCATCGGCGCGCTGCGCTTCGGACCCGAGTCGGTCGGCTTCGACGGCGAGGACATCCCCTGGGACAAGGTCGTCCACCTCCAGCTGCACGACGCCTTCAGCGCCATGACCACGGAGGCGCTCGACGCCGAGATCGACCGGATCCGGGACCTCCTGCCCCCGCTCCCCGGGCGGAAGTGGGTCGTCACCAAGGTGGTCGAGGGCCTCGCCTCGGTCATGCTCGCCGCGCTGGAGCAGGCGGGCGAGCAGCGGCTGGAGACGGTGAACGTCGCCTGTGAAATCACCTACCGCGGCGCGCTGGGGATGAAGAAGACCCTGCGGGCCAACATGTTCAGCACGGCCCTGCTGGCCCAGCAGGCCGAGGTCATGCACAGCCTGGTGCTCACGGCCCAGGCCAAGGGCATCCCGGTGCTCCCCGCGGAACCCCCGCTGCACGGCACCAAGACCGGCGAGCGCGTCCTCGCGCTACGGGCCCGCACGGACACGGTGGCCGCCCAACTGCGAGCCGAACAGGGCACGGAG
The DNA here is from genome assembly GCF_001445655.1 of Streptomyces roseifaciens. Lineage (NCBI taxonomy): Bacteria > Bacillati > Actinomycetota > Actinomycetes > Kitasatosporales > Streptomycetaceae > Streptomyces > Streptomyces roseifaciens. The sequence continues at coordinate 1,841,144 of NZ_LNBE01000003.1, forward strand.
CAGGCGGCCCTCGACTCCGCTCGCTGACGCGCACCGGCCCGGGCCGGCGACGGCATCGGTTGGCCGGAAAAGCATCGGTGTGATCTGCGGCTTTCGAAACGATGGTCGGATGTGCTCCCTGGCCGTGGTGATTGTTGCTCAGGGAGCGTGTGGCCACCGAATCGTTTTCGCTGAAGGGGCCGGCCGCGGGGCGGCGGCCGGCCCTGCGGGTCACAGGGAGGCTGCGGCCTCCGCCTCCGCTTCCGCCTCGCGCCGGAGCAGCTTCTTGTCCGGCTTGCCCGCGTCCGTCAGCGGCAGGGCGTCGATGAAGGAGACGTGAGCCGGCTCGTACATGGCGCCGCGCTCCCGGTTCACCATCTCGCGCAGCTCCTTCTCGTCGAGCTCGCTGCCGGGGGCGGCCACCACCGCCGCGTACACGTGCTCCATGCGGTTGGCGTCCGGGACGCCGAAGACGGCGCTCTGCAGGACCTGCGGGTGGGTGTTGAGCAGGTCCTCGAGCTCGGTGGTGTAGACGTGGCCGCCGACCACCACGATCATGTCCTTGAGCCGGTCGACGATGGTCAGGTAGCCCTCGTCGTCCAGGAAGCCGATGTCGCCGGTGTGCAGCCAGCCGTCACGCAGGACCTCGGCGGTGAGCTCGGGCTGCTTCCAGTACCCCTGCATGATGTGCTCGGAGCGCACGCAGACCTCGCCGTGCTCACCGGTGGGCAGGTTGCGGCCGGACTCGTCGCGTATCGCGATCTCGACGCCCTTCATGGCCTTGCCGGCGGTGCGCAGCCGGTCCAGGTTCTCGGGGTCGTGGTCCTCGGGGCCGAGGACGCTGATGCCGCCCGCCTCGTTCTGCCCGTAGAACTGCGTCAGCACGGACCCGAAGCGCCGGACGGCGGAGGCGAGCCGGGCGGGGGAGGACTGGCAGCCGCCGTAGGTGATGTTGCGGAGGCTGGAGGTGTCGGTGCGCTCCACCTCCGGCTGGTCCATGAGCTGGTACAGCAGGGGCGGCAGCAGGAACATGTGGGTGATGCGCTCGCGCTCGATCGTCGCCAGGACCTCCACGGGGTCGAAGTCGTCGAGCAGGACGACCGTGCCGCCGCTGGTGCGCAGGGTGACGTCGGCCAGCAGTCCGGCGGCGTGGGCGAGCGTCGTGCAGACCAGCTGCCGCATCCCGTCCTCGTCCTTGCCCTCCGGCTCCAGGATCTCGTCGACGTCGTCCTGGAAGCCCGGCAGCCGCTCGAAAGCGGTGCAGATGGCCTTGGGGTGACCCGTGGTGCCGCCGGTGTGGCGGATCATGCAGATGTCCTCGGGGCGGGCGAGTCCGCCGAGCGGTTCGGCGGACTCGCCGGCGGACAGCTCCAGCAGGTCCGTGCCCACCTCGGCCGGGCCCAGCGAGAGGACGGTGCGGACCTCCGTCAGCCCGGCCAGTTCGGCGGCGCGCGACGCGTAGGCGGGGTCGGCTATCAGGGCGCGCGTCTCGACGTCGCGGATGATGTTGGCCTGAACGTCGGCCGCCAGCTTGTTGTAGAGGTGGTTGACCGAGCAGCCGATCAGGTTGGCGGCGTAGCGGGCGGCGATCGTCTCCGGCAGGTTTCCGCTGAGCAGCGTGACGGTGTCCCCTCGCTCGATGCCCTGGGCGAGCAGCGCGCGGGCCATGCGGTGGACGAGGTCGCGGAGTTCGCCGGCGGTGACGCGGCGGTCGTGGTGAACGACGGCCGTCCTGGTGGGTTCGGCTTCCAGGATGTCGAGGTTCCGCTCCACATATGTGCGGAACTGCTGCGCCGTGGCGGTCATGGGTGATTCCTCCTGATGCGGCAGTACGATTGCCAGCAGTTGACTTAGGCAACCAGTTGGATGGTAGTGCCAGCGATCAACAGCTCCAAGTCGGCAAGCGGCGTAGCCGCGCTTCCCGCGACCGAAACGTCGATATTCGGTCAACAGGATGGAGGAGTGCGGTGGCAAGGGCTGCGGGCGGTCGGCCGGCCGGTCGCCCGCCCGGTCCGCGCCGCGTCCGTCAATTGACCGGAGTCCCCACGCGCAGCCGGTTTCCGTCGGGGTCCTGCAACTCGATCTCGCGCGCCCAGGGGGCGGAAACGGGTGGGACGCCGAACTCGGCGGCGACGGCGTCGATATCGCGGACCCGCAGATAAATCAGCGTGCCGGGCCGGGCGTCCCCCTGGTGCTCCGACAGGAACAGCCGCACCGGCCCGCGTGCCACCTCGACGAACGCCGGGAGGCCCGGCTCGAAGCGGTGTTCCCACTGCTCGGCGAAACCGAGCCGGGCGTACCACGCGACCGCTGTGCGCGCGTTCTCGACATAAAGCACGGGGATGGCTTCTTCGTCCACGGTGCCATCATTACAGACCGTGCGGATCGCCGAGTGCGCCGATCGGGCGGGGTACGGGCAGAGGCGGCCGGTCAACTCCCGTTCCGCACACGGCACGGCGCCGCCCCGGCCGACCGTGGATTTCCCTGAGATCTTGGTTCACCTGCGTGGCGTGATGCCGCTAATGTGGGTGAGCCAAGTTGGTTCCCCCCACGTGTCGGCAGCGATTTCCCGTGTCCGCAACAAAGCGGAATCGCGGATTTCGAAGTGCGGCTTTTCCCCTGCCCGTTCCGCTCGTGGAGTCCCCTGGCCATGTCTTCCTCCGAAACCTCCCCGACTTCCCCGTCCCCCTCCGCCTTTCGCCGTCGCTGGGCCGCCGCCTGCGGGATAGCCCTGGCCGGCGTGCTCACGCTGGCCGGCTGCACCGGGGGCGACGAGGGCACGTCGCCGGGCAAGAAGTCCTCGCCCTCCGTCTCCGCTCCGGTGTCCGCGGCCCCGTCCCCCTCACCCTCGACGCCGCCGTCGGAAGCTCCGGCCACCGCGCCTTCCCGCAGCACGGCGCCCTCGCCGGTCCTGCCGAAGCCGCCGCGCAAGACGGCCACCCCGCCCGCTGCCGGGCACACCGGCGCAGCCGGCTCCGCAGCCCGTACTCCCGCGCCGCGCGACGCCGGTACGACGTGCGAGATCCGCTCCAACGCCGGCAACTGCTACAAGGCGGGCCAGTACTGCCGTTCGGCCGATGTGGGGTCGCGCACGCACGACGCTCAGGGCCGGGCCATCATCTGCGGCGGCGACAGCGGCAAGCCGCGCTGGCACTACTGACGGCCCCGGAACGTACAGGCCGCACACCCTCCCTCCGCACCGGCCGCGGTCGGTGCGCCGGACTACCTCGCGTAGGGGATGTTGACCTCGCCGGCGATCTCCTCGAACACCGCCAGGGCGTCCTCCGGCATCTCCTGATGCCACCGCAGATCGAGCACCACGGCGGGCGGATGCCGGGAGTAGTGCTCGCGCTTGCCCGCGTCGACGGGGAAGTCCGCCGGCGCCGTGCCGTTCGCGCGGGAGCCGCGCGAACGGGCGAGGAGGAAATGGGTGCCGCTGTTGCCGCCGAGCGGATGCTGCTCGCTGTTCCACGGATCGAGCATCGCTGGCTCGAAGGCGAGACCGAGCGAGGCGGTCAGCCGCCGCAGCGTGCTTTCGGTCCTCGTGGCCAGGTCCTCGTAATGGAGACGGGACACCGGGCCCGGCCAGCGGGCGGCGAGTTCTTCCGAGGCGCGGATCTGCGCCGCCCATTTCCCGGCGTGCTCGCGCGCCGGGATGTGGGGGTACTTGCGCAGCTGCGAATTCACGACGGCCCGCCCGTCCCGGCCCAGGAGGAGGAGATGGGCCGGGACGACGTCCCGCACCGCTGCCGCCTGCATCTCGATCCAGCGGACCGCCTTGGTCGATTCGACGACGACAGGACGCCCGGACCGCACGGACAGGGTTTCGTACAGGTCCGGTGAACCCGCCGGCCCCAGGCCGTCGCTGCCCGGGCGCAGGCCGGCCCATACGGAGCAGCCGGCACCGCAATAGGCGCACTGGACCGTCTTCCCGTCGTCCTTCACGGCACCCAGGCGCGTGCTGTTCCACGCTTCTCCTGCGTAGAAGACCGAGGCGTGCGTGCCCAGCAGCAGGCCGAGGAGCGTCGTCCCGGAGTGCCCTGCGCCGGCGATGAACGCCACCGTTCGGTTGACCCGTCCGTCAGGGTTCATCGCAGCCCTCCGCGTCAGCCCCGGATCCGCCCGGTCAGTCGTTCACCCATGATGCCCCGGCTCGGCCGGGCTCGTGCCGGGAAGGTGCGGAACCGGCTTGTCTCCGGGCGGGTCCGTGGGCGGCCCGGCAGGCGGCGCCGCCGGCGGAGCAGTGGGAGCGGGTCCCTGGGGCGATCCGGCCGTCGGCGCCGTGGCGGGTGCGGGGACCGGGGCGGGCACGGGTGCGGGCGCAGGAGCGGACGCGGGCTCGGAGGCGGCGGGCGCCTGCGCGCCGTCGGCCGGGGCGCTCCCCGGCGGGTTGGCGGGAAGCACGGACGGCAGGAGGGGGACTTCCGGCTGCCCGGACTCCAGGGCGGGCGGCATGAGGTGCGACGGCGTGGCGCGGGCGAGGGCGAGCGCGTACTCGGCCCACCAGCGGCCCGCGGGCGGCGCGCCGCGGCAGGCGCCGTCGGACTCGCCGGGACGCTTGATCCACAGGAAGGCGTCGACGCGCGGGTTCCCCGTGGCGGTGCTGGGCGGGGCGCCGAGCGCCCGCCCGGGCGGGTTGCACCAGGACTCGGGCTCGTGTTCCTCCTCCCCGTCCCCGTCCTCCGGTTCCGCTCCGTCCCCGGGACCCCGCGTGCCCGCGGCCCTCCGGGCCTCGGCGGCCGCAGGCACGGGCTGCTGCTGGTCCTGCTCCTTGTCCTCCTCATCGCCGCCCTCCTTCTGCTTCTCCTTCTCCTTTTCCTTTTCTTTCTCCTTCTTGTGTTCGTCCTTCTTCTTCCCGCCCTCCGGCGGTGCCGGAAGCGGGCCGTTGCCGTTGCGGCTCGTGTCGATGACGTAATGGGCACCGCCGAGAAGGGCGGAGAGACGGTCGCCGTAAGCGCGGGTGACGGGCGTCGTGTGGAAATTGGAGACGTTCAGCGCGAACCCGTCGGCCTCCGCGATCCCCGCTTCGGTGAGCGCCGTGACCATCATGTTGTGGTCCCGGATCCAGCCGGGGTTTCCGGCGTCGATGTAGACGGAGACGCCGGGCTTGGACTTGAAGGTCCGCACGGCCTGCGCGATGAGCGCCAGGCGCTGCTTGGCGGCCGCTGCGGGAACGCAGCCCGACGCCCACTGGGCGAGCGCGTCCGGTTCGAGGACGATCCAGGCCCGGCGCGCGCCGATCCCGGCCGCGGCCCGCGCGGCCCAGGCGCGGTAGTGGGCGGCGTCGGGAGCGCCGCCCGACGAGTACTGACCGCAGTCGCGCTGGGGGATGTTGTAGGCGACCAGCACGGGAATGACCCCGCTGCGCTCGGCCTGCCGGGTGACGCTCTCGGCCTGCGCCTTCGGATCGTCACCGGTCAGCCAGACCGCCATGGGCTCCTTCGCGATGCGCTGCAGGACGACGGCGTCGTCCTCGCGCCCCTGCTCCTGCCAGACCCGCACCTGACGGGCCGCCGGCCCCCGCGGCTCGACCCAGAACGGGGACGTGGCATCGAGGTTGTCGTCCTCCTCCGTCAGGGCCTCGCTGGCCGGTCCCGCCAGCGACAGCGCCCCTGCGCACACCAGGACGACCGCACCGCAGCGCAGCGCCCGGTTCCTCCTCTTCTTCTTCGTTCCCGTCGGTCTCGTCATGGACGCCCGTGCCTTGCGGGGCCGGGCCGTGTGTCGCCGGGACTTGTGTGACATCGATCCCCCAATATTTCATATCGGCCGATCTGTCCATTCCAGACAGAGTGACAGGTGCCGACCCGTCAGACACGTCGGATTACGCCGAACGGGATCTGAAAAAGGGGAAATCGGAGGAGAAGGCGCAATGGTGCGCATCGGATACACGATGATGACCGAGCAGGCGGGCCCCCGTGAGCTCGTCTCGCACGTGGTGGGCGCGGAGGACGCGGGATTCGACTTCTCCGTCACGTCCGACCACTACTCCCCCTGGCTCGCGTCCCAGGGCCATTCGCCCAACGCGTGGGCCGTCCTGGGTGCCGCGGCGCAGGCGACGTCGCGGATTCCGCTCATGACGTTCGTGACGTGTCCCACCACGCGCTACCACCCCGTGGTCGTCGCCCAGCAGGCGGCCACGGTGCAGCTGCTCTCGCAGGGGCGCTTCCGCCTCGGGCTGGGGTCGGGGGAGAACCTCAACGAGCATGTCGTCGGGCGCGGCTGGCCGGGCGTCAGCGTCCGGCACGAGATGCTCGAAGAGGCGGTCTTCATCATCCGGGCGCTCCTGGACGGGGAGCTCGTCACCCACCACGGCACCCACTACGACGTCGAGCACGCCAAGCTGTGGGACGTTCCCGAGCCCGCCCCGCCCATCGGCATCGCCGTCTCGGGGGAGCACTCGTGCCGCCTGGCCGGCCATCTGGCCGACGTGGTCATCGCGACCGAGCCACGGAGGGAGCTGCTGGAGGCGTTCGACCGCCACGGAGGCGCCGGCAAGCCCCGCATCGGACAGCTGCCCGTCTGCTACGACACCGACCACGACGCGGCGGTCGAGCGGGCCCACGAGCAGTTCCGCTGGTTCGGGCTCGGCTGGCCGGTCCACTCCGAGCTGCCGCACGACGCGGCCTTCGCCTCCGCGTCCGCCTTCGTCACCAAGGACGACGTCGCGAAGGCGATCCCCTGCGGATCCAATGCGGACCGCTTCGTGGAGGCGGTGCGGGCGTACACGGAGGCGGGGTTCACCGAGGTCGCCCTCATCCAGATCGGCGGCGACCAGCAGGCCCCGTACCTGGACTGGGCCAAGAGGGAGCTGCTCCCCGCCCTGCGCACGCTCTGAGCGGGGACGCCGCGGGCGGCGCCCGCCGCGGACCTCACAGCTGGAGGACGTCGGCCAGCTTGTAGGCCGCCGGTTCCTCCAGCTGGGCGTACGTGCACTGGTGCGGCTCGCGGTCGGGGCGCCAGCGGCGGAACTGCGTGGTGTGCCGGAAGCGGTCGCCCTGGAGGTGGTCGTAGGCGACCTCGCAGACCCGTTCGGGGCGCAGGGGCACCCAGGACAGGTCCTTGGTGCCGGTCCACCGGCTGGGCCCGCCGGGCATCCGGCCGGCGGCCTGCGCCTCCTCGGTGGCCCACTCCTGCCACGGGTGACCTTCCGCCGTGGGCATCCGCAGGGGTTCGAGCTCGGCCATCAGCTCCTGCCGGCGGCGCATGGGGAAGGAGGCGCAGACCCCGACGTGCTGCAGCCGCCCGGCCGCGTCGTAGAGGCCGAGCAGCAGGGATCCCACCACGGGCCCGCTCTTGTGGTGGCGCAGCCCGGCGACGACGCAGTCGGCGGTCCGCTCGTGCTTGATCTTGGCCATGGCCCGCTCGCCGGGCCGGTACGGGGAGGCGGGCGGCTTCGCGACGACCCCGTCGAGCCCGGCCCCTTCGAACTGCTCGAACCACGCGTGGGCCGTCTCGAGGTCGTAGGTGGCCGGCGCGATGTAGACCGGGGCCCGTACGCCCTGCAGTGCCGAGGTCAGCGCGTCCCGCCGGTCCCGCTGCGGGGTCGTCAGCAGGGATTCCTCGCCGAGGGCGAGCAGGTCGAAGGCGATGAAGCTCGCCGGGGTGACCTCGGCCAGATGGCGGACGCGGGAGTCGGCGGGGTGGATGCGTTCGAGCAGGGCGTCGAAGTCGAGGCGCCCGCCGCGGCTGATGACGATCTCCCCGTCGAGCACGCAGCGGGGCGGGAGCTGCTCGCGGAAGACCTCGACGAGCTCCGGGAAGTAGCGGGTGAGCGGTTTGCTGGAGCGGCTGCCCAGCTCGACGTCGTCGCCGTCGCGGAAGACGATGGCCCGGAAGCCGTCCCACTTCGCCTCGTACAGCATGCCGGGCGGGATCTTCGCCACGGACTTGGCGAGCATCGGCTGCAGCGGGGGCATCACCGGGAGATCCATGACCGCGATTGTGCGGGCCCCGGGCCCCGGCCGCCTCTTCGCGAGCCCCGCGCCCCGAGCCGCCGCCCGCAGGCGCCGTGCGGCGCGGGCCTCTAGCGTGAGGGGTATGGCAGAGGAGGCGCTGGAGCTCACCGTCGGGGAGCGGACGGTACGGCTGTCGCACCCGGACAAGGTCTACTTCCCCGAGCGCGGCTTCACCAAGTACGACCTGGCCCGCTACTACCTCGCCGTCGCCGACGGCATCGTCCGGGCGCTCAAGGACCGCCCGACCACGATGGAGCGCTACCCGGACGGGGTCGAGGGGGAGTCCTTCTTCCAGAAGCGGGCGCCGAAGAACCTGCCCGATTGGATCCCGACCGGCCGGATCGCCTTCCCCAGCGGCCGCCACGCCGACGAGATCTGCCCCAACGAGGCCGCGGCCGTGCTGTGGGCCGCGAACCTGGGCTGCCTGACCTTCCACCCCTGGCCCGTGCGCCGGACGGACACCGAGCACCCCGACGAGCTGCGCATCGACCTCGACCCGCAGCCGGGCACCGGGTATGCGGACGCCGTTCGCGCCGCCCTCGGGCTCCGGGAGGTCCTCGACGGCCTGGGCCTGACCGGCTGGCCCAAGACCTCCGGCGGGCGCGGGCTGCACGTGTTCGTGCCCATCGCGCCGCGGTGGACGTTCGTCCAGGTGCGCAGGGCGGCCATCGCCGTCGCGCGGGAGCTGGAGCGGCGGTCGCCGCAGGAGGTCACCACGGCGTGGTGGAAGGAGGAGCGCGGGGCCAAGGTCTTCGTCGACTACAACCAGACCGCCCGCGACCGCACCATCGCCAGCGCCTATTCGGTGCGGCCCCGCCCGCACGCTCCGGTCTCCGCACCGCTGACGTGGGACGAGGTGGCCGGCGACGCGGTGCCCGAGGACTTCGACCTGGCCACCATGCCGGCCCGGTTCGAGGCCGTGGGCGATCTGCACGCGGGCATGGAGGACCGGCCGTGCGGGCTGGAGGCCGCCCTGGAACTGGCCGACCGGGACGAGCGCGAGCACGGGCTGGGCGACCTGCCCTACCCGCCGGAGCACCCGAAGATGAAGGGCGAGCCGAAGCGCGTGCAGCCCAGCCGGGCCCGCAAGGACCCACCCCCGTCCGGCTGATAGCGCTTTGTCCAGGTTTATTAAAGATTGCGGCGTGGTACGTCGGCATTGCTTCATCCACCCCGCACACAGGGAGCCCCCATGCCCAGGACCCTCGCAGCCCGCAGCAAGAAGATCTCGACGGACGCCATCGTGGTGGCCGCCCTGGCCGGCTCGCTGCTGGTCGCCGGATCCGCCCAGGCGGCCTCGGGCCCCGGCGTCCCGCCGGTGCCGCAACGCCCCGCCGGCACCATCACCAGCCCCACGGGCGTCAACGAGCGGATGTACCCCAGCACGGACTCGGCCGTACGGGGAACCTTCGGCCGAGGTGCCAAGATCGGGCTGCGCTGCAAGGTCCACGCCCAGAGCGTCGGCGGGAACGACATCTGGTACATGCTGCGCAACCGCCCCACCTGGGTCGCGGCGGCCTACGTCGGCAACGTCAACGCCGTCCCGCTGTGCAAGGAAGTCAACCGCGGCACTCTGGAGGACTCGCCCGTCACCCGGGCCGCGATGGGCTGAGCCGCCGTCACGGGCCGCTGCCCCTCACGGGCCGCCCGCACCGGGCCGGCCCCCGTCAGCGGGCGGGCGTCAGGCCGTCCTCGGCCGCACCCCGGGACAGCACGGCCGCGGCGATCTCCTTCCGCGCCCGGTCCAGGTCGGCCCGCCCGCCCGGCCGGGTGCGCAGAGAGCGAGGGAGCTCCAGGACGCGCCACGGCGGGCCGTGGTCCGTGATCTGCGGGAGGAACTCGGCCTTGACGACCCGCCAGCGGGAGCCCGCCCGGGCGGGCGGGGCGAACGTGAAGCGGGCGATGCTGCTCTCGTTGCCCCGCCGGTCCGGATCGCCCTGCGGATTGATCATCCTCCCGGCGAGCTGATCGCCCATTCCGTAGACGACCCACGTGCCGTTGACCTTCTCGTAGGCCTGCGGCACGTGGTTGTGCGTGCCGAGGATCAGATCGACGGCCGGCCGCCGCCTTCCGCCCGCCCGCGTCAGCTGCCGGGCCAGGGACAGCTGTTCCTCGTCCGGTTCGCTCTGCCACTCGGTGCCCCAGTGCATGCTCACCACGACGACGTCCGCCCCCGCCGCCCGGGCGGCCCGCGCGTCGGACAGGATCCGCGCCGGGTCGGTGAGGTTGACCATCCACGGGCGCCCCTTCGGCACCGGAGCGTTGGTCCCGTAGGTATAGGAGAGCTGAGCCACCCGGGCGGGCCCCGCCCGCAGGAGGGTGACCTGCCGCGCCTCGGCCTCCGAGCGCGCCGAACCGGCGTGCCGCAGACCCGCCTTGTCCATGGCCGCGAGCGTACGGGCGACCCCCGCACTCCCCGCGTCCGTCGTGTGGTTGGACGCCGTCGAGCACGAGTCGTACCCGGTCTCCTTGAGGGCGCGGGCGACCTGCGGCGGCGAGACGAACGACGGATAGCCGCGGAACGGCCCCTTCTCCTCGCCGTAGACCGTCTCCATGTGGCAGATCGCCAGGTCCGCGGCGGACACCGTCCCTTTGACGCCGGCGAACATGGGGCCGAAGTCGGGCTCCTTGCGGGCGCCCTCGCCCCTGCCGCCCGGCCGCCGGGACCGGGCACCGTCCTGCTGCGCCTGCCGGATGATCTCGTCGTGCGGCAGGACGTCGCCGGAGGCCACCAGGGTGAACCCGGTGCGTGCGGGCCAGGGCGGTGCCGAACGCTCCCCGGTCCGCGGGCCGGTGTGCCTCCCGCCCGCTTCCGACGCCGGCCCCCGGACCGGCTCGGCCGGGTGGTCCGGCCCCGGGCATCCCGTCACCCCCGCGAGTGCGGCGACTACGCCTGCCGTGAGCGCACAACGCCTGCCCGCGGCCCTTTTCGTCGTATCTTTCATCGCCCAGCAGCTCCCGGTGCGCCCGCGCGGCCCCACAATGCCCTATAGGACGTATATAGGGGAGTGGTATCGCGCGCGGGGTCGGTTACTCCGGGTGGCTGATGGCAACGGATTGTGCTGCCGCTGCGGGAGGCGGGCGGAATAATGGTGGTGTCTTGTTTCCCGGCCGAATGCTGTCGTGATGCTGTGTAAGGACTGTCTGAACCCGGTCATCGAGGGCCCCGAGGGCGGTTACGTCTGCGGCCAGTGCTTCCATGTGGTGGAGCCCAACGGCTACGCGGAGCGACGGGCCGAGGGGGTGCGGCGAGCCGCCGAGGAGCGCCGCATCCGGACGGAGGAGCGGCGCGCCCGCGCCGAGGCCCGCAACCGCACCTGGCCCTGACCCTGTGGGCGGGGCCGTCGTCACCGGGCCGGAGCCCCGCACGCGGCAGGCCCTCAGTACGCCCCGGGCGCGGGCCTCCCGCCCGGCGCGGCCGACGGGGGCTGCTCGCTTCCGCAGTAGCGGCACTTGAGCGCCGCCGCGGGGATGTCCTCCGACAGGCAGGCCGCGCAGGTCTTGAGCGGGCCCGGATCCGCGAAGACCACGACCCCGCGCCGCGCCTGCAGGTGCTTGTACGGGATGACGATGAAGAAGTAGACCACGGCCATGAAGACGAGGAAGTAGACGGCCGCGGAGAGGAACGAGCCGAGGTCCAGGTACGTGTTCTTGTTGCCCGCCCGGCCGAGCTGCCAGCCCAGCCCCATCGAATGCCCGCCCTGGGCCCGGGCGATGATCGGGTTGATGATGAAGTCGGTGAACGCCTTGATGAGCGTGCTGAGGGCCAGAGCGATGATCAGGCCCACGGCGACGGCGACGATGTCACCGCGCATGACGAAGTTCTTGAACCCTTTGAGCATGACCGTCCTCCGGACGCGACCGGCTCCCGTGCACGACCGGCTCCCCGAGACGGAACCGGCTTGCGGAATCCGGACAGCACGCTACATTCCGTCACGCCGCCCTCAGCGGTACGGCACGCCCCGGCGGGCGGCTCACGCGGCCGGTCCGCCGAATTCCCGCACCGCGTCCTCGACGATGGCCTCCAGCCGCTCGTGGTGCGCCCCGCGCCAGTACACGCGCTCGCAGGCCGTGCACTGCGCGAAGACGTCGTACGTCCGCCGCGTCCCGTGCTCCAGCCGCTCCGCCACGGTGTCCTTCTCGGCGTCCGCGAGGCGCCCGTTGCAGGCGGTGCACCGCGTCCACGGCGCCAGCACCGGCCTGAAGCGGCCGAGGACGTCGCGCAGTTGCTCGTCGGGCCGGTCGCTGTAGACGTAGGCGCCGGCCCATATCTCGCGCCGCCGCAGCAGGCCGCGGTCGCGGCTGAGCAGCACCCGGCGTTCCGCCGCGGAGAGCGCCGCGAGGGCGGGGTCGCCGATGTCCTCGCTCTCGTAGGCCGCGTCCACGCCCAGGAGGCGCAACCGGCGTGCGAGCGTCCCGAGATGCACGTCGAGGAGGAAGCGCAGCGGCGCGCCGGGCACCTGCTGCGGGCGCTCGACCGAGCGCACCTCCACCGATTCCCCCGCCGCGGGGACGTGGGCCGCGGGCACGGGCCGTCCGTCGACGAGCAGCCGCCCGGCCTCGGTGAGCGGGACGCCCAGCGACTCGATGACGTGGCCCAGCGACGACGACGCGTCGATCGCGACGGGCGCCCGCTTCCGCCGCAGCTCGGAGTTGACGAAGAGCTGCAGCTCAGGGGCGACGGTGACATGGATTTCCGGTCTGCTCACGCGGTCAGCATGCCACTCGCGGGGGCGCTGCCGGGTGCCGGGACGGGGGCGGTCCCGTCGGCCCGGGCCCGGCCCCCTGACAGGGGCCGGAGCCGGGAGGCGCCTCGACGGGACGTCAGGAGGCGCTGGGCAGGGCCGGCACTTGATGGGTCGGGCAGGTGTAGCCGTTGCCGTGGATGTAGCTCCAGCCGAGCTCCTTGATGTGGGGCGTGGCCGTGTGCGTGTGGTGCAGGAGGTGCCCCCACAGGTCGTCGTCGCGCGAGGGGCCGGGGTCGGGAATGACGAGGTCGAAGGTGGTGTGGGTGGTGCAGCCGTGGTGGTCGCACGCCAGGTAGAAGCGGACGGGTCCGGGAGTTTTGCCTGCAGTGGTGAGGCTCATGGGTGCAACTCTCGGGGGATCCACCGGGCGGAGGAGGCCGGATCCGCGGATCTCTCCCCCGCTCCGGTGACGCAGCGTGTGACGGCGGCCGGGGCCGGGTAGTCCTCTTCCCCTGGCGCACCTTCGGTTTTCGCCGCCGCCCGCTCATGAGTTCTGGCGGGTTGATCACTGTGCGTAGGCGGCCGGGTCGCCCGGCGGCCCCGGCGGCGGGCTTCGCGGTGCGTGCGGCTACTGACGGACCGTCCAGTGGTCGTTGGCGCCGGCCTGGAGGAACCTCAGTGGCGGGCAGAGGAAGTCACGGCCCTGGGGGCTGGTCTCGGTCCACGGCGAGTCGGCCGGCCGGGCGGGCTGCCACGCCCCACGGCTGCGCAGCGCGACGGAGCTGGAGTCGAAGACGGTGTTCCTCGCCTCGCTGCAGTAGTAGCCGGTGCCGGTCGCAGGGTTGACGCTTGCGTAGACCTCGAACATGTCCCAGCCGTGCGAGAGCCCGCTCCGGTCCTGCCCCGCGTTCCGGAAGAGCAGGTCCCAGCCGGCCGTGCGGTAGTTGTAGAGGTACGCGGACCAGCGGTTGGCCGGGGCGTCGTCCTGGACCATCTGCACGCTGTAGGCGGGCCGCCCGGTCGCGCCGTTCGTGTACGTGGCGAGGAACGAGGCGTCGACGGCCACGGTCCTCGCGGGTCCTCCGGGGTCGGAACACCAGTCCCAGGCCCAGATCTCGTTGCCGCTGTTCCAGTAGGCCGTGACCACTTCCATGCACGAGTTCTGCGCCTTGGTGGTGGGGGAGTAGGTGAAGTTCTCGCCGTCCGAGACCCGGTAGGAGGCGTCGACGCTGTGGGTGGCCATGATGCCGTCGTGGGTTCCGGGCTGCGGGAAGACGCCCCACCAGTTGTGCGTGAGGTCGGCCTCGGGGGTCGCGGTCCCGCCGCCTGCCGTGCGCGCGTGGTTGCTCAGCGAACCCGCCGAGGTCGCGGCCCGGCGGCCCTCCGCGAAGACGCGGGCGGCCCGTTCGCGGGCGGCGGAGCGGCCGGGGGCGTGCGCCCCGGTGACCGTGCCCCGGTGCGGGGCGTCGGGGGAGGGCGCGGGCGCGAGGGCGGCGAGTGCCGCGGGCTCGGCCGGCCGGGGGTGGGAGGCCGCGGGCGCCGTGCTGCCGAGGGCGGCCACCGCCGCCAGGGCGGACAGCAGGGCCACGGCGGTACGGGCGCGCGGGCGGCGGGAACGGGATCTCTTCATGGCTCCTCCGGGCAGGGCGCGGGGAAGTGCGGTGGGGGGTGGGAGCACGGCGCCGCCGGGGGCGGCGGCCGGGAGTTGGTCCGGTCCAAGCGGTGAGAATGTCCATGACAATCCCTGAGGTGTCAAGAGATGCGGAACACCGGGTGGGGCGGTGTGGCAGGGGGGGGGGGGCCCGCCGGGGCCCGCACCGCCCTGCCGGTTCCTCAGGCGCTCAGCTCAGAATGCCCTGCAACACCCCGCCGACCAGGCCCACCAGCCCGCCGACGACCCCGCCGACCGTGTGCACCAGGCCGCCCAGCAGCCACGTGACCACCGACAGCAGCCCCGAGGAGTCGTGGTCGTCGTACCGGTCGCCCTTGTGGCCCGGGCTGCGGGCCAGGTCGGAGACGTCGACGCCGTACTTGGCCAGGTACGCCGTGGCCGCGGCGGCGTCCGTCGTGGCCGTGGTCATCTTCTTCAGGTCCGGCCGGGCGGCCTTCGCCTGCTCGGCCAGCGCCGCCCGGGCGTGCCGCAGTTCCTCCAGATGACCCTTCAGCTTCGCGCACGTCCCGCCCTGCTCCGCGTCCCCGGCCGCGTCCGCCGAGGCGCACTCCTCGACGGCCGCCGCGGCCCGCTGCCCGATCACGTTGCGGTCGATGGCCCGGGCGCCGCCGGCGGCCGCCTCGCGTGCCGCCCGGGGATCCGCGGCCGACGGTTCGGTCGCCACGGGGGTCGTGGGCGGCATCGGGGGCGGGAAGCCGGCCGACGCGACGGCGGAGCCGGTCGCGCCCAGAGCCAGCGCACCACAGAGAACACCGGAGACCATGAGAGCGGTTCCGCGGGAAGCACCCATGAACGAACTCCTTCGGGCAGGACGGGTGATCTTTACGCTCACCTTGCGCCCGGCCCCACCACCCCGCAACCCGGCACGGGCCCGGCGGTGACGGGCGTGCACCGCCCCGGGCCGGGGGCGGGCGATCGTATAGAGGTACGAGCGGAAAAGCCAATGAGGACCACGCGTGAGTGAAAGCGGCCCCGACGTCCTGGCTCCGCGCGTCCCCGCACGGCAGGCTGCAGGCGCACCACCCCCGCTCCTCCCGTGCCCCCACCCCGTGCACGGCCCCCAGCTCCCTCCCGCCGACGGAATGAGCCCCACGCCCCCATGCCCGACAGCAACCGATCCGCCGACCTCTTCGACAAGCCCCTGAACTCCCCCTTCCTGCAAGCCGTCCACGCCACGCCGGTCCGCCCCTACTACCGCCCGCTCCACGCCCGCGACGGCGAAGCCGTCATGGACGGACGGCAGGTCGTGATGGCCGGCTGCAACGACTACCTCGGCCTGGCCACCGACCCCAGGGTCACCGCCGCCGCCGGCGCCGCCCTCCGCACCTACGGAGCCTCCTGCTCGGGCGCCCGCACGCTCAACGGCACCCTCCCGCTGCACGGCGAACTGGAGGCCGCCGTCGCCGACTTCCTCGGCACCGAGGACGCGGCCGTGGTCACCACGGGCTTCCAGTCCAACCTCGCCCTCGCGGCCCTCTTCGGCACCGGCGACCTCGTCCTCAGCGACAACGCCAACCACGCCTCGCTGATCGACGGCATCCGGCTGGGCGCCGCCCACCGCCTCCGCTACCGCCACCGCGATCCCGCACACCTGGACCGGCTGCTCGCCGACGCCGACCCCGCAGCCGCCAAGGCCGTCGTCACCGACGGCATGTTCTCCATGGACGGCGCCCTCGCCCCGCTGCCCGCCCTGACGGCCGTGGCCCGCCGGCACGGCGCCCGCACCATCGTCGACGGCGCCCACGACATCGGACTGCTGGGGCCCTCCGGACGCGGCGCCGCCGAGCACTTCGGCGTCCACGACCGGGTCGACCTCTTCACCGGCACGTTCTCCAAGTGCTTCGGCTCCACCGGTGGGTTCCTCGCCGGCCCCGCCCGCGTCATCACCTACCTGCGCTACGCGGCCCGGGCCATCCTCTTCTCCGCCTCCATGCCACCGCCCGCCCTCGCGGCCGCCCGGAGCGCCCTGGAGATCAGCATCGCCGAGCCGTGGCGGCGCCACCGCGTACTGACCCTCGCCGCCCGCCTCCGCGAACGGCTCGCCGGCCTCGGCTACGACACGGGCCCGGCGACGGCAACGGAGGAGACCGCCGCGGACCCCGCCGGGCCGGTCATCGCCGTACGCGCCGGGGAGCCCGCCGCCTGCGTCGGGCTGTGGCAGCGCCTCCTCGACGCAGGCGTCTACACCAACCCCGTCGGACCCCCGGCCGTACCCGAAGGGTGCTGCATCATCCGCGTCACCCTCCAGGCGACCCACACCGACGCCCATGTCGACCGCATCGCCGAAGCCTTCGCGGCCGCCCGGCGCCTGCCGCCGGCCCCCGCCGTCCCCGTCCTGGCCCGCCCCCGCCAGGCCCCCGCCCCGGAGACCGCACGATGACCGACGTCACCATCACCCCCGTGCGGGGACGCGCCGCCACCACCGCCTTCATCCGGCTGCCCTACAGGCTCTACCGCCACGACCCCCACTGGGTCGCCCCCCTCGAGCACGAGCTGCGCGCCTGCCTCGACCCCCGCCGCAACCCCTTCCACACCACCGGCACCGTCCAGCTCTTCATCGCCCACCGGGGCCCCGTCCTCCTCGGGCGCATCGCCGCCCACATCGACCCGCGCTACCAGCAGCGCCACCGGGCGGGCACCGGTCACATCGGCTTCTTCGAGTCCACCGACGACCCGGCCGTCGCCGGTGCGCTGTTCACCGCCGCCGGCCAGTGGCTGGCCGAGCAGGGGGCCGACCGCATGCTCGGCCCCCTGAGCTTCACCACCAACGACGAATGCGGCCTGCTCGTCGACGGATTCGACGGCCCGCCCACCATCCAGATGCCGCACAACCCCCCGTACTACTCGGAGCTGTTCACCGAACACGGCTTCACCAAGGCCAAGGACCTCCACACCTTCACCGGCCCCGTGCCACCGGACGGCGAGGCCCCCGCGGTCATCCGCCGCGCCGCCCGGCGCGCCCTGGCCGCACCCGGCGTACGCGTGCGGCCCCTCGACCGCCGCCGCTACGACGAGGACCTCGCGGTCGTCCAGCGCATCTACAACGAGGCCTGGGCCGAGAACTACGCCTCCGTGCCCCTCACCGACGCCGAGTTCCGGCACCTCGGCCGCCGCCTCAAGCCCCTCCTCCAGCCCGACCTGCTGCAGATCGCCGAAGTCGACGGCGAGCCCGCCGGCTTCACGCTCTGGCTCCCCGACGCCAACCAGGCGCTGGCCGCGGCCCGCGGCCGCCTCACCACCTGCGGCCTGCCCCTCGGACTGATCCGGGCCACCCTCGCGCGCCGCCGCATCACCCGCACCCGCGCCTCCACCTCCGGCATCACCAAGGAACACCGCGGACGAGGGCTGATGGCCGCCCTCTTCTGCCGGGCCCAGGAGGCCGCCGCGCGCCTCGGGTACACCGAGAACGAGTACTCGTGGATCCTGGAGGACAACCGGGACGCCGCCCGCTACGCCCGGGCCATGGGCGCCGTCCACACCCGCACCCACCGCCTCTACCACCGTGCCCTCGCCGCCGCCCCCGCCCCGTCTCCCGCTCCGGCCGCCGCCCGATGAGATACGCCGTCACCGGCGCCACCGGATTCATCGGCACCCGCCTCGTCGCGCACCTCACCGCGCTCGGCCACGACGTCACCGCGCTCGTGCGCGACCCCCGGCGCCCCGTCCCCGGCGCGCGCACCGAGACCGTCGACCTCGTCACCGGCACCGGGCTGCGCGAGGCCACCGCCGACGCCGACGTCGTCGTCCACCTCGCCGCCCTCACCCACGCCGCCGACCCCCAGGCCCTCACCACCGTCAACACCGGAGGCACACGGCGCCTGGTGGCCGCCCTGGCCGCCCAGCCCCACCCGCCCCGCCTCGTCTACTGCTCCTCACTGGCCGCAAGTGGCCCCGGGCGGCTGCGCCACGAGAACGACCCGCCGGCCCCCGTCTCCGCCTACGGCCGCAGCAAACTCGGCGGCGAACAGGCCCTGCGGGAGGCCGACACCCGCCTGCCCGCCCTCACCGTGCGGCCCCCCATCGTCTACGGGCCGGGCGACCGCCACTTCCTGCCGAGCCTGGCCGCGGCCGCCAGGACCGGACTGCTCCCCGCCGTGGGCCGCCGCGGCCCCCGCCGCTACTCCCTGCTACACGTCGACGACCTGTGCCGCGCCCTGCTCGCCGCCGCCGAGTCCGGCACGCCGGGTGCGGTCTATCACGCAGGGGACGGCACGGAGCACCTCTGGAGCGACATCGGTGCGGCCGTCGCCGCGGCCATGGGGCGGCGCCCGCCCCGGGTGGTGCACCTCCCCGTCCCCCTGGCCCTGGCCGCCGCCCGCACCCTGGGCCGCACCGGCATCCTCAACCCGGACAAGGTCGGCGAGGCCCGGCACCCCTCCTGGACCACCGCACCCGGCACCCTCCCCTCGTTCACCCCCCGCATCACCTGGCCCGACGGACTCCGCAGCACCCTGGGTCCCGCACCCCTCGACATCCGGAGCAGCACATGACCGTGCGCCGACGTCTCTCCCCGTACGAACGCGTGGTCTGGGCGGCGGGTGAGGCACTGCCCGCCACCGTCGTCGCGGCCGTTCACGTGGAGGGAACGACGACTCCCGCCCGGCTGCGGCGCGCCCTGGCCGCCGTCCGCGACCGGCACCCCCTCGTCGGCGCCCGCGTGGAGCGCACCGGCCCCTGGCGGGCGTGGCTCACGACCCGCGACGTGCCCGAAACGCCCCTGCGCGTGGTGGGCGCAGGCTCCGGACGGCCCCTCACCCGCGTGATGGAGGAGGAGCTCCAGCGTCCGTTCACCCCCGGCACCGGCCCCCTGGCACGGTTCGTCCTCGTCGACGGCGGGACGTCGTTCGACCTGCTCGCCGCCTTCCACCACGTCGTGGCGGACGGCCACTCCGCCGCCATCGTGATCCGCGACATCCTCGAGCACCTGGCCGCACCCGCAGCGGAACAGCCGGTGGTCGCCGCGCCCTCCGCGGACGGCCTCCTCCCCGGGCCCCGCGTCCGCCCCTCCGACCTCGTCAAGCTCTCCCGGTCCCTGCGCATCCCCGGCCAGGCCACCGGACCGGCACGGGCCTGTGGCCCCGCCACACCACTGACCTGCCACACCTGGACGATGGGCAAGGCGGAGACCGCCGCGCTGCTCGAACGCTGCCGCGCCGAGCGGACCACCGTGCACGGAGCCCTCTGCACGGCCTTCGCCCGCGCCCGGCGGGCCTCCGGGCCCGCCCGCATCGCCGTCGCGGCGGACCTGCGCCGCATCCTGGTGCCCGCGCCCCAGGAATCCGTCGGCCTCTACGCCGCGAGCTTCGTCCTCCCCGTCGACCCGGGGCTCCAGGACGGCTTCTGGAACCGGGCCCGCGACGTCAAGGAACGCCTGCACCGTCGCCTGAACCCGGAGGAACTGCGCCCCCTCGTGGCCGGGTTCCGGCTGATGCCCCTGCCCCACCGGATGATCACCGCGCTGCTCCACCGCAGCGAGAAGAAGGGAGCGCGCTTCGACGTGGCACTGAGCAACGTCCGCATGTCCATCCCGGACACGTACGGGGATCTGCGCGTGACCGCCTTCCACGGCGTGGCCCACACCACGCTCTCCGGCGCCCCGGTGGTCATCCTGATCGGCCTGGGCGGCCGGCTGTTCCTCAGCGTCACCTCCACCGACCCCGATGCGGCGGGCCTGTGCGAGAGGGCCATGGCTCACCTCAGGGCGGCAGCGGCACCCACGGCCACCGGGACGCTCGCGCTCGCACGCCCCGAGACCTAGCGGGTGCCCGCCCTCGAACCGCCGTGACGCGGGCGGTCAGTGCGCGCCCGCGTACACCCGCGAAGCGAACTCCGCGATCTGCTTGTCGGAGAGGTTCTGCGCGAGGTTGGCCTCCGAGATCATGCCGACGAGGCGGTGGCCGTTCTGCACGTCGATCACCGGCAGCCGCTTGATCTGGTGCTGCTCCATGGATGCCAGGGCGTCCGTCGCGCTCGCGTCCGCGTCGATCCAGTGCAGCTCGCCGCCGAGCGAACCCGCCTCCACACTCGCCGGATCCACACCGTCGGCCACGCACTGGACGACGATGTCCCGGTCGGTGACCAGGCCCTGGAGCCTGTCGTCGTCACCGCATATGGGCAGCGCGCCCACCTGCAGCTCGCGCATCATCTTCGCCGCGTCCTGCAGCGATTCGTGCTCGCCGACGCACTTCGCGCCCGCCGTCATGATGTCGCGGGCCTTGAGCGGCTTGTTGCGTGCCATGATCGCTCCTCCCGTCGTGGCCGGTTTTCCTTTCTCCATCGCAACACGGATGACCACCCGACGCCATGCGCGCACGCTCACTGCCCGCGGTCGGCCATGTGCTGTTCGAACATGCTGATCTTTCCGTCCAGCATGCCGGGCTTCCCGGGCCACAGATCGGCCTTCAGGACCAGCTGGACTCGCGGCGCCCTCGCGGCGACGGCCTCCGTGGCCCGCCGGACGACGTCCATGACCTCGTCCCACTCGCCCTCGATCATGGTGTACATGGAATCCGAGCGGTACGGCAGCCCGGATTCGCGGATGATTTTCACGGCGTCGGCGATCTCGTCGGGAAAGCTCTCCCCGACGCCGACGGGGGTCAGGGTGAAGGCGATGAGCACGGTGGTCCGCCGTCCTTTCTCTGTTGTCTCTTCGTCTCATTTCCCCGCGGGCCGCGGGGCGGTCGTGGTCGTGTGATAGGCGGACGCGACGAGCAGGAGACGGTCGATCTCGTGGGTCAGGCTGCGCGCCGACTCGTCCGCGTCCCGGTCCGTGGGCCCCGTGAGGTTCGCCGTCTGCGCATGGGGCTTCTGGCCGTCGTGCTTGTTCCGCAGGGCGGCCGTGAGCCAGGACGCCGTGATGTGCGCTTCCACCAGGTGTTCCGGCAGGGACTGCCGCCCCACGCTCTGACGGATGGATTCGAGCGTGGTGGGCGGAATGTAATTGCGCAGGACGATCATCGCGTCACGGATCTCGATGACCCGGCGGTAGAGCCGCAGCTGGAGGGGGACGGCCGCCGCGCCGATGCGGTTGGCCGGGCGCAGGACGACGTCCGGCGTGTGCGTGGTCAGGTCCTGCCACAGCTGTTCCAGGCCGCGGTAGGACCTGCGGTACTGCAGGTGGGTCCGGATCCGGGCGAACACCGGAAGCGCCACTCCGAGCGCCATGAACGCCGCCTCGACCCCGGTCACGGGCGAGAACAGCGGCGCGAACACCGGTGAACGCGTGCAGAGGTAGACGAGTTTGAGCGACCACAGCACGGAGGCCAGCAGGATGCCGGTGCCGAACAGGCGCAGCCCGTAGCGCAGGAGTCGCGGCGTGCCGTGCCGGCCGTAACTCCAGCACACGAATCCGCAGAAGGTGTCGGCCGTGAGGTGGAAGGCGAAGAACACCCACCAGTAGGCGTCCGGCACGCTCGCCGTGCTCCGGGACGGCGCGATCTGGTTGCGCGCGTGTGCCGGTCCCAGCACGTCCAGCAGTACGAGGGCGGCCATGACGGCGACCGCCGTGCCGAACAGCAGGTGCGTGCGGCGATGGCGGCCGGCCGCCCCGTGGATGAACCACAGGACCGCCGCCGCATCGACGATGCTGAACAGATGGGTGGTCAGGTCCACCCAGTGCGCCCCGGGGACGATGCGCGCGAGCGCGGCCGTCACGGGTTCGAGGTGCATGGACATCGCCAGGGCGATCATGACGACGGCGAACCACAGAGGCCGCTGCTCCCGGTGCCGGACGGCCTGCGGAGCCCTGACGAGGGCCGCCGACCACAGGGCGGCGATGCCCGCGTTCTCTATCCAGGTGAGCACGAAGCCCCCGCAGGACGGCCCACCCGCAGGCCCATCGCCGATTCCAGGCCGCCCAGCATCCCCGACAGCAGCGTCGGCGCCGGCACCCGCCCGGCCGCCTCCAGGATCAGGGTGGCGATCATCTCCGCCTCCTGCTCCTGCTCGTCGCCGTAGCGGATCCGCGGCAGGACCCGGCGCACCGACTGGGGATCGGTGATGTCGAGGTGGCGGTGGAGCCGGGTGTCGTCGAGCGCGGAGCGGTGGTTGCACACCAGGTGCCCGATCTCGTGGACGATGATGTGCTCCTGGTGCAACGGGCTGGTCTGCCCGTCGTAGAGGATGAAGTCCTGGGTCTCGACGGACAGCAGCATTCCCGACGGCGTCCCGGGGACGGTCGGTGTGGGCAGAGCCAGTAGACGCAGCGGCCGGTCGCGTTCGGCCGCAAGACGTTCGCACAGGTCCTGTGCGGAGAAAGGGTCCGGCACAGGAATCCGGCCGATCACCTTCTGGCATCGGCGGCGCAGATGCCTCCAGTGCATCTCAGTCGCTTCTCCCGCGGTCGTAGGGACGGGCGGGCACATGACCCGGTAGCCGCGCCGGGTCATCGTGGCCCCCCGGAGCCGGTGGTGGTGGGCGGGCAGCCCCGCACGGCATGCTTCAAGGCGGTCAATGGCAGCACCACGAGCCCCCCTCGCACATATGCCCAAGCCGCCTGCGATCGTAGATCGCCGCGCCGCGTCACGCCAGGGTTGCGGAACGTTGCCGGGGAAACCGGGGAAACCGGGGAATGCCGCCCGCGAAAAGGAAGGCCCGGGGGCTACTTGAGCGTGCTGCGACGGCCGTAGCGACTCTTGCGGAGCCGCTGGGCGATGCGGTGGAGACGCGGGTAGCGCTCGCGCTGTTCCCGGGAGTGGCGGTCGAGTTCCTGCGTCAGCCGCTCGGTGCGCTTCTCCACGTCGAGCTCGTCGAGGATGCGGTCGATCTCCGCCAGCAGCGCTCCGTGCAGCTGCCACTGCCGGGGATGCAGCTGCACCTGGCGGAGGAGGAGGTCCGCGGCGCGGTCACGGGTCCTGCGGGCGGCGTCGAGTTCGCGCGTGAGGTTGTCCTCGGCGTGTTCGGCGCTGGTGGTGACGTGCGTCGTGATGACGACGGCGAAGTGCTCGACCGCCAGGGCCATGTTCGTGAAGACCTCCCGGAGCGCGGCGGCGGTCTCTTCGGGGAAGAGCGACTCCTCCCTGCGGTGGGTCGCGAGGTCGGTGAGGGTACGGCAGGTCACGCGCAGCACCACCGCGGTGATCTCGAGCGCGTCCAGCCCGGTGCGCAGCACGACCCGGTAGAGGAGCCCCTCCTTGACGCGCGGATTGAGGCGGAGACTGTCCTCGGCCTGCCGCAGCGAGGCGTCCACCTGGACGATGTCGTGGTCGAGGCGGCGGGCCGCGTGCAGCCGGGCCGCGGCCTCCTCCACGGGGGTGTGGCCGGTGATCTCCTCACCGATGTCCTGCAGGAGGAGGCGCATCCGGCGGGCGAGGTCCTCGATGGCCTCCCCGGCCGGCTGCACCCACACCGGGGGGACGAGCAGGACGTTGAACAGCAGCCCGACCACCGCGCCGATCAAGGTCTCCAGCACGCGGTCCCACGCCGTTTCCGCGACCCGCGTCACCCCGAGGACGAGCATCGCGCTGATCGCGACCTCGGGGACGAACTCGCCCGCCTTCACGAACCGCCCGATGACGAGGGAGGCCAGGATGATCAGCCCGAGGCTCCACCACGACAGCCCGACCAGCACGCTGAAGCCGATCGCGATCAGGACGCCGGCCACCACGGAATTGACCCGGCGGACGCCTGTGGTGAGCGTGGCGTACAGGGTGACCTGGACGACCAGCAGTGCGGTGAGCGGCGCGGTCAGCGGGGCGGGCTCGTTGCTCAGCCACAGCGCCACGACATAGGCGATCACCGCGGCTGCGGTGGACCGGACCGTCTGCACGACCGCGGGTTCCCTGCCGCGCCTCACCAGCATCGTCAGGGGGTCACGAAGCCCGGGCACATCGGGGTTCCTTCCCCTTCCCGCCCGCCTGCGAGCCATCCGATGCGCCACTCGGGTGGCGGGAGGGGCCGACCGGGCCTGTGCAGCAGGATGGCAGGATTCCCGCCATGACTGAACATCAGGGTTTTCTTGCCGGTAAGTGCGTTCTGGTGACGGGGGCGAGCAGCGGCATCGGCGCTGCCGCAGCGAAGGTGTTCGCGCGCGAGGGCGCCGCGGTGGTGCTGACGGCACGCCGGGAGGAGCGCCTGGCGGCGCTGTGCGAGGAGATCCGCGGGGGCGGGGGTGACGCCGCGTTCGTCGTGGGCGACATACGCGACGAGGACGACGCGCGGCGGGCGGTGGAGTTCGCGGTGGAGCGGCACGGGCGCCTCGACGCCGCGTTCAACAACGCGGGAATCGGGTGGGACCAGGAGCCGATGCACCTGATGAAGGACGACGCCTATGACGCGATCATGGATACGAACGTCCGGGGCGTCTGGAACGTGATGCGGCACGAACTCGCGGCCATGGTGGAGGCCGGATCGGGCGGATCCGTCGTCAACAACAGCAGCGTCGCCGGAATGCTGGCGATACCCGCCGCCGCACCGTACATCGCGTCGAAGCACGCGGTGATCGGCCTGACGAAGGCGGCGGCGGCCGAGTACGCGCCGCACGGCATCCGGGTGAACACGGTCGCGCCGGGGACGACGCGGAGCGAGATCATCGCCGGCTGGTTCGAGCGCAACCCGCACATCGAGCCCGAGCTCCACCGCTTGACGCCGCAGGCGCGCACGGCCGAGCCGGCCGAGATCGCGGAGGCCGCGGCCTGGCTGTGCAGCGACCGGGCGTCGTTCGTGACGGGAGCGGTGCTGCCCGTGGACGGCGGATTCACGATGGTGTGACGCTGCGCGGCGGTGTGACACGGGCGGAGCCCGGCGGCCTGATCCGGCTGCCGGGCTCCGCCCGTGTTCCGCTGTGGTGCGTCTTGCCCCGCCTTGCGTCGCTTGCCCCCACCTCGTCAGGCGACGGGCGCGGGAGCGGTGTGCGTGGTGGTGAAGACGGGCTGGTCGTTCTGGAGCCCGACGGTCGTGTGGGTGACGGTGTGCGAGGTAGTACGGGTCTCGGTCGTGAGGGTGATGGGGGCGTCGAACTCCGCGTACCGGTGGAACGTGGTGTGCGTGGCGGTGGGCTGGGGCCGGTAGCCGGTGCCCGCGGCGTCCGGGGCGCAGGCGCACGGATCCACGTCCGTGGCCGCGTCCGTGCCTGCGGTGACGGCCTCGGTGACGGGTGCGGTGACGGTGTACGCGCCCTGGTTGGCGGCCTCGATGAGCACGAGTCCGGGGACGTGGTCGACGGCGTGGTCGTAGAGGACGGTGTTGTCGAAGGTGTGGCGCAGCTGCCAGGTGCGGGGCTGCGCCGTGGGGCTGAGCACGACCTCGTCGGGCGTGGTGCGGCCGACCTGCACGGGCGGGAGCGGCGGCGTGACGGGCGGCAGGGTCGTGGGCGGCCGGTGGTACGCACCCCGGAGGCGGCGGTAGACCATGGGGGGAATCCACTCGAAGTCGGTCTCGCCCGTGGCGAGAACGGTCTCGGAGGCCTCGTCGCCGGCGTCGCCGGACCCGGCGGCGGTGACGGTCATGTGGAGGTGGAGGGCGGTGGTGCGCTTGTTGCGCGTCGTGGGGGTGGCCGTGATGTTGACGTGCAGCGGCGTCGCCCGGTGGGTGTCGACGGCGGCGTCGGGGTTGAGGGTGTAGGAGAAGGTGCGCAGGAGAGTGGCGTGGTCCAGCGGGGCCGCGTAGGCGGTGTGGGCGAGGAAGAGACCGGCCTGGCGAATGGTCTGGGCGACGGTGAGGGTCTCGTAGTGGGTGCCGTGGCCGGGTATGCGGTGGGCCGTGTGGGCGGGCCAGACCGCGGAGACGGTGTAATGGGTGGCGTCCTGCTGCTCGCAGCCGGTCAGGTACACGGCGTCGTCGAAGCTCAGGTGCACCAGCTCCTTGGCGACGCGGCCGCTGCCGCCGGCCCCGGAGCCGTCGGCGGTGTCGCCGGCACCGTTACCGGCCCGCGAGTCCTCGGCGCTAAGGTCTGCGGCTGAGGCGCGGAGCCGGCCGGACGCATCGATCCGATCGGCCTGCAGCCGGACGTTCCGGCACGGGACGGACCGGTCGGCGTGCTGCTGGGTGCTCTGGTCGGCACGGGGAGCGGGGCTGAGCAGGATCTGAGACACGTCTCTCCTCGAAGTGGATTCGTGCGTCCCGGTGGTTAGCCGGCTCGGTGATAAGATACGTACTATCCGGTTTGCTTTATGGGTGGGTGGCAGGGTATGGAGCCGGCCGCCCGGCGGGCCGGGTGAGGAAGACCCCGGATTCGCCGCACCGGGGGCGGACCGCAGGTTCCGCCGGTGCGCCGGTGTCGTCGTGCTTGCTCAGGCCGTTGTCCGCGGGCCCTGCCCGGTCCCGTCCGGCTGCGCCCGGCGATCCTGCCGGGTGAGCGGTCTTGTAGCGGTTGGCTGTCGGTGATTGGGAGGTAATCAATGGCGAAGCAGGCGCGGGCGATTCACACGCGCCGTCTCATTCTCGAGGCGGCGGGCGAGGTCTTCGACGAATACGGATACGAGTCGGCGACGATCGCGGAGATCCTCGGGCGCGCGGGCGTGACCAAGGGTGCGCTGTACTTCCACTTCGCCTCCAAGGAGGAGCTGGCGCGCGGCGTCCTGAGCGAGGCGTTGACGACCGAAGGCGTCATGCCCCAGGAGTCGCGCCTGCAGGAGTGGGTGGACGTCGGCATGGTGCTGGCGCACCGGCTGCCCAGGGAGCCCCTGCTGAGCGCCGCGATCCGGCTGTCGGCCGACCGCAAGGCGCGGGACCTGTTCGGCACGTCCTGGCCGGGGTGGATCTCCTTCATCGCGGGGCAGCTGGCCGCGGCGAAGGAGCAGGGGGAGCTGCTGCCCCATGTCGACACGGACCGGATCGCCGTGCTGTTCGTGAGCGCCTGGACGGGCGTCGAGGTCCTCTCGACGGCGCTGGACGGGGGCGACTCCCTGGAGGAGCGGGTCGCGCTGCTCTACGACACGATCCTGCCGGGCATCGCGGTGCCGGGTGCACTGCGGGCGCTGGACACGGCCCCCGACCGCGGGACGCGGGTCTGGGACGCGCACCGGGCCCAGCGCGAGCAGGAAGCGGCGTCCGCCGCGTCGTGACGACCGAGGCGTTCCCCCGGCGGTGAGGCCGGGCGGGCAGGAGATGTGCCGGCGGCGGGCTGTGCAGGACCGCTGCCGCATGGAGGACAGGCTCTCCGCGCTGCCACGGATGACGACGTCCACGCTTCCCCCTGTGTTTGTGGCCGATGCCGGCGCGGGCGCCCGGTGCCGATGGACACGAGCCCCCCTCGTTCCTCCCGGCACGGCATCGGAAAGCTGTCCCGGAGCCGCTGCTCGTGACGGGCGGGGCCTCGGGTGATCCGACGTCAGGGACGCTAACAAACCGGCCATCCTGTTTGTCAAGGCTCGACGGGAATCCCATACTCATCCCGTGACCTGGGTGAATGGTCCACCGGGAAGGCGGCCGGGCGCAGCCGAAGGAGAAACCGCACGGTTGGTTTCTCCATGCTTTCAAGGGAACGACAAAGGCCCGCAATGTGCATTGCGGGCCTGGTGGTCGGTTGCGGGGGCGCGGCTGCCGTTCTCCGTCCGACGTGGCGCTGCGGGAGCTCAGCCGCGGAGCGCCTCGGCCCCGGCGGGCCGGTCGGCGGTGGTGCCGGTCGCGTTGATGACGGATTCCGTGCCGGCGGGCTGCAGTTGGGTCAGTGCCTTGGGCGTTGCCAGCTGCGGCAGCAGAGTGTGCCAGAGGCCGGTGAGGGTCTGGCGTGAGAGCCAGCTGCGGTCGTGACGTGCCAGGGCCTCGAATCCGGCGGTCGCCCCCACGACCGCGGCGGTCAGCTCCTCCCGCACGGCCTGCGGCGGTGTCTGCCCGTGGGTCGCGGACCGTTCCAGCGTGCGGCGGACGCACTCGAGCCACTCCTGGCGCAGATTCGTCTCGGAGTGGTGCGCGGTACGGCAGTTGAGGTGGAAACCCGCGCGCACCACGACGTCCCACCGCAGCTGCTGGGCGATGACGTGCGACGAGTCGACGAGCGCCTGCAGGGGGGAGGGGCTCTTGCGGTGGGCGTGCCGGGCCAGGGCGTGCAGGGTCCGGGCGGCTTCGGACTCCACGGCCGCGGCCATGGCCGCCTTGGTGTCGAAGTGGAAGTGCAGGGCGCCCGAGCTCACCCCGGCGCCGGCGCTGATGCCGGCGAGCTTGGCGCGGGTGTAGCCGAACTGGTCGAAGGCCTGGGCTGCGGAGCGGATCAATGCGTGCCGGGTGTTCATGGCCCGTTCTTGCTTCGTCACCGGCAACTCCTGGGGGACAACGTCATGGGGCACGTCATGGGCCACATGAAACCAACTAACTGGTTTTATTTCTACTGCCACTGCCCGGTATAGGCGTTAGGTGAGGTATCTGGCGTCCAGGGGTCCGTACAGGCCGTACCTCTCGGGTTGCACACCGTGCCGACCGGGGGAGTGACGTAAGGGGGTCGCCTTCTCGTGGATGCCGGTAAATCCTCTTACTGAAGGGCAAGTTGCCTCAACCTTTCAGCCTGCGCCGTTCGCTCGTGACCGAAATGCGGCTTTTGATGCGAGAGGCGACGTAGCACCCGATTAGTTCTTTGACAAACCGACAGCCCGGTTTGTAATGTCGCGGTGAACGGTTGTTCGCGGCATCGTCGCCGCGCGAACGTGCAGGAGCAGCGATGGATCAGCAGGTCAGCACCCTTGTCGATGCGCACGCCGGGGAAGCGTCCCGGCGTCGTGTGCCCGGGCCGAGGGCCGGGCACCCTGCAGACCGGGCCCCGGCCCTGACGCGGCCGGGCGAGACCCTGCGGATCCTCGTCGTCGACAGCGACACCCAGTCCGCCGAGACGCTTTCCCGGAGACTGCAGCGCCACGGCTGCGAGACCTTCTCCGTCGCCACCGGGGAGGCCGCCCTCGCCGAGTACCGTTCGGCGGACCTGGTCCTGCTGGATCCGGAACTGCCCGATCTGGACGGCCTGGAAGTCTGCCGGGCCCTGAGAGCCGCCAGCGAGGTCCCCATCATCGCCGTGACCGCCCTGGCCGGCGAGCTCGACCGGGTCCTCGGTCTGCAGGCCGGCGCCGACGACTACGTCGTCGAGCCCTACGGCTTCCGCGAGCTGATGGCCCGTATCGAAGCCGTCATGCGCCGTGCGCGCCCCGCAGCGCGCACCTCGGCGGGGGTCATCACCAGCGGAGCGCTGACCATCGACCCCGACCTGCGCGAAGTGCGCCTGGGGGGACGCCGGATCGACGTCACCCGCAAGGAATTCGACCTGCTCCACCTGCTGGCGTCCCGCCCCGAGAAGGTCGTCTCCCGCGAGCAGCTCATGACCCAGGTGTGGGACGACTACTGGTCCCGCCCCGGCCGGACGATCGACACCCACGTCAGCAGCCTGCGGGGCAAGCTCGGGTCCGCAGGCTGGATCATCACCATCCGCGGCGTCGGCTTCCGCTTCGGGCGCGCCTGAGCCCGCACACGCCCCCTCCCTCGCCGTCGACTCGTCGATCACCCCTCGACCGCTCTCTGATTGGGTCTGCCGACATCCGATGACTTCCGATCGTCTTTGAAAGAGGACATTCATCGTGCGCAAGGTGCTCATCGCCAACCGTGGCGAAATCGCTGTCCGCGTAGCTCGCGCGTGCCGGGATGCCGGGATTGCCAGTGTGGCGGTCTACGCGGATCCGGACCGGGACGCGCTGCATGTCCGCGCTGCTGATGAGGCGTATGCGCTGGGCGGTGACACCCCGGCGACGAGCTACCTCGATGTGGCCAAGGTGCTTGCCGCGGCGGCCGAGTCGGGGGCGGATGCCGTTCACCCCGGGTACGGCTTCCTTTCCGAGAACGCCGAGTTCGCGCAGGCCGTGCTGGATGCGGGTCTGACGTGGATCGGTCCGCCGCCGCAGGCGATCCGGGATCTGGGTGACAAGGTGGCGGCCCGTCACATCGCCCAGCGTGCGGGTGCGCCGCTGGTGGCCGGTACCGCCGACCCGGTTGCGGGGGCGGAGGAGGTCGTGGCGTTCGCGCAGGAACACGGCCTGCCGATCGCGATCAAGGCCGCTTTCGGTGGTGGCGGGCGTGGTCTGAAGGTCGCCCGCACGCTGGAGGAGGTCCCCGAGCTCTACGACTCCGCCGTCCGCGAGGCGGTCGCGGCGTTCGGGCGGGGGGAGTGCTTCGTCGAGCGCTACCTGGACCGGCCCCGTCACGTCGAGACGCAGTGCCTGGCCGACAAGCACGGCAACGTGGTGGTCGTCTCCACGCGTGACTGCTCGCTGCAGCGCCGCCACCAGAAGCTGGTGGAGGAGGCTCCGGCGCCGTTCCTGTCGGCGGAGCAGAACGCCGAGCTCTACCGTGCCTCGAAGGCGATCCTGCGCGAGGCCGGTTACGAGGGCGCGGGCACGTGCGAGTTCCTCGTCGGCCAGGACGGCACGATCTCCTTCCTGGAGGTCAACACCCGTCTGCAGGTCGAGCACCCGGTCACCGAAGAGGTCACCGGCATCGACCTGGTCCGCGAGATGTTCCGCATCGCCGACGGCGAGGAGCTCGGCTACGACGACCCGCCGCTGCGTGGTCACTCGTTCGAGTTCCGCATCAACGGTGAGGACCCGGGCCGCAACTTCCTGCCCGCTCCGGGCACGGTGACCCGCTTCGATGCGCCGACCGGTCCGGGTGTGCGCCTGGATGCGGGTGTGGAGTCGGGCAGTGTGATCGGCCCGGCGTGGGACTCGCTGCTGGCGAAGCTGATCGTCACCGGTGCCACGCGTGAGCAGGCCCTGCAGCGGGCGGCGCGGGCACTGAACGAGTTCAAGGTGGAAGGCATGGCCACGGCCATCCCCTTCCACCAGGCCGTGGTGACCGACCCCGCCTTCACCGCCGACCCCTTCCGGGTCCACACGCGGTGGATCGAGACCGAGTTCGTCAACACCATCGAGCCGTTCGCCGGAGCGGCGGCCGAGGAAGAGGGCGAGGAAGCCGGCCGCGAGACCGTCGTCGTCGAGGTCGGCGGCAAGCGCCTGGAAGTCTCCCTCCCCTCCTCCCTCGGCATGGCCATCGCCCGCACCACTGCGCCCGGCGGGGCCAAGCCCAAGCGCCGCGCCGCCAAGAAGTCCGGCTTCGCGGTCTCCGGCGACGCCCTCGCCTCCCCGATGCAGGGCACCATCGTCAAGGTCGCCGTCGAAGACGGCCAGCAGGTCGCCGAGGGCGACCTCATCGTGGTCCTGGAGGCGATGAAGATGGAGCAGCCCCTGAACGCGCACCGCGCGGGCACGGTCAAGGGCATCACCGCCGAGGTCGGCGCCTCCGTCTCCTCCGGCGCCGTCATCTGCGAAATCAAGGACTGAACTTCCGCAGCTCGCCCCGCCCCGCCCCGGACACGGCGGCCCCTGCGGGCCGCCGCACCGGGCCCCGGACCGCCACACCGACCACCGGTTCTGGAGACCCCATGAGCACCGAGACAACCGGACCCGCCACCGTCGCCGCCGCCTTCCCCGATCCGGCCTTCCCCGATCCGGCCGGCCCCGGACCGGCCGGTCCGGCGGAATCGGGTGAGCAGCAGGAGCTGTACCCCGTGGTCCCCGACGTCCGCGTCCGGGACGCCGTGCTGGATGCCGAGGGCGTCGCACTGTCGGCCCTGATCGCCACTCCGCCTCCGTGGATTCCACCGCGCGCCACCGTCTTCGCCGTCCACGGCGGCGGCATGCGGGCCGGCTACTTCGACGCCCGTGTTCACCCCGGGCAGTCGCTGCTCACGCTGGGGGCGAGCCTCGGCTTCACGGTCGTGGCGGTCGACCGCCCCGGTTACGGCCTGTCCGCCGAGCGCTTCCCCACGGGCGCCACGCTGGCCGAGCAGTCGGGTCTGCTGCACGCCGCGCTCGCCCAGTACGCGCGCCGCCACGACACCGGCGCGGGCATGTTCCTCCTCGCGCACTCCTACGGCGGCAAACTGGCCCTGCACGCTCTGGCCGACGACCGCGGCGCGGCATTCCTGGGAGCGGACATCTCCGGGATCAGCCACCGCTACGCCGTCGACGTCCAGGACCCGCAGGCCTTCCACAGCCGCAGGACCTGGAGCCGGCACTGGGGACGCCTCGACCTCTACCCGCCGGGCGCCTTCCGCGCGGTCAAGCCCCTGGTGACGCCGATGCCGCTGCGCGAAGCGGCCGAAGCCCTGCGCTGGGGCGAGGAGTTCCCCGGACTGGCCGCCCGGGTCCGTGTTCCCGTGCGCTTCACCTTCGCCGAGCACGAGGGCTGGTGGCGTCATGACGAGGAGACGATCGACTCGATGCGTACGGCCTTCCCGGCCGGCGCGCAGGTGCTCTTCGACCGTCAGCCGGCCGCCGGACACAACATCAGCCTCGGCTGGGCCGCTCGTTCGTATCACCTGCGCGCCCTGGCCTTCTTCGAGGACTGTCTGCTGCCGCGCACGGCCTGACGGCCGGTCAGCAGTGACTGGCCGGCAGGGGTCGGCCGGCAAGGCCTGGGCCTCCGGATGCGATCAAGATAGGTTAGCCTCACCTAAGTTGACCGGGGAGGTCGTCCCATGACGTCGAGCAACGTGGCCGAGTCGCCGTCCGTCGCACCGTCACCGCTCGCAGGTGACGGAGCAGGCAGCGGATGGATACGCATCGCCGGGCTCTCGGGGGTGCTGGCCTCGATCGCCTGGCTCGCCGGGGACATTCTCCTGCTGGGCAAACCCATGGGGACCGCCGGCCAGTACCCCCTGCTGGCCTCGTACGACGGCACGGCCCGTGACTCGCTGGCGGCCATGCTGCCCGCCTCCACGACGCGGCTGGCCTGGGGAGCGCTGCTCGGCGTCCTCACCGGTCCGCTCTATCTGGTGGCGTGCCGGCACCTGCGGTACGGCCTGAGTCCCGCCCCGCGCCGGTGGTCCCTGCCGCCGTATCTGCTGCTGACCGCCGGCTTCGCACTGGCCCCGTTCGCCCACGGCTCCTTCTACTACTGGGGGCAGGCCGCCAAGGCTGTCCACGAGTCCGGCGCCCGTTCCGAGGCCCTGATCGCGCTGCCGGGCGACATCGCCACGGTGCTGTTCATCCCCTACGTGGTGCTCCTGGTGTGCTGGGTGGCCGGGTCCGTATGGATGGCCGCCTGCATCCTGCGCGGGGGGACGGCCTTCCCCCGGTGGATGTGCGTGGCGAACCCCCTGGTCTTCATCCCCGTCGGCATGCTCCTGACCAAGGCACTGCCGGGGGCTGCGGGAACCGCGGTGCAGGGCGCGGCGCTCAGCGTGGGGAACCTGCTGCTCTTCACCCTGTCGACCGCCGTCCTGTGGAAGCGGCGCCGGGGGTGACCGGCGTCAAGGCCGGGGGAGGGCCTCGTCCCGG
Source organism: Streptomyces roseifaciens (assembly GCF_001445655.1). Classification (NCBI taxonomy): domain Bacteria; kingdom Bacillati; phylum Actinomycetota; class Actinomycetes; order Kitasatosporales; family Streptomycetaceae; genus Streptomyces; species Streptomyces roseifaciens. Next base: position 1,874,691 of record NZ_LNBE01000003.1, read on the forward strand.
GGGCCATGCGCCGTCTCCGCCCGTTTCTTCAATGCTTTGTTGAGGGCCTCGAAGTCCGTGACGGTGGCGGTGATGCTCCGGCGCAGGAAGGGCACCAGCAGGCCGGTGAACTTCTCGCTCTGCACGACGCGGGTGCCGCCCCCGTCCAGGTCCGTGAGGACGAAGCGGTGTTCGCCGCTGAACAGGCCGGGCAGCACGGTCCGGCCGAGCCAGCGCAGCTCCTCGGCGGGGGCTGCGGCCTTGACCGTCGGGCGGAAGGTCATCGGCCGTCTGCCGGTGGGGAACACCCTCAGCTTCAGCCGCCGGCCGGGGGCGGCCGTTCCCGAGGCATGCCGGATGAAGGGATTCCACTCCTCGTAGCGCGGCAGGTCCGTCAGGACCTGCCAGACCCGCTCGGGTGTGGCGGCGATGTCGATCACGGTGGCTATCTCCCGCACCGGCGTCTCCCTCTGCTCCGTGCCGCAGGTATCTCCCGCAAGGCTCAGTATTGGCCGGAACGGGGCCGTCGGCCTGTCCGGACCGGCCGGCCCGGGCCCGTCGCGCATCTGGAGCAGCCGCTGTTACCGGCCGCGGCCACCGGGCACACCTGCAGCAGCCGGGCCCCTCCCGCACCGGGATCCGGGGTTCCGGCGCGGCCGTGCGGACGAGAGGGCGGATGGACGCATGATCACGATGGGGGTGGAGGAGGAGTACCTGCTCCTGGACCCCGTCACGGCGCTGCCGGTGCCGCTGGCGGACGCAGTGCGTGCGGCGTCCGGCATGGAGGCGATGACCGAGGCGCGGGAGGTCCAGACCGAACTGCTGCAGGCCCAGTTGGAGGCTGCCACTCCGGTCTGTACCGGCCTGGCCGAGGTCGGCGGGCACCTGCTGCGGCTGCGCCGTGCGATCGGCGCCGCCGCGCAGAAGGCGGGCTGCCGGCCCGTGGCCTGCGGAACCGCGCCGCTGGCCGGGGGTGCGCCGGTCGCGGTCACCGAGGGGGAGCGTTACCAGGCGCTCCAGGCGCAGGGGGCGCGTCTGGTCGACGAGCAGCTCGTCAACGGCATGCACGTGCACGTGGGGGTGCCGGACCGCGCCCGGGCGGTGGGTGCGCTGAACCGGCTGCGGCCCTGGCTGCCGGTACTGGTGGCCATGGGGGCGAACTCCCCGCTGTGGCGGGGGAGGGACACCGGGTTCGCCAGCTGGCGGACGGTGGTCTTCGGCCGCTGGCCGGTCAGCGGCCCGCCGCCGCAGTTCGAGGGGCCCGGCGACTACGACCGCCGCGTCGGCGCCCTGCTCAGAGCCGGAGCGATCCTGGACACGGGGCAGCTCTACTGGCAGGCGCGGGTCTCCGAGCGCTACCCCACCCTCGAAGTGCGGGCCCTGGACGTACAGCTCACCGTCGAGGACGCGGTCCTCTTCGCCGGGATCGTGCGTGCTCTGGTGGCCACGGCCCTGCGCGAGGATCGGGAGGGCGTGCCGCTCGCACCGTGCCCGCCGGAGATGCTCCACGCGGCCAACTGGCATGCCGCCCGGTACGGGCTGCACCGAGGCCTGATCGACGCCCACGGCCGGCGCCGCGGCCCCGGCGAGGCGGTCGGCGACCTCCTCGCACACATCACCCCCGCCCTGGACGAGGCCGGGGACACGCGCGAGGTCAACCGCCTGCTGCGGCTCTTCCTCGACCGCGGCGCCCCGGCCGACCGCCAGCGCCGCGCCCTCGCCTCCGGCGGGCTGCAGGCCCTGGTCGCCCTGGCGGCCACGGAGAGCCCGGAGCACTAGTCCGCACCGGAAGGCCCGACCCGGCGCGTACGGCGCGCGCCGGACCGGGTGCCCCCAGCCTGACGGTCAGGCGCGGGTGAGGGCGGTCGCCCCGAACGAGACGTCGAAGCGGTCGCACCAGATGCTGACGCTGGTGTAGCGGTTGAGGTCCACGCCCGCGGGCAGGGCGTAGTTCTGGTCGCCCTTGTTCCCCTTGAGCGAGCCCAGGCTGACATGCGCGCCGTCGTCGAAGACGTGCCAGCCCTCGCGCCCGGGCTTCACGGGGGCGTCGCTGATCAGGACCTTCAGCTCGGGGCCGTTGCTGGTGTCGAGGTTCTCCAGGCGCAGGGTGCGCGTCCCGTCGGGCAGCTGGAGGATGCGCACCGTCCCGCTGGTGCGGTGCTCGTGGCTGATCAGCTCACCGGTGGCCAGCGTCCGCACACCACCGGTGCCGTCCGGCCGCCCGGCGCCGGTGACCGCCGGGACGGACTCCCGCACGGTCTCGTCCACCCACAGTTTCCACGGCTGGAACCACACCAGGCCCACGGCCAGCGCGAGAGCCCCCGCGATCAGTACCCCGATGACGGCCGGCTTGCGCAGCACCCGTCGTACACGTCCCATCTCTGCCTCCGAAAAGCCGGCGTGTCCACTCACTCCTTACGACGGTTTCCAGCCGGTCCGGCGCTCCCGAAAACTGATGACGAAAGTCTTACGCCGCCCGCCGGAAGTGGTTCGTTTGGTGGCGCTGGAGTGGCTGGGATACGGCATTTCTGCTGATCTGTAATGGTCCCGGAGGCTGCAGGCGGTAGGAGAACACCCATGGACATCGGCGACCTGACCGACGAGATCCTCCGTGATCTGCGGGGACCGCGTCCCTACCCGGCGGTGTCGCTGCTCGTGCCGACGACCCGGCGCGACCCCTTCAGCCCCGAGGATCCCGTCCGGCTGCGGAACACCGTCGCGGAGGCCAAGCGCCGGCTGGCCGAGGACGCGGGGGTCTCCCGCGCCGCCCGGATGGACGTCGAGTCGCACCTGGACGCCGCCGTCGCCGAAGTGGATCTGACGCACGCGAGCGACGGGCTGCTCGTCCTCGTGGCCCCCGGCGAGCACCACGTCTGGTACGTGCCGCGCGCGGTGCCCCAGCGCGTGGTGATCGCCAAGACGTTCCTCACCCGCAACCTCGTGGCCGCCGTCCGCGTGGAGGAGCCCTACTGGGCCCTCGCCCTCTCCAAGGGCGAGGCGCGGCTGTGGGACGGCGCCGGCGACGCCCTCGCCGAGGCCGACGCGAACGGCTTCCCCGTGCAACCCGCCCTGCCCGATCACCAGGACGCCATGCCGGGCCGGCACTTCGACATGCCCGTCCGCGAGGAGGGCCACGTCGAGCGCGAGCGGCAGTACCTGCGCACGGTCGCCGCCGCTCTCACCCGCGTCCTCGAACAGCACCCCCGCCCGCTGTACGTGGTGGGCCTGCGCGAGCTCACCTCGCACTTCAGGGAAGCCCTCCCCAACCGGGTGATCACCGCCGAGGTCGAGAGCGGCGGCGCCCCCGGCAAGAGGGGCCACGACCTCCTGGAACTGCTCCGCCCGGCCTTCGCGGAACGCCGCCAGGCCCGCCGGGACGACGTGCTGCAGCGGCTGAGCGACGCGCGCGGGGCACGCCGCTTCACCTCGGGTCTCGACGAGATCTGGCAGACCGTGCGGCAGGGCCGGGTGGCCCTCCTCGCGGTCGAGGACCACTACCAGGCGGCCGTCCGCACGGACGGCAACGGCGGGCACCCCCAGCTGGTGGAGGCCCCTGTCGAACCCCTCAGTGCGGATCCCTCCCTCCACGAGGACGCCGTGGACGAGATCGTGGAGAGCGCGCTCGACAGCGGCGCGGACGTCGAGTTCCTCCCGGACGACACGCTCGCCGGGGAGGACCGCCTCGCCGCGGTCCTGCGCTACTGAGTCACGGAGCGGTCGGTCCGAAGCTCCCGGGAGACCCGGGAGTCCCGGAATTCCAGCGCGGAGACGTGCTCGCGGGTGCCGGCGCCCAGGAGCACCAGGGACGCGGCCTCCGCGACGTCCGCCGGCACCGCTCCGTTGCCCTCGCCGCGTCCGGGTGCGGCGTCCAGGGCGCGGAGCAGCTTGCGGAGACCTCGATCGTGCCGGGTGAAGACGCGCTCGCGGACCCAGCGACCCCGCGCCCGCTGCCCTTCCAGCGCCTGCGCCGTCCCCACGTCCAGCAGCACCAGGTGCAGCTGGTGGCCGCGGAGCCCGGCTTCACGGGCCAGCCAGCGCCGCATCCAGGGGCGGCTTCCGCAGTCGTGCACCAGAACCGGCCGCCCGCTGCGTACCGCTGCACGGATCCGGAAGAAGTGCTCCAGGCGGGCGCAGGGGCGGTAGAGCGCGTACGGCAACCGGTCGGGCATGCGCGCCTCCCACCTCTCGTGGGCGGTGCGCGGATCGACGGCGGGAGCCGCGGGCGACCAGCGCCGCAGCAGGGTGCTCTTGCCGCTGCCGGGCAGCCCCGACACCACGACGACCGACCCCGCCGGGTACGACAGCACCGCCGGAGCCCGGCTGCCCGGGGCCCGCAGGTCGACCACGCCCTCCGGGCGCAGCCCGGCGACGGGCGCGGGCGGGGATGCGGGCGCAGACGGGGATACGGGGGCGGGAACGGCCCCCCGGCGTATCCCCGAAGGACCCGCCGCCGCGCTGTCTGTGGTTCCGGTCCGGCTCACGGTCTGTCGTCCCCTGCCCATCGCCTGCTGTGTCCGCAGCATCGAACGTACCGCCGGCAGGGCGGTGCGCGGCCCCGGCCGGGAGCAGGGGCAGTTCTTCAGACGCCGCCGCGCCCCCCGCCGGTTCACCGGAGGCCCCTACCGGTTCACCGGGTGGGCGGCGGCGGCGGGCGGTGGCGGGCGGCGGGGCGGAGGCGGTCGCAGGGCGGAGCCCGGGGCCGGGCCGAGGGGAAGGACCCGGCCCCGGGCCGGTCGGGGACGGCTCAGCGGGCGGTCGCCGCAGTGATCAGGGACCGGTCGTGGTGGCGGCTGATGTTCTTCTCCAGCAGCGTCAGGCACTCGGCGACGCCGATGCTGGAAGCGGTGTGCTCGGGCAGCCGTCCGTCCCGTGTCCTGAGCTCCGTCAGCGCCTGGTCCATGGCCGACTGCGCGGCGAAGAGGCAGGGGGTGCTGTAGATCGCCACGTCGACGCCGAGCCCGGTCAGCTCCGGCAGCGAGAGCCGGGGCGACTTGCCGCCGGCGATCTGGTTGAACAGCAGCGGCTTGTCCCCGATGACGTCCCGGACCTTGCGGATCCAGTCGACGCTGCGGACGCCGTCGACGAGCAGGACGTCCGCGTCGGTGGCGGCCAGGGCCTTCGCGCGGCGCAGGATCTCGTCCTCCTCCGTGGCGTCGGTACGGGCGACGACGACGAGGTCGCGGCGGGAGTCGAGGACCATGTCGAGCTTGTCCAGGTACTCCTGCAGGGGAAGGATCTGCTTGCCGTCGACGTGACCGCAGCGCCGCGGACGCTGCTGGTCCTCGAGGATCACGCCCGAGGCGCCGACGGCCTCGAGCTGCTGGACGGCGTGGCAGGCGGTCTCGGGGTCGACGTAACCGTCGTCGATGTCGACGAGCAGGTGCTGGGCGGGGAAGGCGAGGCGCAGCCGCTGCACGAAGGCGACGATGTCGGGCCAGGCTATGAAGCCAATGTCGGGGAGCCCGTAGTGGGAGGCGGCGAATCCGAATCCGGAGACGAACATGCCGTCGTAGTGCTGGGCCGCCACGGAGGCGGAGAACATGTCGAAGATGCCGATGAGCGGGGTGGTGCCGTCCGAGGCGATGGCGTCGCGTAGCCGGGCGGGGTGGTTCACGGTACCCTCCGAGGACTGGGTTGGCGTGTGTCGGACCCGTTGCGGCCGCTGTCTTTGACGGAAGCCCGCAGCGGCAACGGGGAGCGTGCGCTGACCGGAGGCCCTGGGGGCACGCCGTCGCATGGCGCGCCCCCAGGGCCTTTTTGCTGTGGATCCCTGTGCCTACGGCTGCTGTTGATGTGCCGTCAGGTGACATCGGGAGATTAGGTCAAGAGATAGTCATGCGGCAATATATGCAAGGTAAAGGCGTGTGGCCGGCGATGCATTCACGCCGACCACACGCGCCCCGGGACCTCTGGCCGTCAGCCCCTGCCGGAGGCCGCTCCGCAGCTGAACCAGCCCTTCCGGCCCCGGCGTCGCCCGCTCGCATATGCCGGTGGATCGGCCGGATCTCACGGGTCGCCCCTCGCTCCCGGGGCTCCTCGCCGGGCGCCGCCGGGGCTACTGCTTGGTGAGGTTCCTGGCCTCGGCGCGCCCCTTGAGTTCGAGCTGTTCGGCGAGGTCGCGGAGCGCACGGGCGCCGGCGATCTCCTCGCCGATGCGGGGCTCGTTCGGGTCCTGCGGGTCGCGAGTGGAGGAGGTGCGCGCGCGGAGCTCCGTGCCGTCGCGCAGCCGGAGGAGGGCGGCGGCCCGGGTGTGGGATTCGTCCTCGTCGAATTCGATTTCTACGTGCCAGCCGGCGACCTGCATGGGTGGACACCTCCGCCGTTCGAGCTTCTGTGGCGGCCAATGTAAGTCGCTGCCGTGCCGCCGCCGCGTCCCGCGCGCCCGCGCGCTCCCAGGTCCACCCGTCCGGCTGCCCGGCCGTCCCCGTGTCGGCTCCCTCCGCATTCCTCCCGCTTCCGTCCGGGCCGGACGTCCGCCCCTGCTCCGTGTAACCAGCACGTTTTGCCTGGGGCAAGTAATGCAAGATCACGGACGTGTGGCCTTGATCACATCGGTCAGGGGTATGGCGCGAAAACGGTCATGTACCGCCGTGCCATTCGTGCTGCGCGAATCCCTTTGTATGTCTGGAAAATGCCCGTCCTGCGCACTCTGACCAGCGCAGACCGAGCGCTTACCGGCGGAAATATCAATTCCCTGTGAACTCTTGACGGCGCCCTTACACGCCTCACACCATTCACGGCATGGAGTCCACCGACAGCCGGCCGAGCACCGAGGCGCAGCAGCGCCCCGGCGCCATGCCGTGCCACGGGGCGCACACGCCCCACGGCAGGCCGGCCCGTCGCACGACGACACCCGGCCGGCGGCGGCCCTTAAAGGGCTGACCTCCCCGCGCCACCTGCAGCGCCCAGGGCGATGACGGAAGCACCGTCCTCCCCGGGCCACGCACCCCCACGCCCGCGCCTACCGGCCTGCCCTCCCGGCAGACCCCTCCTGGGGCTGCCCACAGGCAGCCGGAGGCACCCCGGCCACAGGCCGGCGGGCATCGCTTCACCCCTCGGAGAAGACCGGCGTCGCCAGCCGGCCCTCCGGGTAACCGGGTCGCTCCCCCTCCGAGCACCACCGCGTCCCGGTCCTGCCCCCTCCAGCGAAGGCGAAGAACCACATGAGTGACCGCACCCTCACTGCGGCCGAACCCCAGCCCGCCGCCACGGCGGCGCCGACGGCCTCCACGCACGTGGACGCCGGCGATGCCGGGTACAGCAAGGACCTCAAGTCCCGCCACGTCAACATGATCGCCATTGGTGGAGCGATCGGCACCGGACTCTTCCTCGGTGCCGGTGGCCGTCTCCACAGTGCCGGTCCGTCCCTCTTCATCGCCTACGCGGTGTGCGGCCTCTTCGCCTTCTTCGTCGTGCGTGCGCTCGGCGAGCTCGTGCTCTACCGCCCCTCCTCCGGAGCCTTCGTCTCCTACGCCCGTGAGTTCATGGGCGAGAAGGGCGCCTTCACCGCCGGCTGGCTCTACTTCCTGAACTGGGCCACCACCGGCATCGCGGACATCACCGCCGTGGCCACCTACACGCACTACTGGGGAATGTTCAGCGACATCCCCCAGTGGGTCCTCGCGCTGATCGCCCTCGCGGTCGTGCTCACCGTGAACCTGATCTCGGTGAAGTACTTCGGCGAGATGGAGTTCTGGTTCGCGATCATCAAGGTCGCCGCGATCACCCTCTTCATGGTCGTCGGCATCTTCCTGCTGGCCAGCCAGCACAGCGTCGGCGACTCGACCCCGGGCCTGGCGAACATCACCGACCACGGCGGCATCTTCCCGACCGGTGTCATGCCGATGCTGCTCGTCATCCAGGGCGTCGTCTTCGCCTACGCCTCCGTCGAGCTGTGCGGTGTGGCCGCGGGTGAGACCAAGAACCCCGAGAAGATCATGCCGAAGGCGATCAACTCGATCATGTGGCGTGTCGGCCTGTTCTACGTGGGCTCGGTCGTGCTGCTCGCGCTGCTGCTCCCCTTCACCGAGTACGTCGCCGGCGAGAGCCCGTTCGTCACCGTCCTGTCGAAGATCGGCGTGCCGTACGCGGCCGGCGTGATGAACCTCGTGGTCCTCACCGCCGCCCTCTCCAGCCTGAACTCCGGCCTGTACTCCACCGGCCGCATCCTGCGCTCGATGGCGATGTCGGGCTCCGCGCCGAAGTTCACCGGCCTGATGAACAAGGGCCAGGTGCCCTACGGCGGCATCCTGCTCACCGCGTTCTTCTGTGTCCTCGGTGTCGGTCTGAACTTCGTCGTCCCGGCGGACGCCTTCGAGATCGTGCTGAACTTCGCCGCGATCGGCATCATCGGCACCTGGGGCATGATCATGGTCTGCTCCCTGCTCTTCTACCGCCGCTCCAAGGAGGGCCGGGTCACCCGCCCCGGCTACAAGCTCCCCTGGGCGCCGTACACCCAGATCGTCACCCTGATCTTCCTGGCCGGCGTGCTCGGCATCATGGCGTCCGAGCCCGGCGCCGGCCGCACCACGGTGCTGTGCCTGCCGATCATCGCGGCGATGCTGGTCGCCGGCTGGTTCCTCGTGCGCGGCCGGGTCGCAAAGACCCAGCGCGAGAACGAGCTCGCCCGTGCGGAGGCCGGTCAGTCCTGACCGGGTGAAGCCCCGCCGGTCCTGACCGGCTGAGAACGACGAGAGGCGCCCGACCCGGGAGACCGGGGCGGGCGCCTCTTCGCATGCCTGCCGTCCGCTGCCCGCCCGCCCGCTACGGCTTCGCCGAGTCCACCCCCGGCCGCCCGGCGCGCCACTGCCCCCGCGTGAAGTCCGGGATCTCCTGCGGCGCGCCCTTCGCCTTGATGGAGGCGTGGCTCAGCGGAACCGGCGCGCTCCACGTCGCCGCGTCGTAGACGTCGAAATCGGGCACCAGCCCCTGCTGCATGCACTGCATGAGCCGGAAGATCATGATGTAGTCCATGCCGCCGTGCCCGCCCGGCGGGTTCGCGTGCTCCTTCCACAGCCAGTGGTCCCACTCCGCGTACGCCCCGAAGTCGCCCCACTCGTCCCCGGACATCTCCGGCTCCAGATAGATCCGCGGCGGGTAGTCCTCGAACGCCCCCTTCGTGCCGCCCAGCGCGTTCACGCGGCTGTAGGGGTGGGGGTTGCTGACCGCGTGCTCCAGGCGGATCACACGCCCCCGCGCCGTCTGCACGAGGCTGACCGACATGTCGCTGCCGACGTACGTCTCCTTCCAGCTCGCATCGCCGGGCGGCATGTGCTGCGCGCGGTAGGCGGCCAGGCCTGCGGCGGGGGAGCCGAACGTCGTGATCCGCACGGCCCGGTCCCCGCGGTTGACGTCCATGTAGTTGGCGACCGGCGCGAAGCCGTGAGTGGGGTAGACGTCCCCTCGCAGCCGGGTGTGCCACCGCCGCCGCCACGGCCCCTCGTAGTACGTCGGCGAGAACATCAGCTCCCGCAGGTCGTGGATGTAGGCCCCCGCCCCGTGCAGCAGCTCGCCGAACTTCCCCGCGTGAGCCATGCGCAGCACGCGCATCTCGTTCCTGCCGTAGCAGCAGTTCTCCAGCTGCATGCAGTGCCGCCGCGTGCGCTCGGACAGGTCCACCAGGCGCCACAGCTGATCGAGTTCCATGGCGGCCGGACACTCCACCCCGACGTGCTTGCCCGCGGTCAGGGCCGCCTCGGCCATCGGGAAGTGCCACTCCCACGGCGTGGCCACGTACACGAAGTCGACGTCGCCGCGCCCGCACAGCTGCCGGAAGTCGTCCTCGCCCTTGGTGTAGAGCGCAGGCGCCGGCTGGCCGGCCGACCTGACCTTGGCCGCGACCTTCTCCGCCTTCGCCCGCACCGTGTCGCACAGCGCCACCACGCGCACCCCGGGCACCGCCAGGAACAGCTCCGTCATCGCGCTGCCGCGGTTCCCCAGCCCGACGATCCCGACCCGCACCGTGCTGCGCCGCTCGAACGGCACTCCGATCATGGTCTCGCCCTGGCGCCGCGGCGCCGCTGCTGCTGCGGCGGGGGAGGCTGTCGCCTGGGCCAGCCCGAGGCCCAGGCCCGCACCGGCGCCCGCCGCGCCCGCGGACTTCAGGACGAGGCGGCGGCTGACATCGGGGGTCTGCTCCCGGCCCTCGACGGAGGTGTGGGGACTGGGGCTCTCAAGGTGATCGACGTGATCGGGGTGATCGACGTGATCAAGGTGCCTGGGGTTCTGCGGGGCTGACTCGTGCATCGGTCCTCCTGGACACAAGGGGCTGATGTGAGCTGCGGCGCGTACGTGAACCTCGCTGACTTCGGTTAGTGACCCTGACGGGTGTGATGCGTGCTACGCAAGAGGGCTCGCACGACGAGATGCAGCCGGATAGCCGGACGGCCGACGGGCTCCGGGGACCCGGTGTTTAGGGTGGCGGCATGGGTAATGAGTTCGGCGGGGCGGGGGACAGCCTCTGCATGTCCAACGGCGGGACGGCCGTCTTCGTCGACGTGCTGTGGCTGGCGGTATCGGAACTGGCGGACCGCCCCTGGGACTTCCGCTTCGCCTCGCTGCTGGCTCTGCAGGACCAGAACGTGATGGGGCGAGGCGTGGTCGGCTTCGACCTGGAGGACATCGACTGGGGGGACACCCCGTCCGAGCGGGCCGAGGCCAAGGACTTCGTCCTGCGGGTCATCGACCTCGCACTGCAGCGGCACCGCTGGGACGAGCTGGGATACGAGCCGCCCTACGCGCCCAAGTACCTGCAGCACTTCCGGGCCATGGTCGAGGCCTTCGTCCCGGCCCCGCTCCCCGACCGGGCCGGAGACGACGTCTTCCCCGGCCCGGACACGGCCGTGACGACCTCCTGCGTGCCCCA